>RECS01000163.1 GCA_007693915.1 Saprospirales bacterium | reverse complement strand
GGGAGGCAGCGGATCCAATTTTTACTACATAGACAAAATAGAAACATAGTAAACACATAGTTGCCAATCAAATATCAAAACGCTTCATAATCATCCTCTAATGCTTCAAATTCAGCTAATACCTCCATGCTCGATTCCCTAACAGCATGTGAAGCTATTTTTATTTTCTTTTCCAACGCTGCCCTCTTCTGGGCTTTATTGTAAGCAGCCACCTGCATCATTGATGTATCTATTTCTCGACACTCCTAATCGGGATATCTTGGTTTCAGCATCCTTAAGGATTTCTTCATCTATTTTTAGAGAGATTGATTTAGCCATAATGGCATATTTTGAAAGTAATACCTAAGTAATATACTACTTGTTTTTGTAGTTCGTCTAATCATCTGTTTTTATAAAAAAGCCTCCCAAAAAGTCTTCTCATCCACATCTCAAGATGACGATACAAAGCTTTTGATTTTAAGTCACCTTATTCCCTGAAATATGCTTCTGACGAGAGCATTTAAACCTGAGTCCGGTATTGGGACTCATTTTTCTGTGTTTAGTAGTTCTGCCACTTACCCTTTTCCTCCAACGTCTGAATGATGAAGGCTTCATTTCTCTTCGCATCATTACTATGACTTCTTTCTCGCTTAAGCCAAACTGACTTTCAATGGCATCAAAGGGTGTCCTATCTTCCCATGCCATTTCTATTATCCTGTCGGTATCTCTTTCGTCTAATTGCATATTATACATTTAACTTTTGGGGTGGTTGATTCGGTCGGGCGTAACTCAATCTGCTGAGGAGCTTGGTTTCATAATATGCATCGAGACCGACAGAAGTCACTATTCCTGCCTTTTCGTGCTGAATAAAACCATCTTTGCTTAAAAGTTTTTCATCAATAAAGAGTTCAATTACCTTACCGATAATCAATACAGTTCCATTCAGTTCAATGTCCTTTCTGTCCACCAACTCCAACAAAACCTTAACCGGACTTTCTTTTGCAAAGGGTACAGAAATCCCTTCCTTATATTCAGCTTCTATATCTACAGCTTCAAATTCAGATTGATTGCGATCGTATTTGGCAGATGTCTGATGTGCTTTTTGATAAAAGGATTTGGTGATGTGATTCAGGCTTAAATAAGCTGTTTCTATTATATTTTCAAGGCTGTGTCTTTCTACCACAGGAGGCCGGAACAAAATACCCACTAGAGGTGGGTTGGCACCAATGTGTAGTAGATTATTTACAATTGCCAGGTTTGGATTTTTTAATTTGTCTGTGGTCCCTACAAGTGTAATCGGACGAAATCCCCAAAGTGAATTCACCAACTGAGTGCGATACAGCCGCTCCATTTGATCAAAATCGGATATCTTTATTTCCATATTTTGTTTAACAAAGATGGTCTATATTGGTTGGTAATTTTTTGCAAGGAAGCTTGATTTATAACTTTTGATCATTTAAGCTTTTTCAATAACTATTCGACAACAAAACCGTTTGTATATTCGCAGCTCATTAGAAAATGCTGAGTAGAATTTATTAGATATTCCATGTTTAGTCCCGAATTGTTTTCAGATGACATATTGCCGTTGGCTATTTTTCTCATCATGCTGGGTATTGGCACCAGCCTGAGGCTGGAGAATTTTACCAATATTTTCAGACAACCGAAGGCTATTTCAGTTGGACTTGGAGGACAGATGATTTTTCTCCCGGCATTTGCTTTTTTGATGGCTTTTATTTGGCCCATTGACCCGGTTTTTAAAGTGGGAATTATTATTCTGGCGGCTTGTCCGGGAGGGACCGCCTCCAACCTCATTACCTATATACTCAATGGCAGAGTAGCCCTTTCTGTTAGTATGACTGCTGTTAATAGTCTGCTTATTTTGTTTACTGTACCATTATTCGTAAGCCTTGGACAAGCAGTTTTTTTAAGTGAAGTAAGAGCAATAGAGCTACCTTGGTACAATACATTGGAAGAGATTAGTAAGACTGTTATTCTGCCTGTAGCAATAGGTGTGGCATTAAACCATTTTTTTGAAAATGCCATGCAACGCATTCAATCTGCCTTGAAATACATAATGACAGCTATATTGCTTATTGTTTTTTTGGGTGTTTTTATTGCTTCTGAGGGTGATGACTCAATAAGCATATTCAGTGAACCTTTGCTTTTTCTGGCTGCTTTAAGCTTGAATTTGGGTGGATATTTTGGTGGAGTTTTTATGTCTAACTTCTTCGGTCTGAATTCCAAAGAAAAAGTGACTATAGGAATTGAGGTGGGATTACAAAATAGCGCCCTAGCAATTTTTGTAGCAATGTCTCTTTTGGGCTCTCAGGAAATGGCATTAGTGGCAGTCATGTACAGTTTGTTTAGTTTTTTCACCACACTGGTATATGGATGGTTGAGTTTATACTGGATCAGGTGGAAAGGAGAAGCAAGGAAGTTTCAAAACAAGTGGATAGGTCGCATTCGTAATAAAAATAGAGATCGTTAATTTTATAAGAAGCGTAATGCTGTCCTGATTTTTCCGTTCATTATTCAACTATTTATGAGATCACCCGAAATTTACTTTCAGGATTTAAAACAGCTTAGATGCACGCATTTTTTATCAATTTTATTGCTTTAATTGTTTTCCTGTTTGGCATTCAGTTGCAAATAACTGCTCAGCAGGAGATACCAATTGGGGGTTGGAAGTCTCATCTGCCATTTAATGTTGGAAAGGATGTGGCTATCATTGGTGACGATGTTTATTATGCAGCCCGATATGGACTAATGAAGGTGCCTGCTGAAAATATTTGGGAATTTGAATTCATCACGCGTGTTGAAGGATTAAGCGATGCAGAGCCTTTTATTCTGCGATATAATGAGAAATGGGAGGTGTTGGTGGTAGTTTATCGAAATGCAAATGTTGATCTCATATTTAAAGACAGGATTATTAATCTTTCTGATATTAAGACCAGCAATATCATTGCCGGAGAGAGAAACATTAATCAAGTAAGTTTCGGGGAAGGTAATAGCATCTACTTCAGTTGTAATTTTGGATTGGTACAATTCGATCTGGAATCCATGTCTTTTGGTTTTACCATCATCACCAATGCTGAAGTGTTTCAATTGTCACAATGGAAAGATAATTACTACATGTCTACATCCAATGGCCTTTACAGAGCTCCTGTCAACAACTTTAACCATCAGAATTTTACTGCCTGGGAAAAAATTGGCAGTCAGTTTGGTCTTCCAACCAACAACTATTTGTCCATTTCCAATACTGTGTATCAAAATGCATTGTATTTTGGTGCCGATGAAGACGTTTATCAGTACGATGGTGAAGAAATTGTACTTTATTTGACTGAGCCTGGATTTAGCCCTAGGTTTTTCAATGTCACTCATAACCACCTAGTTGTGGGATGGAATTGTTTGGAAGGTTGCAGTAAGGGAAGGGCGATGATTTTCACTCCTGATGGCAACTTGACAGAGGTTTCATCCGGTTGTATCAATGTAATCAATAATATTGAGATAAAATCCGATGGCTGGATGTTTGTAGCAGATGAATTTAATGATGTGAGGTATGCACGGGGTATTGACAGGGATTGCTCTAAATTTTATCCCAACAGTCCGTATTCAGCAAATGTTACTGATATGGATGTCTTTGAGGATGTTTTATATGTTGCATCTGGAGGTGTTCGAAACAATTATCTATACCAATTCCGAAGGGATGGGTATTTTACATATAAAGACGGAAGGTGGTCTGCCAGTAACTTATTCAATACGCCTGAGTTCCGGAATCCTGATATGTTTGACTTTTTTCAGATAAAAGCACATCCAACTAATGGAAAACTTTATATCGGCACATTCTGGAGAGGGCTGATTGAAGTAGATGGAGATAAAATTACCATATACGATCGTGAAAATTCTTGTCTCGATTATTTTGTCCCTGAAAATCTAAGGGAGCGCATATCCGGTATGGCCTTTGATCAACTCAATAGGTTATGGGTTACCAATGACGGTGCTTTAACTCCGCTGGTCATGTTTGATAATGAGGGAAATTGTTATAATTTTGACATTCCCAATTTTAAGCTGCTTACTCAATTAGATGTTGATTTCAATGGTTATAAATGGGCAGCCGTAAGAGACGGAGGAGCGGGTTTGGTGGTCTTTGATGAGGGGGATTTAGATAATCCCGGAGATGAGCGGATTGCTGTTTTGACCTCCGGGAATAGTAACTTGCCTAACAATCAAGTACTCAGTGTAAAAACAGACCTGAATGGAAGTGTATGGGTGGGAACCACGGATGGAGTTGTTGTATTCGATTGCACCAGTCAGGTGTTTGATGGCAACTGTCCGGGAAGTCGAAGAAGGGTTGAGGTAGAGGGCTTTTTAGCTGAACTTTTAGAGGGTGAAAGAGTTCAGACTATAGCTGTGGATGGTGCCAACAGAAAATGGTTCGGAACAACCAATGGAGTTTTTGTTCAATCTGCAAGTGGAGATGAGCAAGTTGCTTTTTTTGACATGAGCAATAGCCCGCTTATAGATAATAATATCATCAGCATTGCTATAAATGATCGCACTGGGGAGGTTTTTATAGGAACTGCACGCGGAATTATGTCTGTAAGAACAGATGCTGTAAAAGGAGGAACTACTCATGAAAGTGAGGCACATATTTTTCCCAATCCTGTAAGACCGGATTACGATGGTCCAATTGCCATAAAAGGTTTAGCCAGGGATGCGAGAGTGAAAATTACAGACATCAAAGGTAATTTGGTATTTGAAACAATTGCCAACGGGGGACAAGCCATATGGCACGGTCGAGATCTTGAGGGCAGGAACGTAGTTTCTGGAGTCTATATGGTTTATGCCACAACAAGCGGCACCGCTTTTAGTAGTCCCGAAGGTTTGGTGGGTAGGATAATGGTAGTTAAATAGTATTTGCCAAGCTCGTTTTTTCTAAAACCGAATGATAGTAAGCTTCATATTCCGGAATGATTTTGCTGATTTCAAATTCTTCAGCTTGTTTACGTGCATTTTTTCGAAAAGTTTCCAATTGATCAGGATTGCTCAGTAGAGAAAGACCTGCTTTAATCATGCCATCAGTATCATCCGGTTGTTTAAGAAAGCCACAGTAGCCATCTTTAACTACTTCAGGTAAACCACCGACATCTGAAGATATTACAGGTACCTCACAAGCAAGAGCCTCCAAAGCAGCCAATCCAAAACTTTCGGATTCTGAGGGCAAAATAAATAAATCAGAAACAGCCAACAACTCTTCAATGGCATCCTGTTTTCCAAGGAAGCGGACATCCTGGCAGATTTTCAACTCTCTGCACAAGTTTTCCATATTGATTCTTTCGGGACCATCACCCACGAGTAAAAGCTTAGAAGGGTAAATTTTTTGAATTCCATGAAATACCCTTACTACATTATCTACTCTTTTAACTTTCCTAAAATTAGAAGTATGCATGATGATGAATTCACCGTCCGGAGATATGGCCTTTTTGAAGTGAGACTTATTTTTTCGGTTAAATCTCTTCAAATCGATGAAGTTTGGAATAACCTTAATTTCTGTTTTTACGGAAAATTGATCCAGAGTACTTTGTTTTAAATGTTCTGAAACTGCTGTAACCCCATCAGATTCATTGATTCCAAACTCGACAGCAGGGGCATATGAAGGATCATTTCCTACCAGGGTGATGTCAGTGCCGTGCAAGGTTGTAATTACAGGAATATGCATTCCACGCGACTTCAATATCATTTTTGCCAGGTATCCGACGGTGGCATGTGGGATGGCATAATGAACATGGAGCAAATCCAGTTTTTCATAAGTAACTACATCTACCAGTTTGCTGGCTAGTGCAGAATCATAAGGTGGGTATTCAAATAATGGGTAGTCAACAGGATTGACTTCGTGATAGAAAATATTTTTTTGAAAACCGGTCAATCGTGCAGGTCTTCTATAGGTAATAAAATGAACTTCGAAACCTTTATGAGCGAGCTGAATACCTAATTCTGTAGCAACAACTCCACTTCCTCCGTAGGTTGGGTAGCAAACAATTCCTATTTTCATCTTATATTTTTTTAAAAGCCTGAAAGTTGATAGTCAGAACCCTTATCAATGATAGTTTTTTTATTTTAATCCAAAAAGCAAGTAGCAAAAATAAGCTACTAATTAATTCGAAGCATTGTCAACACTTCTGAAACTTTGCTTTAAAACATAATGAACAATTATTTGTTTATGACCTTTAACTAAATGGACAGGTATTAAAATTTAATGGCAGTATATTCAATTAGCGATCTAGAACGACTTACCGGTATAAAAACTCATACTATCAGGATATGGGAAAAAAGGTACAATCTAATTGAACCTCAGCGGACTCCAACTAATATACGCTACTACAGTGACGAAGATTTGAGACTACTTATGAATGTCGTCCTGCTCAATAAAAATGGGTATAAAATTTCCCGAATAGCAGAAATGGATCGCGATGAAATGGAAATTATAGTCAGCCAACTTACTGCATCAAAGGAAGGTAGGAGGGACAATATTATCGATGCCCTTACACTTGCTATGATTGATCTGGATGAGGTAAAGTTTAATAGTCTTGTTGATAAAAGTATTCGTGAGAAAGGCATGGAGAATACTACCATTCAATTGCTATTTCCGTTATTGGATAAAATTGGGGTTCTTTGGCTTGCGGGTACCATCAAACCGGCTATGGAAAATTTTATTACACTTTTGATCAGGCAAAAACTGATTTCTGCTATTGACAAAATCAACCCGAGCACTTACAAAAACTCAGAAAAGTTTCTCATTTATATGCCGGAAGGAGAATCACAAGAGCTAAGTTTTCTTTTTATCCATTATATGATACTATCGCGGGGCTTCCGCGTAATAAACCTTGGAAATAATATTACGCTTTTTGATGTACAGGATGCTTGGAAGATCCATAAACCTACCTATATTTTTACTATGCTGAATGAAGCTGCTACTAAAATTGATCTTCACACTTATCTAGCTGAAAAGAATAAATTGTTTCCTCAGTCACAAATCTTACTTTCAGGATATCAGGCTGCTATTCAAAATTACGATATACCGGATAACACTAAAGTTCTTTCTAGTATGATAGACTTAATGGAGTTTTTAGATGCATTAAAAAAAAAGCAGAATAAGGGCTTCCGGGAGTATAGACAAATGCATGCCTAGACATATTGAACTTACCAACCAACATACCGCGGTGGCTTAATTCCTTTCATTCTCAAATAAATTATCAGCTGCCCTCTATGATGAGTTAAATGATCGTTCATCAAATGGATTATTTGTCTTTTTGTCATAGGACCGGCAAAGAACTCGACTTCATCATCAAGCTCCTCTATGGAAATATTTTTAAAGGCCATCACTGCATTTTCAAAGCCCTCATTCAGAACAGTCAGAATATCTTCTTTCCCGCTAACAGAATCTAGTTCACTCACAGAATGAGAATTGGCATTGAGGTAGCTATTGCCCAACCAATTCATATTGGCAGTCATGTGTAGCAATTGTTCTGCGAAACTCATTATTTCAGGGGTTGGTCGATACTCATAATGCTCAGCAGGCATCAAATCGGCTATATCCAAAGTGTATGAAGTGGCATTTTCCCATTTTGTTATCACCTCGTTCAAATATTGTGCAGATAGGTTTATGCATGAAAATAGGTAAAGGAGGCAAAAAGAAAAAATATAAATGGTTTTCATAGAAATAAAACTTAGTTAAAAAAGACATCAGTAGGAGGTATCCAAATCATCCATTTTTTTGATGTAGTAATTGTAAAAGTTTTCTGCAGCCATTTTATGAGGATACAAAACCTCATCCGCTCCACATTTTTGTAGTAGTGCAACTTCCTTTTCTTGCATAGCAGTAAGATAAACTCGCCCATTGTATCCTTCTCTTTTTAAAGATCTGACAAAGCGCATGGATTCATCAATATTAGGAATAGTGCTTAGAATGAGCTTGGCATTTTCATACGGAATAATTTCAAGAATATCCGGGTCATCAATATCACCATAAAGAATTGTTTTTCCTTTTTTCTGATATTTTTTGATAGTCTCAGGATCAAAATCTACCCCCATGTAAGAAATTTCCGGGTGATGGTCAAGGGAACTTGCAACTTTACTCCCGAATCTACCAAGCCCAATAATGACAACATCGTAATTTCGCTTTTCTTTCAATTTTGCCTTCGCATCCTGAAATGGATCCTTTTTTTCAAAAATACTCAACAGCGGATGAATGTAATTATAAATCTGATGCGAATACAAAATCAAGTAGGTCGAGAGGGCTATGGTAATCAAACCCACCAGAGTAATGAGTCCAACTATCTCTTCATTGATATGACCGATTTGAAGGCCGAGACCGGCAAAAATCAGAGAAAACTCACTGATTTGAGCAACCGTCAAACCAGCAAGAAAGGCAGTTCTTTTTCTGTACCCCATTCTTCCCATAATCACCAATACAATGATGGGATTCCCAACCAATACAAATACAGAGAAAAGAAGTGCAGCTGGTATTTGTTGACCTATAATACTTAAATCCAAATTGGATCCGAGATGCACAAAGAAAAATAGCAATAGAAAATCTCTTAAGCTGACCAACCTCGTTCCAATTGAATCTCTAAAAGGTGATGATGCCAAACTGACGCCGGCAAGAAATGCGCCTACTTCCGCACTAAATCCTATATAGTCACTTAATGCTGCAAGGGCGATGGCCCATGCAATAGCAAATAGAGATAGAAGCTCAGTTGATCTAGCAAGGAAAAAACTAACTTTTGGAAGGATAAATCGCATGCTGACAATGGTCAAAACAACCAGTAAAATACTGTATAGAATTGTCCTGATTACATCTTCTGTTACTGAGGTTTCAGCCCCGGTGCCCATGGCTGAAAGCACAATCATCACCAGAATAACTACAATATCCTGGACGATTAAAAAGCCTATGGCAATTTGTCCATGAAGGGAATCTATCTCTTTCTTATCGGAAAGTAACTTTACGATAATAATGGTACTTGAAAAGGTAAGGGCAACTGCTATGTAAAAACTATGAAGGGGGCTAAATCCCAGCAATATTCCAATAGCATAACCTACTACAGAGGTAAAAAGCACTTGACCCAGACCTGTGAAAAGGGCAATCTTTCCCGTCGATTTTATCAATCGCAAATCCAGCTTAAGACCAACAATAAAAAGCAGAATGGCTATTCCAATCTCAGCTAAGAGGTGAATATTCTCCTCTGATTGAACCACATCCAAGACTCCTGGTCCGACTATAATCCCCAAAGCTATAAACATTACAATCAGGGGTTGTTTTAGCAATTGCCCAATACCACCGAGGATTGCTGCCAAAGCAAGAATTATGGCAAATTCAAAAAAAGGTTCCTGTGCTAAAGTACTTAACCATTCCATAAAGTTGGATTTTAATCATTATAATTATTAGAGCAAGATAGGGATATTTTTCTAAACTCTAAAAACAAAAAAAGGGACGCATTGGTCCCTTTTTTATAATGCTGTAAATTTTAAGTATTAATCATCAATATCACCAACTTCATTCCCAGAAAACACATTACCACTCAAATCCTCAAAGGTAGAATTACCACGTATTCTTATACCCCATCTTTGACTGTTGGTTACAGAGGAATTTTCCATGCTGAAAAAGGCTCCACTAGCTAATGAAATTGCACCTCCACAGCAATTTAGGTTAGACCCTCCCGCGTAGGAAACATCCACATATTTAAATTGATTATTAGGAGAGTTTGATCCATTGAAATAAATATAATCCCAATACCCTTTAGCAG
Organism: Saprospirales bacterium; assembly: GCA_007693915.1. Taxonomy (GTDB): domain Bacteria; phylum Bacteroidota; class Bacteroidia; order Chitinophagales; family Saprospiraceae; genus PWJY01. The sequence goes on along the minus strand of RECS01000163.1, from coordinate 54,278 downwards.
TTTGTTCGCCTGTGAAGGTTATTCTTTCTGTTGGCGTACCCACAGCAGATAAACTTCCAGTGGAACGCATATCAATTCTTGCCCCTGGACCCATCTCAATATATGTTCCGGGAAGAATTTCAACAGGAGCGTCAATTCTAGTGTTTTCTGTAAAGACATATGGACCAGCTACTGGCTGAATAACCATTGGTGAGTTAATAGTATTTCCTGAGACACGAATTTGATTAAAACCATTTCCGGAAGTAAATTCGGTGGATGCATCCATAAATCGAGCTTGTGTAGCTCTCAAAGATATCGGGTATAGTGCACAATCAGAAAAAATATTATCTCTGAACTCAGATAAAACTGAATTGTCGTCCCCGATCAAAAAACCATTTCTTTGAGAATTCGAAATCTGCGTATTTACAATACCTACCTGAGCATTATTTCTTACCACCACTGCCGCAGGATAACTATTGAGATTGCTTCCCCCGCCATGTCTTATGATAGTATGTTCAAGTCTATTGTTGGGATTATTGCTTTCGAAAGCAATGTATTCCCAGAATCCTTGAGCAGATTGCTCACCTTCAAAGTATATAGGATTCTCCTCCGTACCAACAGCATTAAATGACCCTGATGCTCTCACCCTTATCCTAGAAGAGGATTCCATCATGAAACGTACCCCTGGTTCTACAATAACAGGAGACTCAATATTCCAAGTTCCTCGAATAATATAATCTACACGGTCCGGATTATTAAAAAGGTTCTCAAGAGTAAGTGGTGCATTCTCCGTGCCACTCAATACAATGGGCTCGAGATTGGGATCATCTCCTCCGTTATCGTCATCCTTGTCACAAGCAGCGAAAAATAGAGGAAGAAATAAGAGTAAAAGTAGTTTGTTGAATTTCATTGTTAAGATTTTTAATTAATAAATGTTTCCTGCAAAGATAATCAAAGGAAAATGAAAATCCAACTCGAAATTTCAAAAGAAATATCTTAATGTATCAAATTGACTTCACCACTGTGAATAGTGGTCTCTCCATCAGCCCATTCTATTTTTAGGAGATAAATAAAAATCCCCGGGTTTAGCAACTCACCGGAAAAAGTACCGTCCCATCCATTTTCCTCCTTATCAGATGGAATATTTGCAACAGAAAAAACCTTTTCTCCCCAGCGATCAAAAACCTGAAATAATGTGATCTCTGCAATCCTGCCTTCACGACTCAAGGGGAAAAAGTAATCATTAACTCCATCCCGATTCCCCGGAGAAAATGCATTTGGAATGTAAACATCCCTGGAGATTTTGACTTCAACTCGTGTAGTGATCAATTGCTCGCATCCAATATTATCAAACAACCATAACTGATAATCAATACTATAGTCAGGTTTGGAGACCGGATATAAACACCAACTGCAATCCAAAAATAACTCGGGTTCCCAGACTATTGAAACCAAATTACTTTCATCTTTATTGATTTCAGGTCTCAGCTCAACAGCACTTCCTTCCTCAATTTGATACAAAGGCGGTATTTGGGCTTTGAGTTGCAAAGGCTCTGGCAAAAGTAACTTTTCCGTCCATTGGCATCCGAGGCTGTCCACCCAAAGTAGCTCGTATTCTCCATAGGATAATGGTTCTATGATAGCACCGTCCTCTACTTGCTCATTGTTCACAAACCAATTTATCGGTTGAGTCCCTCCTTCAATCTTTTCAACAAAAATTGCCCCATTCTTCCCATTGCAGTCTACCTCTCTTTTGGATAATTCAACGGATGTTATCGGTGTGCCCAAATACAACAATTCCATATTAGTAACTGCCTCGCAACCATTCTTCATGTTTTTAACAGAAACAGTATAAAGCCCCGGCAAATCAGTAATGTATAACAAGTCGGATATTCCATTTAACTGTTGCCCGTCTCTAAACCAGTCTATTCTATAGTCTTCAGATTGGTCAAAATCTCCCTCAACCTCAAGAGTCATTTCCGGATTACTACAACTCAAATGATCGAATGGTAAAAAATTTAATTCCGGATAAGTTCTATCCTCGCCAACCTCAAATTGGATATAATCCTCACAAAGTGAGAGAGTATCAATAACCAATAATTGAAAATCTCCCGATTGGAATATTTGGAACTCACCTTGAGCAGTAAAAAAAACTGTCTCCTCTCCTTCTGAATTATTCAAAGTAACTTGTAAGTTTTCATGAATTCCGTTGATATTAAAAAAAGCTTGAATTTCCTCAATCTCACAGTTAATCGTTTCTCCTGACAGATCAAGTTGTATTAGTGGTTGATTTAAAAAAGCCTGGATTTCTATTGCTGTATTAAAAGTACACTTACTAACAGGATTTATCACTTCTATTTGAATCCAGCCCCCCATATCTGTGGTTATTACATAAGGGAAAGCAGTTTGGGTGATATTGGATCCATCTGCTAGGGTCCAGTTCAGCTTCAAGGAATCATTTTCCTGATCAGGCATAAAAATCAGAGCCACCTCCCTATTGATACAATTAATCAATTCCGGCTCTGTCGTCAAAATCCCTGAAGGTACACTGAAATCCTCATCCACCCAAACTGAATCCTGACTTGTGCAATGATTTTCCGGATTTTCTGCCAAGATAAAATACCAACCGGCTTCAGAAATCTCCAATTGTTTCCGGACCCCTGATTGAAGCTCTTCTCCATCGGCATTAGACCAACTGTAAATGATTCCTTCTGAAGATGACAAATCAGTTATTTCAATTATTGCTTCTTGATTTTCGCAATTCAGCAATAGAGGTGAATGGACTTCAAAAATCGGGGGTATAGTATCCAACTCAATATTCAGGTGCTGAACTGACTCGCAATTATTACGCTCATTTTTTACTATCAAAAAATAATTACCGGGCGTGTCAAATACTTGAGATTTCTGATCTGAAAAAGGATCATCATCTCCATCTAAGAACCATCCATAGGAAAGATCATCCTCGTTTATTGGAAAAAGAATTTCTGGGACAATTTCAATACTTTGTTCATTGCAATTCAAAGTAATAGAATTCGCCATTTCCCATTCAGGTAATTCCCTATTGTCAGTTATTTGAATGGAATCCTTACTTAAGCATCCACTATTTTTGTGAATAACTTCCAGTATATACAGTCCGGGTTCAGAAATAAAAAGCTCATTCGCTTGTTCTTGAATTGGGTTTCCATCCGGACCTGACCATTGAAAATTGAGAATTGAGTCCGGCAGTGAAAGAGTTGCAGTCAAAAGAAGTGAATCTGTCAGACAATCTATATCACCCGGATGATTAATTTCAACTTCAGATCTTTCAAAATTATCAAAAACCTGAATAGAATCTATAAAAAGACATCTGCCGGTAATCTCAGAAACTTCAAGAAGATACCATCCGGGTTCTTCTACAAGTAAAATTGTTGCTCCAGTATCTGTTTTGATCCCTTCATTTTCAAAAGTCCAGGTAAAAAATAGATCACCTGCTATTAGACCATTAGAATTAACAGTGATTTCTACTTCATCTGTCAGGCAATTGAATTCACCGGATATATTGAGGTTGAAATCTGGAAAATTTTCTATAAATGGAAGGCTGAGAGTTAAAATTGACCGACAATTATTTGAGGTATCTGTTACAGTAAGAAATGCATGCTCCCCATTAAACAACTCAATATTAAATCCAGATGAATCTCCAATAATCTCACCCTGCTCAACCGACCAATGATAGACAATATGTTCACCCATTGACGAGCCTACTGCGCTCAAAATTGAAATCGGATTTCCGCATGCTGCAGTATCTACAACAACAATTCCAGCCTCGGGTGCTCCCGGTGGTGGATCAACTTCTACTTCCAAAATAGTTATGCAACCTGAAAATGAGTTAATTAACTCAAGCACGTACAAACCCGAAGAATTCACCTCAATACTCCAGAGATTGGGTTGGTCAATTATATTTCCTTCAACAGTTGTCCAATTGTATTCATCTGCATTAAAGATGTTCCCAGCATTTAGGATTACTGTTTCATCATTGCAACCTAAATCACCGATTATCTGAATTTCACCAAAGGGATGAATATAAAACTCATCCACTTGTATTTCAGCGAAATAAGGACCACAGAGAGTACCATTTTTTTCTAAAAATATTTCAGCAATATAAACCCCGGCCTGATTTACTTGAATTTGCTGGGTGGATTGTCCGGAAGTTATGTTCCCTCCAAAACTGACCCAATCAATTATTACCTCATCAGCATCTGTTTCAATGAAAGCTTCGATAGTGACTGATTCCAGATTGCAGTTCAAGGGACCATTCTGTTCAAGATATACTTCAAAATGGGGAACAACAGCTTGTAGCAGAACCAAACTATCGCAACCGTATTGATCAGTAAGAAAAGCTTCATAGAGTCCCTCTTCTGTAACCTGAATTCCATTAAAAAAATAAACCTCTCCGGGACAGATCACTTCCTGCAGAGTAATCGGATCTGAAGAGGGAAAATGCATTAAATTGGTGGTTACAATGCTGTCACAGCCATTAAAAGCCGTAAAATAATCTACATAAACCCCAGTTTCAGTTTGAAAATCTCCTTCCAAAAATACTGGCTCTTCCTCGCAAACTGTCAATTCCACTTGAGTATAAACATTTGCCAGGTTTTCTATCTCCACATCATCAAAACACAAAACATGTTGATTGACAGCTCCTCCTGTCGAGGCTGAAACGCCCCACCATGCCATTGTTTGTCCACCAAACACCTGATTGACAATATCGTAATTCAAATCGTGAACCAGTACACCATCAAACCAAACTCTAAAAAGCTGTGTTGTTGGTTCCCAACTGACAACAACATCGTGGAATTCACCATCACTGATATAGCCTAGGGTCACCGGACCTGATGGATGAAAGCTAAGATCACCGTTGATGCTGATGGCTGTATGATCTTCAACCGGATCTATATAGGGTGGACCATTTTGATAAGTATCAAATTCAATACCCCAGGAGCTTCCTATGCCCTGATAGCCAATACCAGCTCCGGGTTGTCCGCAAACCGATATTCCATTGATCTGATAGATTATTGCCATTCCGTCTGCTCCAGCCTGTCCCTGAATAGTTCCAAAATACATGTTAAAATGGTGCTCAAAGGGTTGGGAAAAATCTACTTGCACCGGATACCAGGCACAACCTGCTTGTCCGGGAACTGCTGCAGTAAGTTGAATGCAATTACTATAGCCCTCGAAAGAAATATTGGTAGCTGATCCGATAGTTTCATATGGATTACCCGATGGATGAGATATCCTAATCTGCACATTCCCGGGTACAGGACCATCCTCATTCCAAATTCTCAAGTAATAAGTAGCTCCGGGCGTCAAATTTTCAAAATACCATGCCGGCATGGGCTCTGATCCACATAAATAATCATCGACGCATTGGATTTCCTCAAGATCATTACAATTGCCGGAATATAATGCGAATGCAGCATTGGTTATACTACCTTCAAGCAATTGAATGGCAACATCACCCCCTGCCGGGACAATAAAAGAGAACCATTCATCTCCCCCATGATAATCGCCACAAGAAGGATCCTCAACCGGAGAAGAGCTTATCCCAATGCTGACTGTTTCAAAAACAAGCATATCCGTACTTAGAGTCGTAGCACTACAGGGATTATTACCTGCAATTGAATACGAGCTAGTACAGCAAAAAATTACGAAGAGGAAAACCAGCCTCAAAATCATTGACTTCCCATTTGAAGGAAGCAAATTTAGCCAAGTAAAAACTAAAAACCTAAAGATTCATCTTTTTTTTAAAAACTCATTTACAACTATTTCGATAAAAAATGGCTTTATTTTTGTACCTTAGTATAAAGAAAATGCTGAAAGTACTTACCTAACAAATAAGTTGAATGTAATGAAATACATATTCTCTATTTTTATTTTTACACTTGTTACACTGAATCTTAGTGGTCAGAATTTTTTAAGGATAATAGATTTTGCTCCGGATGAATCTCAATTCAATAGGGAGTTGATGTTCAGTCCATTTAATTTGCAAGCAGAAATCACAGCATCTCCAAATCAGTTAACAGAAGTTTTGATGCAAGGAAGTCTCCTTTCCCTAAGAATGGATATACACAAGAAAATGCTAGAATCCAATGGAAATATCATTCAAGTCAGAATTCCGATAAACTCCCACCAATTGGTAACTTTACAGCTAAAAGAGGTGAACTTATTCTCCAGAGAGGTTAGGGTGTTTAGTTCGTCAAATCCGGATAGGCCAATACGGAACCTCAACGCCAGATTTTTCTGGGGCGTTGTCAAGGGGCACCCCAATTCCATGGTCAGCTTAAGTGTGCTGGAAAATGAAATCATGGGATTTATTTCTTTCGATGGAAAAAATTATACATTGGGTGCTCTCGAAAATGATTCGAAAAATAACCATATCATTTATGAGGACAAGGACTTAAAAGTTCTCAATGATTTTAAATGCCATTTCAATGCTGAATTTCATGCTATTGATTCTGAGGAAACTGTGCGATCAAGATCCGCAGACAGCCTAAATTGCGTAAATGTTTACGTAGAAGTAGAAAAAGATATACATGATGACAAAGGGTCTGTCAGTGCAGCTACTGAATATGTTTTGGGTGCCTTTAGTCAGGTCTTTATCCTTTACGCAAATGAAAATATCAATTCAAGGGTTAGCGAAATCCTTATTTGGGACACGCCAAGTCCTTATGATGGTCCTTCCTCAGGTGATTATTTATCACAGTTCAGGAATGAACTCGATGGTAATTATAACGGAGACATTGCGCATTTGGTAGCATATGCTGCAAGTGGAGGTGTCGCTTATTTAATACAAAATATTTGTAACGACAAATATTGGAATATCGCTTTCAGCAGCATTAGTTCTTCCTATCAAAATGTACCTACTTACAGCTGGACTGTAATGGTAATCGCTCATGAAATGGGTCACAATCTGGGTTCTCGACATACCCATAGTTGTTGGTGGAATGGAAATGGAAACGATGCAATTGATGGTTGTGGGCATCAAGCCGGCTACTCAGAGGGCTGCGATGGGCCTATCCCGGCCCAGGGCGGAACAGTTATGAGTTACTGTCATTTGATTGGAGGTGTAGGGATTAACCTCAACGAAGGATTTGGACCACAACCCGGAGATCACATGAGAGATCATGTATATGGAGCCGGATGTTTGACAGAATGCCCTGAAGAACACGATGCCGGAATCAGCGGTGTCATCCATCCTGCCATTGTTTCCTGTGATACAGACATTGAAGCTGTAGTTGTACTTCAAAATTTTGGCACCAATTCTCTTAATTCTGTGGATATCGTATATTCATTCAATGGAGGTGCTGAAAGTACTTATTCCTGGACAGGAAATTTACCTTCAGGACAATCGGAGACTGTTACCTTACCTCTAACAACCTTCCCCATTGGTCCAATCGACTTCTATGTTTATACTGACCAACCCAATGGTGAGGACGACTCCAATCCTTTAAATGATGACTTTGAATATGAATTTGAAGTAGCAACAGCTGAACATGAGCTTTTGCTTACCATTAAATTTGATCCTTGGCCGGAGGATATCAGTTGGGAACTGCTTGATGAAAACGGTCAAATTCTTTTTGATGGAGGAGACTATGGTGGTCTTGGGAACCAAACTATTGAAATTCCTCTATGTGTCGATGGAAATTGTTTTGAATTTATCATTTATGATGATTTTGGGGATGGACTTGCAGGCAATACCTGGCAGGAGGGGAATGAAGGGTTTTATTTATTGACTTATCCCGCTACTGGTGATACACTTGCTTTTGGTGATGATTTTGGCAGTCAGGATAACACTGAATTTTGTCTTATTGAGAATATTTATGAAATATCCGGCTTTCTGGGGTCAATTTTTAACGAACCTCTGGAACAGGTAGCAATCATTGTCCTATCTGATGGGGAGGAATTGGAGTTTGAAAGTAATGGTAACGGCACTTATTCTTTTGGACTAGAGGCAGGAACCGACAATTTGAAATCATTGCAGAGAGAAGAGTCAGATATTCAGGGACTAAGTACCCTTGATCTGATAAAAATTCAAAAACATCTCGTAAATCAGGAGCTACTCGATGCTCCATATGGATTGATTGCAGCAGATGTCAACATGGATGGAAAAATCAACACTATTGACCTCATTCTTTTGCAACAATACATTCTAGGGTTACGGAATGACTTTCCCCACGGTAATTTCTGGCGATTTATTCCTGAAGGTCATGTTTTTAGTAATCCCCAAAATGCACTGACTGAAGGCTGGCCTGAAGAAGCCGAATACAACAATTTATCCCAGGATTTCAATGATGAAAATTGGTCTGCAATTAGAATAGGGGACGTAAACGGAGATTACTTCCCCTCAGGACAAAGGTGGATAAGACCGGCACTGGAATTGTATAGCCAAACTGCAACCACAAGCTCAATGGGGGTGGAATGGACGCTATCTATAGGCAATGAACTGTTGCTCAATGGATTTCAAATTGAACTGGAAATTCCAGAAAATTGGGATGCCGACGACTTTCTCCTAAAATCCGGCTTACCTGACTTTACTTCAGATAACTGGCATTGGGATTCCGAAATGAATATATTAAGGCTAATCTGGTATACTTCAGAAGAAATTTTATTCCAACAAAACACTCCATTGTTTTCTTTGGTATTTTCCAATCAGGAAAGTAATAATAGTCAAAATAGTACTATTCAGCTACCGGAAAGCAAAACGCGTTTCTCTACTGAATTCTATGGAAAAAACGGAACTACATTCAGACCTGTGGTAAGGGACAAGAGCAAAGATGATATAGAAAAAGACAATTATGCTCTTTATCAAAACAGACCCAATCCCTTTTCGACTGAAACTGAGATTCCTTTCCATCTACCATATGCCCAACGGGTTGTGCTGGAGATTTTTGACAGTTCAGGAAGGTTGTTGAAATCTACGGAACTCGACGGACAGGAAGGAATGAACTTTTACCTCTTACAAATGGACAAAACATGGAGTGGTACGCACTATTACAGACTGAGCACCGTTAATTGGGAAAGTAGTAGAAAAATGATCATAGGTCATTAATTTCTGACTACATTATCATATTTATCTAGTTATGGGAAATAAGCAATTAATGTATTTGCTGATTGGACTGACCACTGTCCTGATATTGGTTGGAATAGCCAATTTGTATTTTATCAACAAGCAGTCGGGTGAGGAAATATCTGAGAAAATTGATGGTGAGTTAATTCCTCCTGATGAAACAACGGAATATCAGAACGAATCGCTTACAGAAGAAAATGCAGCGGTGAACAATCAAAGACAACAGACAACTCAACCTCAATCCGGTGGACAAGCTGAAATCAGGACAAGAACTCCAGCAGAAAGTAACCAAAGCCAAACGACTCCAAGGACAGGAACTCATGTAAGAGAATTCAATATACGTACCTGGGTCAATAGATCCATTCCCCTAACTTTTGAATCCGGTACTGAAGCCTCTGAAAATATCAGAAGGCAATATGCCCATGTGGTAAGAGACCTAGAAAGAGTGCAGCAACTTTTACTTCAAGAAAAGGCAGATGAAGCACTCCAACTCATCAGACCCATGCTGAATGATAGGGGAAATATTTACAGAGAGGATGCAGAGTGGTATCATATTCTTGCACTGTTTGCAGCCGGGAATAACGAATCCGGCTTTAATCAACTCAATAGATTGCTCAGGGATAACATCCACCTCTTTTATTTTCTGGGAACCGAACTACAGGCAGAAATGGTCTCTATTCAAGCCCTAATCCAGCAATCAGCCGGCAAAAGCGGAACGCAGCCAAAAGATGCCTGGTAGGATTTTTGAATCCTAAACTACTAAATTACTTAAGAAACCTATTAAAAGTAGTGGGTAAAAGAATTATTTCTGGTTAATAGATTAATGGAAATATTTATTGATAAAAAATCAGTTCTGAACCTAAATTTTTAATAGTCTCTCCATCCTCTGATGTACTAAATTGAAGGATATATGTCCCGTAATTTAAACCTAAAGACGGAAAGTCTATAGTTTTTTCACCTTTTATTACTCCCAATTTTATGCCATCCAAACTAAAAATTTTGACTATAAAATGATCAGAAGATACACTTGGTGTTGATTCAACAGTTAGTATGCCTGAGGTTGGGTTTGGATAGCAGGTTATTTTTACATTTTGACTCTTATTTTGAAAATCAGGATTAAGTCTTCTATCAGCACTATCATCTATTCCTATCAAAGTCCTGTTATACTTGAAAAGTTTCATTATTGGGCCACTTGCTATTGAATCAGGCAAATGACTAATGTCTATAGAGTCCGGTAAAAAACTAATTATTTGATTCCAAGTTCTCGGAGATCGAAATCTAACGAAATAACTACCAATTACACTTGTTGGAGTTTCAAAATGAAAATTAAATTGATGCCCGCTTTCAAGATTTATGGGAATATTATTTGCGAACCTATAGCCATTTAAAGTTTCCCTACTGAATACCACATGTGTTCTTACTCTTTGCTCAAAGTAATTAGATAGAAGTAAAAAATCTTCATTAATATAATATTCAGTGAATGGATAAAACTTTTTATTGTGCATGACTACCTCATAGGATGGAAATTCTGCATCCATCATAATTAAAGAATCCTGCCTGTTTTCAATTCCATCCTCGATTTTAAAGATCAACTTTTCGTTACCTTTAAAATCTAACTCATAAATTTTGCCATTAAAAAAATCAGCAAAATATACAAAATCACCGCTGTCAATTGGTTTTTGAATGGCGTACGTAGCATTGAATTCTTTGGTTATATTATATTGCTTTGGAAAATGCTTTCTAATAATGGTAAAATTAGAGTCTGTTAAAACCAGCTGATGATTTAGATTATCATAAAAACCCGGATTAGGCATATGGGTATGGAAAATATACCTTTTTAGCATAGAATTATAAACAAAATTGTCAAAATAGAATCCAACTGAATCTTGCGAAACTAAATCACCATCATTAGAAAATATAAGTAATTTTTGTTCATCAGGATAACCTATAATTAGATGACCTGAATCAATACATTTTTCAAAAAACGTATTACCAGAGAGATTCAAAGAGGGATTAAATCCTATTTTATTTATAAATTCTCCCAAAGCGGAATATAAAAATACTTTCCCTCTAAAATTTACATCAGTTACATAAAATGTGTCATTAATAAATCGAATTTTATCTACTGCATCCAAAGGACTGTAAGGGTTTGAGTCTAGTCTAATATAATATAATTCCTCAAAAAAATCATTAAAATTAGTTGAATTATACCCATCAAAAAGTACTGAATTGTCATAATTTATCTCATCAAAACTTTGTGTTTGATAATTATATAAATATAAAAATGAGAAACTAGATACTAAAATAAAAGCTGTTAAAAAGGTTTTCATAATATAGGATTAAAAAGTAAATATGATTATGCTCCACATGCTAAACTACAGCATGTATAGCAATCAGCACCCTCAGCAACGCTGTCACACCCTAAATCACCAGTACATTCAAATGGTCCTCCAAAATAACAAGCAAACTGTATTGCAGGAATTTCGCAAACTGCGGACATGATTCCGCAAGGCGCACCAACGCAGAAGCAACAACAAATTTGCTCATCTACAGGAGCGCAACCAAATGACACAAGATGAAATCTCCCAGGAGCCAAAAGATTTTCCTCGTCGAATTCAACTACCGGAAAAACCTTTTCGATTTGATTATTTGATATAATATCATAATATGGAAACTCATCAGACATAGTTATGGACAGAATAAAAAGTAGACAAACTAAATATTTCATATTGTATAAATTTAAATCATTTAATTATTTAAACGCAAATAAAATTTATAGTTTGACAAAAAAAATAAAAGACTATATTTAACTTTAAATTAACTTAAATTAACTTTTATTTAAATAGCTCCATACTTCTCAGACCCATGCTGAATGACAGGGGAAATATTTATAGAGAGGATGCAGAGTGGTATCATGTCCTCGCACTGTTTGCAGCCGGGAATAACGAATCCGGTCTGAATCACCTGAATAGATTGCTTAGAGACAACATACACCTTTATTATTTTCTGGGCACGGAACTACAGGCTGAAATGGTCTCCATTCAGGCCTTAATACAGCGCTCTTCAGGGACAGGTGAACAACCGAAGGATGCTTGGTAATTAAAAAGTTTACATTTCCATAAAATCAAGTAAGCTTTCCAATCACCACATTACTTAAAGATTTTTCTTTTTCTTCAGCTTGAGTTTTCAACTTAGTGGCCCTTTTAGTAATATCTTTAACATAATCTTCATCCTCCAGATCTTTGCAATTCACTAAAACATTCATGTAGGCGGCCAAGGATGCAGCTCTTGCACAGAGGGCACCTACTCCGGCATCAGTGACTGAAGTTGGATTGCCGTTTTCTATCATGGCCTCCGCTACTTCAAAAACCTGATCAGCCAACTGCATGGTTCTGAATGGAACTTCAATGGCATATTTGGTGGCATCTTCAATGGCTTTCTTGCGCAAAGACTTTTCTTCCTCCGAGCCTTTCGGCAGTCGAATGGCAGATATGATCTTATTAAAGGCTGCTGTATCTTCATCTACCAAATGGATAAGATCTTCTTTTAGTTTTTCGCCTTTTACTGCCCACTCTGAGAAAAATTCCCACTTGTCATCCCAACCCCTTTTATGGCTGGAAAGATTGGCCACCATTGTTGCCAATGAAGCACCTAAGGCACCCACATAGGCAGCTATGGATCCACCACCTGGAGCCACGGATTCAGATGCCGTTTCGTCGGCAAATTCATACAAGTTTTTAGAAGCTAATGGTCCGGATTTAGGTCTTTCCAATTGATATTCAATGATTTTTTTTGCAGGCTCAAAGGGGTATAGCTCATCCAGACCCATTGATTTTACAGCAATATGGATAATCTCCTCCTCAGGAATACCGTGGGAGCGATTTTGTCGAGTCAGATAAAATTTTCCTGCATCCAGCATAACTTGTTTGGGCACCAGTCCGACGAGTTCAGAGCCTGTAACCCTTAGACCTCTAGAAGTTGCACTCTCCCTGCAAGCCTCAAAAGCGATATGCAAAGGTGTCTGCTTGGTATTGGTAATATTCATTGAAATTTGAGCCATCCCGTACTCCTCTATGTACCACCCAATGGCCTTTACGCCTTTACACTTTCCCGCTTCGCGCAATGGTTCTCCATTGGAATCTCTGAGTATTTTTCCGCTTATCGGATCACCCTCTCTTTTTACTCTACCTTTTTCTCTAATATCAAAAGCCACGGAATTGGCCCTTCTAACACTTGTAGTATTCAGGTTCACATTGTAGGCGATCAAAAAATCACGTGCAGCTATGGCAGTAGCTCCGGCTTTAGGGTTAAACTGAGCAGGACCAAAATCCGGTTTCCAATTTGGATCTGCTAGCTTATCTGCAAGCCCCTCATATTCTCCGGAACGTACAGTTGCAAGATTTTGCCTTTCAGGTTTTGTAGCTGCATTTTCATACATATAGACTGGTATTCCCAATTCATCTCCAACCCTTTTACCTAACTTAGCGGCATACTCAGCTGTTTCCTCCATTGTAATATCACTGATTGGAATAAGTGGACACACATCAGTAGCTCCCATGCGGGGATGTTCACCTTTGTGTTTTGACATATCTATTAATTCTGATGCCTTTTGTATAGCTACGAATGCGGCTTCAATAACCGCATCAGGATGACCTACAAAAGTGACAACAGTTCGGTTAGTTGCTTTTCCCGGGTCAACATCCAGTAGCTTAACCCCGTCTATTTTTTCTATCTCATTTGTAATTTTCCTGATTACAGCCTCATCTCTTCCCTCGCTGAAATTTGGGACGCACTCAATAATTGGATTCTTAGTCATCGGATGATAATTATTTGATTGTCAATATTTTTAAAAATTAATCGAACGCGAAAATAGCAAAAAGTATACCATTTTTTAAAATCATGTACTACAATTTTAAAAGATTTTCATAAGCCTTGTAGCACCTTTTATAGTCTGTTGCGTTATAGATATTGATGATGACGAAAAACTTAAAAATCTTAACGCTTTTTTTGTTGGTGTTTCTCGGATACTTCTCTGCTTCTTCGCAAATGGTGACGGTATCAGATGGTATTGGAATTCGCTCTGATGACCATTTTCGTATAATTGGAAATGTGAATCAAACCACTGCCCTGCTCACAATAAAAAATCAGCAGTTAGAACTCCATGCATTCGATAGAAACCTAAGGTTAAAGTCCTCAGTTGAAGTGGATATCATTCGAAGGAACAGTCGAATAATTGCATCCACTCAGGGGGAAAATTCATTTTTCCTTTTTTCACAAAAAAGAGATGGTCAGGACATCGATATCTACTATTGGGAATTTGATGAAAATTTAAAGTTGATTGATTCCTCCTCTATTGTTAGCGCATCCCATTTAATGGGATATAGTGTATTTTATGCCACTATTAGCGATGACTTTTCCAAGATACTTTTTTTTCGTTCGGATAATAATACCAACCTTCAAGTAGTCTGTTACGATATACAGGAAAAAGAAGTTATTTGGACTCAAAACTTGCAATTAGAAGGGAACCTTAGGCAGGACTTCAGACAGATGTTGGTTTCAAATATGGGTGAAATGGTTTTGGTGTTAAAGCAAAAGGAAAGGGGTTTTAGAAGAGGGGGCATTCTTTATGAGTTTATACACCTTCACCCGGACGGAAAACTCAATAATCAATCCATAGAAATGGAAACCAGGCTTCCCGGTTCCGAAAGATTTGTTATTGACCATAAGAACAGAAAGATAAGTGGAGGAGGGGTTTATTACGAAAGAAATGCCGGGAGAGCAGAAGGGCAGTTTACCCTATTTCTTAAAATGGATAATAGTCTAAGTTATACTTTTAATTATCATCCTTTTTCGGTTGATATTTTGGCTGCTTTTTCTGAAAGAAATATCAACCGAGCCGCAGTCATTGAATTACAAGTTCAGGACATAATGTTGCGACAGGATGGAGGGGTGATAATTTTTTCAGAGATCAATAAAACCTTTGAAAGACGCCCAACTTATTCCCAACGAGGGTTGAGCAGGACTATGGGCAGATCTATTTGGACCGACCACCATCTCGAAGATGTCCTTATTAGCTCTTTTGACGGAATTGGCGAGTTAGATTGGTTTGAAGTCCTGTATAAAAAGCAAATTTCCCATGATGATGGTGCTTTGTTTTCTTCTTATTTCATTGTTGAAAGCCCTAATTTTTTGAGACTGATATACAATGATGAAATATCCGGCAACAGCACAGTTAGTGAGTTTTTGCTGGCAGCAAATGGATTTTCGGAAAGAAAAAATGTAATGAATACCGAACATCAAAATGTAAAACTTCGATTTAGGAACGCATATCAAATATCAACAAATGAAATTATCATCCCAAGTGAAAGCAGTTCAAGACTGAGATTGCTTAGAATTAAATATTGAGTCTGGATCCTTTAATAATGTGGAACCAATTTCAAATCATAGCTATATTTGATTAGATTATGTGTAACCTAAATGTTTTGCTACTATTCTGGTTAACAACTATTTGAATTACTAGGTGTTAGAAATGTGATTTTTTAACTTTGAGTAAAAATTCTTTTCCTCAATTTTTATTTTTTTAAATAACTTTGCATTTAAGGTGCAGCTGAAGAAATTAATATCACAGTTGTATCGTAAAGAATTCATTTACCCACAATAAAATAACAAATGGCATATACAGAGAGTAACATGTTAGCATTAGGTGTAGAAGCACCGGATTTCATACTTCCCGATACCGTAAGCGGTAAAGATTTGCACTTGAGAGATATAACTGGTGAAATGGCAACAGTTATAATGTTCCTCTGTAACCATTGTCCATTTGTTAAGTACATTAACTCCAAATTAGCTGAGATAACAGCACATTATAAAAATGAGGGAATTGGTTTTATTGGTATCAGTTCTAATGATGTTGAAAATTACCCAGATGACAGTCCGGAAAAAATGAAGGAAGTTGCTAAAAAAGAGGGGTATACCTTCCCCTATCTTTACGATGAATCGCAGACTGTGGCTAGAGCTTATCATGCTGCTTGTACTCCCGAATTTTACATCTTTGATCGCGACCTTCATCTGGTTTATAGAGGTCAAATGGATGATTCAAGACCTGGAAATGATATACCTGTAACTGGTTCTGACTTAACAGCTGCTTTAGATGCTTTGCTTCAAGGGGACTACGTTAGTGAAAATCAGAAACCTGGTGGTGGCTGCAATATCAAGTGGAAAAAGTCCATGGACCCCAATTAGACTTTACGATTGTATTGGTGGCAAACTAGCTTAGATATTTATCTCGAATCTGAATTTATTATCGATTCTACTTGTCCTCAATAAACCTATCGATTTAGCGTGCAGTACCCAAATGGATGGATGAATAATACATCTCTTTTTTAAAGTAAAACTAAATTTGGGGCAGAAAAAATAAAATTAGGGGGTTAATTTTTGTAAAAAATAGTTTCTAATCGCGTTCCATTATTTTAGATGGTGATAAAAAGAAAAATTGAACCCAGCTTATTAACAACCTACTAACAAAAATTAAAAATTGTAAGGAATTTAAAAATCTTTCGTTCGTTTAACTTTACGTTATTAAGGTTTCAGTTCTTTCCTATTTTGACTGAATGTCTTATATTTGCATTTATATCGAGCTATTTCAGTTTCGATTTTCTTTAGTATCAAAAATTATTATAAGAATGAAGTACTTTATATCTTTTCTAACATTGACACTTTTTTCAATGCCAATATTGGCTCAAGTGGAAAATTATGAACCTGCACATGAAGGATGGTTGGTAACTGTTGAGGAAGCTTACCAAGAATCTCAAAATACCGGGAAGCCAATTATGGCTTATTTTACAGGTAGTGACTGGTGCCCCCCTTGTAGGAGGTTTTCAGCAGCGGTGATAAACCAGCCCCAATTCAATGACTGGGCAAAAGAAAATGTCGTGTTATTAGAATTGGATAATCCTCGAAGAAAACAAGTTCCGGATCAGATCCGTCAGCAGAATCAATCCATGAGGGAAGCCTTTAACGTTACAGGAGTGCCTACCATATGGGTTTTTAACCTAAATATGAATGAATCAAACGGGCAATTTGAGATAGACCCTCTTGGTAGAACAGGATTCGTTGGGTCTTATGATCAATTTACTAGTACAATTGAAGAATTACTCAATTGATTCGTCTAATTTAGAACAATAAAAATTATACAAAAAACTACAGTGGTAGCCCGAATCGACTTTTGGCTACCACTTTTTTTATTTACATCTTCCTACCACCTTGATATATAGCACTAATTTTTTTGTTGTAAATTTGATCTTGATTTTATTGGACCCAAGAAAATTAACAGCCGACATCTTTACAGATGGACGATAAAAAACAAAAACTAATGAATAATCTTCTTTTTCTACCATTGGTATTTTTCCTCTGTGTTTCTCTGAACCATACATCCGCTCAGGGCTTAAGTCTTGGCTTTAAAGCGGGAATGAGCTTTTCAAGTTTTCTGGACGACTCTGAATTGGATATGGATGGAAACAAATTGGAGTCTTTTGGTTCTCAGTCCGGTTTTCACATTGGTATTTTGGGCAGATACCGATTCTATGACGATTTATTTGGAGCCAGATTTGGTTTGATTTACAACCAAAGAGGTGGAAGGATAGATTATAATGGACCTTCCTATTTTATATTTTTGGATGAGGATAACATCAGGTATGCAACAGGTACGCGTGATGAAGACCTGAGGTGGTCAAATGTTTTCCTGGATATACCGATTGAGGGAATGGTTTTTATTGCTAATAAAGTGGAGATTTCACTGGGGGTGTATGCAGGCTTCATGGTGGGAAGTCGAGGATCAGGAGATATGAATTTTGTAGGCCGCTCCCTTCAGACCAATACCGCAATTGAACCTCTTGATGTAGTATATGAATTCAGACCATTCAGAGATCGCTCGGGATTGGGGTCTTATAAGGAAACCGGAGAAATAGTTATAGACGGGCGCACCAGAATTGCTCCAACTGAAGCCGGGGCGTACTTTGAATTTGAAGAAAAGGACGGTGACTATTTTCACCGCTTTGATTACGGCCTCACCGGTGGTTTGACTTATTTCTTTAATCAGGGCTTGTATTTTAATGCGCAGGTGAAATACGGTTTGGCAGATGTGGTTAGAGATCCCTACTATGTGTCTAAAGTAAGTCTCGATGGACAACGTGAGTTTATCGCACGAGAGGGTGAGAGAAGAAATTTTTCATTGATGTTCTCCTTGGGGTTTGCATTTTGATAAACTGATCTATGACGGATAATTGGTTACTCAAGATTTTACTTTTTCCAGTTGCCCTGTTGTATGGTTTGGGGGCGAGCCTCAATGATTATTTGTATTCTAAAAAGGTGCTCAGATCAATTACCTTTAGTGTGCCGGTGGTTAGTATTGGAAATTTATCCGTAGGTGGGTCAGGAAAAAGTCCTCATGTAGAATATTTGATTCAACTGCTGAGTCCGTATATAAAAATTGGTGTAATTAGTAGAGGCTATGGAAGAAGATCCCGTGGTTTCAGAATGGTCAACAGAATGGATAAAGCTGAAAACACAGGTGACGAACCTCTTCAGATAAAAAGAAAGAATCCCGATATACCCGTAGCTGTTTCCGAAAGCAGGGGTACGGGTATCCCTAAACTGATCGGCAAATATCCCGATATAAAAGGGATCATCATGGATGACGGTTTCCAGCATAGAGAAGTCAATCCCTATCTGAATATTTTACTCTCGGAATACAATGATCTGTATGTTGATGATTTTATTCTGCCGGTGGGTCGTCTTAGAGAATGGCCTGCAGCAGCCAAAAGAGCAGATGCGGTAGTCGTGACCAAAAGTCCGGTCGATCTGACTCTTGAGGAGGCAAAAGCCATTGAAAGAAAATTGAAACTCAAATCCCATCAACTGCTATTTTTCTCTTACCTCGAATATGGTCCTGCATATTACTTTTTTGATGCAAGAAAAAAGTTAGTTGAACAACCCGGAGGTGAAATCATTGTGTTGACCGGCATAGCTAATCCTGAACCATTAATTGATCACTATCAGGATAGGGTAGATAAAATACACTCACTTGCTTTTCCCGATCACCACAAATTCAGTAGTTACGACATGGGGCAATTGAAAAAAACGTATGATCAACTGGAAATGAAAATCCACTTCATAGTTACTACAGAGAAAGATGCCGTTAGATTACAACCGCACAGTAAATTCTTCGCAGAACAAAAAATCCCCATTTTTATCCAACCGATTCAAGTGAAATTTCACTCATTTGAAGGGAAAGTTTTCGATGATTTTGTTAAGAATAAGCTACTGGAATTTAAGGCTTGATTACTTCTGTTATTGTCTTGTTTGATCTGTTGACTTTTTTGTTTTTAGACCCAGACGTTTCATTTCCTTTCCAAATGCTTTTTCGAAGTCCCAACTAACTAAAATACCCTTTTCTTCCCAGATGGGGAGAAGTTTCAGTAATTTCCTTAGGGCAAAATCCGAATCAAGTACAAAGTCGTATCTATTCCCCTTCACGATGATGAAGTTAGCTGACAGCTCAGCATAATCCTTTTTAAAGTAATCAAATACACGTTCTCTAATGCTTGTAGTTCTGACCTGAAGATGTATTCTTTCCCCTGACTTTATACCTACTCTTTTTTCCTTTTTCCCATCACTATCCAGCAACAATTCAGTTTCATTTAGCCTCAACTTGGGAAACGATTCATAAAGTTTTTTGAATTCCTGCAGCCTGGTATAGGAGTAATATGCAGCAATAATATAAATAATACCTCCGATGGCAATAAGCGTCCAATTGGTTTCTCCAAACATACCACCAACTATAAAGCCTATAGAAATACCCGGAGGTATCTGTACCAGAAAATTAAATTTACGGAGCTCATAAAACCTGTCCTTATTAATATATTTTGCCTTAAAATTTGACATCACTCTGTTTTAATTTCTGTATAGACCAAAATTAATATCCATGATAATTAAAAGGGGTAATTTGTTTTAGCTCTGCTTTCAACTCATCCCCTATTTCCAGTGAATCGATAAACTTATCAAATTCAGCTTTTCCGATTTTTTGACTTCCCCTGGTTAATGATTTTAACTGTTCGTAGGGATTGGCGATGCCTTCCCTTCGCAATATGTTTTGAATTCCTTCAGCTACCACCATGTAATTTCTTTCCAGATCTGCATTTAATTGCTGTTGATTGAGTTTTAATTTGCTAATTCCCTTTTCCAGTGATTTGAGTGAGATTAGCATATGTCCGTAAGGGACTCCGATATTCCTGAGCACAGTGCTATCCGTCAGATCTCTCTGCAATCGCGATATGGGTAATTTATTAGCGAGATAATTAAACAGGGCATTCGCAAGACCGAGATTTCCCTCTGCATTTTCGAAATCTATGGGATTTACTTTATGAGGCATTGCAGACGAACCAACCTCTGAAGCAATGGTTTTTTGCTGAAAATAATCCATAGAGATATAAGTCCACATATCTCTGGCAAAATCCGTCAAAATGTTATTTATTCTTACAAAAGTCTGAAAAAAAGCTGCGAGATTATCGTAATGTTCAATCTGTGTAGTAGTCTGTTGTCTCTGAAGACCAAGTCTTTCATTGAGTAGCTTATCTGCAAACACTTTCCAGTCCATTTCCGGATAAGCTACTTTGTGAGCGTTGAAATTACCAGTTGCTCCACCAAATTTACCACTATGGGGTATTTTGTCAAGCAAATTGAATTGTAGTTCCAGCCTTTCCGCGAAAACCTGCATCTCCTTACCCAGTCTTGTTGGGGAGGCCGGCTGCCCATGTGTTTTAGCAAGCATAGGGACATCACTCCAGGCTTCTGCTAACTCACTAATTTTGTTTTTTACTTTTAAAATAGCAGGAATGACCACCTCATCAAGCGCCTCCTTATGACTCATTGGTACAGCTGTATTATTAATGTCTTGTGAGGTCAAACCAAAATGAATGAATTCCTGTTGTTCCTCAATTTTTGTACCTTTTATCTTTTCCTTTAAAAAGTATTCCACTGCTTTTACATCGTGGTTAGTAACGAATTCTATCTCTTTGATTCGCTTGGCAGATTGGATAGAGTAGGTTTCCAGCACTTCATCCAGTATTTGAAGGTCCTTGGGATTTATCTGCTTTAATTGAGGGAGTGGTTTTGCTACCAATGCCTTAAAATATTCCACCTCTACTTTAAGCCTGTAGAAAATAAGCGCAGATTCGGAGAAATATTTGGACAAATCACTGGTTTTTGATGCATATCTTCCGTCAATGGGCGAAATACTTTCTAAATTAAAATTAATTTTGCTCACGGTATTTTTGGTTTTTTTGGACTATGTTTGAAACAACTTTTAATAAAACCACCCTGACATAGGTGGACTAGATTAAGTAGTTTTTGAATTTTTGCAAAAATACCAAAATATTGGAGATAAACCGAAGTGTTGTAATCGGTAACTTTTGGTCTAAAGCCATTGGTAGTTTGTACAGGAAAAAGGATTTTAGGATGTAAGTATATCCTTGATTTACTCAATATTATGAATTGAGCACTTCTTTACTAAATTTGCTATTCAGGATTGTTCATGAGATTTTGTTACGAAAAGCAAAAATGTCACTAGAATTGGGAAGCGCAGAAGATTTTATCCAAAGGAATTATAGCCCAATTTTGAAGACAACAAATTTCAAGCATTTTCAATTATAGCCGACAGTTTGGCTTTGCAGCAGAAATTTTGTGAAACACTCGGGATAACTGCTGCACATTGAACCTACTGTCAAATAGCTAATCGCTAAAAATCCAACCCTACAACCGACAATCAAAAAATAAGGACTAAATACTAAACTTTTTCATCAGAATCGTCATTTTTTTCTGATGAAACGCTGCTATCATCACCTTTGCTTTCTTTTTTTTCGATCTTGGATTTGCCAGGAAGTGGTGGTGGCACAATAACATCTGCAGTTTCAGTAGCTTGATCTTCTTCCGTACTTAGATCCACAGGTTCATTTTTGGCGGCGCCGTTGGTAGTGGATTCAAGCTCTGAATCCACCTTTTGCACCTTCTCATTCTGCTCAGGTTTTTCTATGGGCTGAGGGTCATGAGGTCTCCTGCCAATAAGTTTTTCTAAATCGGACTTTAAAAGAACCTCTCTTTCAAGTAGTGCCCGTGCCAATATTTCCAATTCATCTCTCCTTTCATTGAGAAGTTCGATTGCCCTTTTGTATTGCCCTTCTATTAGGGTTCTGACCTCTTCATCTATTTCCTTAGCGGTTAAGTCTGAATATGGTTTTTGGAATTGATCTTGAGACATTCCGTGATAAGAAACATTTCCAATTTTATCGTTCAATCCATACACCATAATCATACTGTAGGCTTGTTTGGTGATTTGATCTAAGTCACTTTGAGCGCCGGTTGAAATTTTATCAAATATAACCTTTTCGGCAGCACGACCCCCAAGAGTCATACACATTCTGTCCAAAAGTTGTTCAGTTCTAACGATGTGCTCCTCCTTGGGTAGATATTGGGCATAACCGAGTGTCCCTATACCCCGTGGAACTATGGTTACTTTCACCAGTGGAGAGGCATGCTCCAGAAACCACCCACAAATGGCGTGACCTGCTTCATGGTAGGCAATTATCTCCTTCTCCGCGGGACTGATAATCTTACTTTTCTTTTCAAGACCTCCTATAACCCTATCGAGGGCATAGTTAAAGTCATCCAAATCTACTGCCTTTTTATTTCTTCTAGCGGCAATCAGAGCAGCTTCGTTACAAACATTTGCAATATCTGCACCGGCGAAACCGGGTGTCATTTCAGACAATGTACTGGCCTTAACATCCGGACCAATTTTAATGGAGCGTAAATGAACTTTGAAAATATCTTCACGACCTTTTAGATCAGGTCTATCAATTCCAATTTGGCGATCGAATCTTCCGGGTCTCAAAAGTGCTGAATCCAAGACATCCGGTCTGTTCGTAGCTGCCATAAGGATGACACCTTTGTCTGTGCTGAAACCATCCATTTCAACAAGTAATTGGTTTAGAGTGTTTTCTCGCTCATCATTTCCACCTTGGACTGCACCCTTACCTCTGGCTCGACCAATGGCATCAATTTCGTCTATAAAAACAATACATGGAGCCTTTTCCCTTGCTTGTTTGAAAAGATCCCTAACTCTAGAGGCTCCGACTCCTACGAACATCTCAACGAAATCAGAACCGGATATAGAAAAGAAGGGAACCCCTGCTTCACCTGCAACTGCTTTTGCAAGAAGGGTTTTTCCGGTTCCCGGAGGACCTACTAACAACACACCCTTAGGAATTTTTCCACCAAGAGAAGTGTATTTATTCGGATTTTTTAGAAAATCAACTACTTCCATAACCTCCTCTTTCGCTTCATCCAGACCTGCCACATCTTCGAAAGTTACTGATACCTTGGTGTTTTTATCAAAAAGTGTAGCCTTGCTTTTACCTATATTGAATATCTGACCACCAGCTCCACCAGCTCCACCAGCTACTCTTCGCATAATGAAAATCCATATTGCGATAAGTATTGCAAATGGGATTACCCAGCTCAATATGGGACCTAACCAGTTTTGTCTCTCTATGTAAATTGGATCGATCTGATCTGATGTGTGTAATTGCGCATTCAGTTCATCTAATCTCTTGGCAAATGACTCCGCAGGCCCAATGTTGAAGTGATAATGTGGACGCTCACTAAACAAGGAGGTTTGATTAGCATCATGGTATTCAGTATTACTAAGACTTGAAGCCCTGATAAAAACGTGAGCTGTTCGCTCATTGATGATTTCCAGTTTTTCTACATCACCGGCCAAAACCATTTTTTCAAATCTACCCATAGTGATAGGGTCGTTACCACCACCACTGTAGCTCATTACATTTAGCGCAATAAGAAAAATGGCAATCAAGGCATAAATCCAATAGGAGCTGATACCCGGCTTATTTGGTCCCTGTCCCCCATCTTTTCCTTCGGATGGCTTATTTGGGTTTTTATTTTGATTTATATTCATTTCAAGTTGTTTTACTGTATTCTCATTGCAACAGATATTAGCATCGAAAAACAGTTTTGTATTTGAGTTTAATTTACCTTAAATATCTTCGTATTCAGTAATTTTTCCATCCGACCACAATTCTTCAAGCTCATAGTAAAGTCTGGTTTCAGGATGAAAAACGTGAACAACAGTATTGAAAAAATCTAACAAAATCCACCTTGATTCTGTTTTACCTTCGACATGCGAAGGCCTTTCTGCCAGACTTTCCTTTACGTTTTTTACTATGTTGTCAGATATGGCTTTTATTTGAGTAGTTGACTCTCCGGAGCAAATGATGAAATAATCTGTCGAAGCATCATGCAAACTCCTCAAATCAATTTTTACGATTTCTTTACCTTTGATCTCTCTTATTGATTCTATTATTAAATCATTAAGCTCAGAATCAATATAGGACTGAGATTGTTTTACTGGTTTCTTTTGTAATTGCGTCAAGTTTTACTTTGTTTTTATATTTATTTTTAACTTTTTAAATAGAACCCTGTGAAAATTGGAAGAGTTCTGATTCATTTTAGTTCCATTGATTCAACTAACGACTATGCTACTGACTTATTGGCAAAAAGTGAGCCAATCGAAGGAACTGTCATTTCGACAGATTTCCAAAGCACCGGTAGAGGCCAAGGAGCAAATAAATGGCAGAGTCAGGCTGAAAAGAACCTATTGTTGTCAGTTATCCTGAGACCCAAAAACTTAGTTGTAAAAAATAGTTTTTCACTAAACCTGCTGGGCGCACTTTCTGTTGCTTCCCTCATCAAAAAAAAATACCCTGACCTTCGCCCTTTGATTAAGTGGCCAAATGATATCCTTGTCAAAGATAGGAAAATTGCTGGAATATTGATCAGAAATCAGATACAGTCAAAAAAAATTGTTTCATCTGTTTGTGGTTTTGGAATCAATGTGAATCAACTCGACTTCTCGACAATCGAAAATGGAAGACCGGCAAGCTCACTTTATCTCCTTAGCGGAATAAAAAATGAACTAAATGACTTGCAGTCCGCCTTCTTTTTAGAATTGTCTGCTTACTATAAAATGCTGCAATTAAATCCAAATATGCTGGCAGACTTAGCTAAGTCCCTAATGTTGGGAAACAATGAAATGATTAAAATTCAAAACAAAAAATCAGGAGAAACTATTTCCTGTATGGTGCTTAGAATTGAGATAACAGGCAGAATAAAAATCCGCGATGAAGATGGAAATATCATGCACATTGAAATGACGGATTGGAAAATTATAAGTTGATGGAACAGAACAATAAAAAAAGCGCCATACTGATCAGTGTCGGTGATGAATTATTAATCGGTCAAACGATTAATTCCAATGCGGCATGGCTGGGAGAAAAACTCCTTGCTTTTGGTATCGAAGTCGTAGAGATGATAACCGTTGGCGACAATAAAAGTCATATGCTAAGAGTACTTCATGAATCTCACCAACGGGCAGAATTAGTGATTGTCACAGGTGGTCTCGGTCCAACCCGGGACGATTTGACAGCATTGGTTCTCGGTGAGTATTTTCAAAAAAATATGGTATTCAATGAAGAGGTGTTTTCCTGGATAAAAGCATTCAAAATGGCGCAAAAAAAGCCCGTAAATGAACTCCATCGTAAACAGGCTTATCTTCCGGAAGATTTTATTTATTTTAGAAACTTGGCAGGTACTGCACCGGCCATGGTTTACAGAGACAATGGAACGATTTTTGTCTCTTTGCCCGGAGTACCTTATGAGATGAAGTCACTGATGAATGAGTACGTTTTTCCATGGATTAATAAAAAAATTAGTAGAAAAATATTCCTGACAAAAACACTTCATACTGCTGCTGTACCGGAAAGTGAAATAGCTTCCATTTTGAGCGATTTTGAAGATAATTTAGCCGATGGCCTGAGTCTCGCTTATCTTCCCTCCCTTGCTAGAGTAAAGATCAGAATTAACTCCAGGGCTGTTACCGAAGAAGAAGCTAAAGCAGCACTTACCAAGGCAGAAAGCAAAATCAGAGAGCTACTCGGCGATATGATTTATGGCGAAAATGAGGATTCACTGGAGGGGGTTGTAGGCAGGCTTTTAATGGAGAAAAAGCAATTTTTGGGAACTGCAGAAAGTTGTACAGGTGGGTATATTGCACAGATGATTACATCTGTCCCGGGTGCCTCCCAATATTTTAATGGATCGGTTGTGGCATACAGTAATGAAGTAAAGATGGATTTACTAGGTGTTAAAAAAACTACTCTGATAAATCATGGAGCGGTAAGCGAGGAAACCGTCGTTGAAATGGTTAAAGGGATTTGCAGAAGATTAAAAGTGGAAAATGCTATTGCTGTTTCAGGTATTGCGGGTCCGCAGGGAGGAAGCCCTGAAAAACCTATAGGAATGGTATGTTTAGCCGTTGGCAATGTTGAAAATCAGGTTGTTGACACCGTGTATTTGAATCACAATCGAAAATTGAATATTGAGAAATCTGCATTTTTAGCACTCAATATGCTCCGATTATTTTTACAGCGACCTTAAAAATCTTATTTTTGCACAAAATTTTGAAAACGATATGGCTAAGGTAGATTTGATTATGCCCAAAATGGGTGAAAGTATTATGGAGGCAACTATTCTGAAATGGTTGAAGCAGGAGGGAGACAAAGTGGAAATGGATGAGACCATTCTTGAAATTGCTACAGATAAGGTTGATAGTGAAATACCTTCTCCTGTAGACGGGATCATTTCTAAAATTCTTTTTCCTGAAAATGAGACGGTAGAGATAGGAACAGTAATTGCTCAGATAGAAACTGAAGGAGAAGACCAGGAAGTTCAGGCAACTCCTGCCGTAGCTGAAAGTCCTTCGCAAAAAGAAGAAGAAAAGGAAGTGCCGGTTTCTGCAGCCGCTTCTGAATCAGTTCAGCAAACAACCGATGAAAAAGCCATGCGCCCGGGTAAATTGGGATCCTCAAGTCGATTCTACAGTCCCTTGGTCAGAAATATTGCTGCAACTGAAGGTGTTAGTCTTGAGGAGTTAGAGCAAATACAGGGAAGTGGAATGTCGGGAAGGGTAACAAAAAATGATATCCTCAGCTATATTGAAGACAGAACAAGTCCTGCTGCAACACCACCGCAACCTGCTACTCAGCGTACTGCTCCTTCACCACAGCCGCCGGTCACAGAAAAAGTTGGAAAAATTCAAACTGCTCCGGTTAAGGCAGGTCAAAATGAGGAAATTATCGAAATGGACAGAATGAGGAAGATGATCGCCCATCATATGGTGGAATCAAAAAAGACATCTCCTCACGTGACCTCCTTTGTAGAAGCAGATGTTACCAATTTGTTCAACTGGAGAAGCCAAAATAAAAATAGTTTCCAGAGCTCATACGGAGAAAAACTTACGTTTACTCCAATTTTTATAGAGGCTATATGTAAAGCAATAAGGGATTTTCCAATGGTCAATATCTCTGTCAAGGGAGATCAAATCATTAAAAAGAATTTTATCAACATAGGAATGGCTACGGCATTACCAAGTGGAAATCTGATAGTTCCAGTCATTAAAAATGCAGATAGACTAAACCTGGCAGGACTTGCCGGTGAGGTCAATGGCTTGGCTGCTAAAGCCAGAAACAATCAATTGAAACCGGATGAAATAGATGGCGCAACCTTTACGATCACTAATGTAGGTACCTTTGGAAACCTTATGGGAACGCCAATTATACCTCAACCGCAGGTGGCTATTCTCGCTACCGGTGCCATCAAGAAGAAACCTGCGGTAATTGAAACTGAATTTGGTGATCTCATCGCTGTACGCCAAATGATGTTTTTGTCGTTATCCTATGATCACAGAGTAGTAGATGGTGCCTTGGGTGGAGCCTTCCTTAGAAAAATAGCTGATTATCTGGAGGCTTTCGATCCCAAACGCCAGATCTAATGATTTGGAGAATGATTTTTAAAAATTGCTTTTTTTATTTTTGTAAAAAGTTTACTCTTTTTTCAATCCTAATTTTTGTTTTTAGCCCATTAAAAATGACCGGGCAAGAGACAGATAGTATCTCCTACTTTTCATCCAGAGCAGATAGTTTTTTTATTTTTGGGCACCTCAGGAAAGCAGACTCTTTGCTAAACCAAGCTTTGCAACTGGATACCAACAGAATAGATTTGAAAATACAAAAAGCCCGCATTCAATTTGAAAGAGGTAAGTTTTTCGATCTTGAAGACAATCTATCGTATTTAATGGATAGTCTGAACAGAGATGAGCCTGAATTAATTTGGCTGAAAGCAAGCCTCTTACAACATACTTTTCAGTTTGATGATGCCATACATTACTATAAAACCTATTTAAGAGGCCTTGCACCTGATGACCCCAAAAGAGAGCTCGTAGCAGAGAAAATCCTCAGGGCAGCAAGTGGACTCCGTATCCCGGGAAGAAGAATTGATGTGCTGGTAGAAAACATGGGTCCCGGGGTAAATACAGAGGCAGATGAGATCAAGCCAATTTTTTCACCCAACTCACTTGAACGGTTATATTTCTCGTCTAATAGAGTAGGAGCCACTGGTGACAGGATTGATAATGAATGGAAAAAGGATTCAGTATATGGACACTATCCTTTAGACATTTTTCAAGCAAGCCTTATTTCGGGCCAATTCAAAGAGGTAAGATCCCTGAGTGAAGAGATTAACTCTTCGCTCAACAACATTATCATGGATTTTTCAGATGGTGGAAGGGTACTTTTCCATTTCAAAGGGTTTTCCAGAGAAATTGGTCGAGTTTTTTCCGATACTTTTGGCATTTCAAGTGCCGGGTCTTTTAGAGATAACAGATTTCAATCACCATTTGTGCCGGAATTGGGTGACAAGGGTTTAACCATGGTGAATGATTCCCTGATGATCTTTTCCAGTGCGAGACCGGGGGGCTTCGGTGGCTATGATCTTTATATTTCATTATTTCGCGATGGCAAATGGCTGCCTGCTGTGAATATGGGTTCGGATATCAATAGCGAATGGGATGAAATCGATCCCTTTATGACAAAAGGCGGTAAAGAATTATTTTTCTCTTCCAACCGATTGAGCAGTATTGGAGGATTTGATATTTATCACAGTCATTTTTTTGAATCTGTCGATAGGTGGGGTGATCCTGAAAATATTGGTTTGCCGATTAGTTCCGCCGGCAATGACAGACATTTCAGGATTGGATTAGATGGAAAAACCTGTGCTTTTTCCTCGGACCGAAAAGAAGGTTTGGGGGGTTTCGATCTGTATCTTGCCTATTTTAGAACTGAATGGGAAGACCACTCAAAAGAACTTTCCAAAGAAATGATTTACACTTATTTTTCCCCTCCCATTGTCATAAGCGATACCCTAAAACCGGATACACTTATTACAGATGTGGAAATTCCAAAAACCGATACAGTAATTCAGGAAAGAGTGATTGCCTTGACTGAAATTGATTCGAACGAAATCTTTGAAACAGAAGTGATAGATAGCATAGCCAAAACAGAAATTGTACCGGACTCTATCCTGGCTTCATTTTTCTACGATGGAGAAGGCAATATACTATATGAAAGTAACCTCAATGAAGCCGCAAAATTGGCACGCATTTTATCCAAAAATCCAGATTTGAAAATCATTTTAAATAGTTTTTCCAATAATAGTGACCCACTTTCGAGACAGTTGTTTTTTTCGATAAAAAGAGCAGAAGAAATTGCCAACGAATTGATAGATAAAGGTGCAGATGATTCAAGAATTAAATTGAGAGCCTATGGCAACCAATTTCCTATTGAGCAGACAGAAAATCATGAATGGCATTATGATCAATTGAATCGTAGAGTGGATATTATGTGGTTTGAAAAAGGAGAGAAAATAGAGGGTCCCGTAAGGGCTGAAAGAGATTTGGGCTTGGACGGCAACTTATCAAAACTTAGAGATCTGAACGTAGATAATGGGCTATTATTCAGGGTGCAGATAGCCGCTTCCAGATCACTTTTCGATCATGAAATACTAAGAGAGCAAATCCCGGCAGTTGTGGAAAGACAAATGGGTAATGACTTTTATCGTTATTTATTGGGTTCTGAAAGAACTTTTTCTTCAGCCTCAGCTTTATTGGAAAGTGTCCATACCCGAGGATTTCAGAATGCCTTTTTGGTAGTGTATCTTGATGGCAGGAGACTAGAGCGGGCGGAAATCAATCAATTGAAGGAAAACTACCCGGAATTAAAAAACTTTAACTAAATTTAAATTTTGAATCGATAAAAGCATCTCTCAATCTCTTTTAATTGATAAAGATTGAAAGTGTTCTTAAGAGTTAGGGATACTTAATTTTGATTCAAGACCTAATAATAACAAAGGAATATGAAGAGATTGGATTTTTTTTCAGAGAGTCTAAAAAACCTCAAAGAGGTAGGTACCGTCACAAGAAGTTCGAGGTATTTATGCAGGAACATAGCTGACCAGATTGACTTTTCCAAGGCTCCTGTAATTGTTGAACTTGGCGCCGGGGATGGTGTGATAAGTCGTGAACTACTCAAACGTATGGCTCCGGATGCGAAGCTGATTGCTTTTGAAATCAATGAGGCATTCTCTGGAGATTTGGAAAAGTTCGATGATGAAAGACTACTTTTTTATAAAAGGACTGCTGAGGATTTAAAAAACATCCTGAAAGAGCAGGGAATTGAGCAGGTAGATTATGTAGTTTCAGCTTTGCCTTTTTCGGTAATGCCTGATGCTGTAGCAGACGATATTGTTACTCAATGCTGTGATGCTATCCGCACAGGTGGAAAATTTATTCAGGTTCATTATTCATTAGTAAAAAAAGGGCTCTACAAAAGTAAATTCGGCAATGTAAAGGTCAATTTTGTTCTCAAAAATTTGCCACCCGCTTTTTTGTTAATCAGCAATAAGACTTGATAAATATTCTGTGATTAAAATCCCCTTGAATTTGGGGAGATAGACCTCTTGCTCTTTGGAAAAAAGGTAGAAAAAACCTCCACCTCCGGCTCCGCACAATTTCATGTAATAGCTTTCGGATTGAAGACCTTTGATCCACAGCTCATAGATGTCGTCAGGTATCATCGGTTTAAAAATTTTCGTTTGGTGACGACTTATTTCCTTAATGCCGGAATACCACTCCTCCCACTCTCCTTTCAAATAATGATGAGTTACTTTTTCTATTATAGGCATATACTCATTAAAA
Organism: Saprospirales bacterium; assembly: GCA_007693915.1. Taxonomy (GTDB): domain Bacteria; phylum Bacteroidota; class Bacteroidia; order Chitinophagales; family Saprospiraceae; genus PWJY01. Next base: position 22,980 of record RECS01000163.1, on the reverse strand, counting down.
AAGCATTTTCTGTTGTCAGGGTCTTCGAGATGTTTATTAAAAGAATTTACCAGAGTAGCGGTTGACCTTTTTTTTCCACTGTCAAAAAGCCATACATTGGGTATATAATTATTGGCTCCTCCTTCTTCAGTTTGAAAGAAGTTGATCTCCTCTGATCTCAAGTGCACGGCTTTGTTGTAATAGCTCACAAGGGGATCGAGACCTGAACTTTTTCCATGAAAAAAATTTTCCATCAACCTCAGACGCTCTCGGACTTGCATGGGAGTTTCATTCTGATTTTTTATCCCAAAAGCATCGTATATTGCAGCACAAAAAACACCGGAACTACCCAAGCCACATCCTTGAGGTACATTGGAATCCAGAAAGTACCCTGCTTCAAAAGCTCCTTCCATAGATTTCATTTTCAAAAACGGTGATTCGGAAGTATCTTTTCTTAAATAGCTAAGGAATCCGGAAAGTAAATCTCTCCAATCTGACCTTAAATTATCCATTTTCTTCCAGCGTGCTCCAAAGATAGGCAAGGGGATAAGTACGGCAGAACTCCCATTAAGCACGGAGTATTCTCCTGTCAGTAATAACTTGGCAGGATATAATTTTTGAGGTAATGAAAAAGAGTATTTTTTTGCTATCTGATCTGTCATTAAACTATCTGTAGAGATTCAAAACTAAAGGTAGTTAAATAAGTTTAAACTGGACTGGAGTAGAATGGAAAAATAGCCTGAGAAGCTTGAACAAAATCGTTATTTTTGTACAGAATGCAATTATATATTCACAGCTTGGCCACTTTATTCAAAAGTTCTTAACTTTGCTTTTTGTAAATTCATCCCAATTATCCCCAAATTATGGAAGTTAAACTATTTTCAGGTTCTCAAACGCAATACCTTGCTAATGAGATTATTGAGCGCTATGGTGCCGAACCGGGCAAAATCAAGTTTCATCAATTTAGTGACGGTGAAATACAAACAGAAATATGCGAATCCGTTCGCGGAGGGTTTACTTTTCTCATACAAAGCACCTTTGCTCCCGCTGAAAATTTGTTGGAATTATTACTGATGATCGATACAGCCAAAAGGGCATCAGCTGATTATATTACTGCTGTTATTCCATATTTTGGATATGCACGCCAGGATAGAAAAGACAAAGCGAGAGTGCCTATTTCAGCTAAAATGATTGCTAATTTATTGCAGGCAGCAGGTGCACACAGAGTGATGACATTGGATTTTCATGCAGATCAGATCCAAGGCTTTTTTGATATTCCGGTTGACCACTTAAAGGGCAATGCTATATTTATCCCTTATTTGAAAAACAAAGACCTGAGCAAGGTAAAGTTTGCCTCGCCGGATGTAGGTGGTGTAAAAAGAGCTCGCCAATACGCTAAGTATTTTGGTAATGACCTGGTCATATGTGATAAACGAAGAGAAACCGCTAATAAGGTAGCTGAAATTATCGTCATCGGTGACGTCAAAGATGCAGAGGTTATTTTAGTTGACGACATTGTGGATACAGCAGGAACTCTATGCAAAGCAGCAGATGCATTGATGGAAAAAGGTGCCGCTTCAGTCAAAGCAATATGCACTCACCCAGTGCTCTCCGGTAATGCATATGAAAACATTGAAAACTCCAAAATAGATGAGCTTATTGTAACCAATACTATTCCCCTCAAGAAAGAATCATCAAAAATTTCTGTGATCAGTGTCGCCCCACTCTTTGCCAAAGCCATTAGAAACACTCATGAGCACAGATCTATTTCTGCCTTGTATATTGAGTAAACATGTAGTATCTAAAATTAAATAGGTTTTTCAATTAACTCAAATGTTTTTTTGATAAAAGCTGATTTTTTTAGTTAAAATACAACTCTTGTATTCAGGACTTTACTTATCTTTGCAGTCCTTTTGAAATAGCTTAAATTTTTATTATCATGGAAAGTGTAGCAATACAAGCTGAAGTAAGAGAAAATCTTGGAAAACAATCTTCCAATACAGCAAGAAGAAACGGTATGGTGCCTTCAGTTATCTATTCTGAAAAAGGTAACATTCATATAAAATGTGATCCTGCAAGTTTTAAGAATCTGGTATATACCTCAGATTTTAGATTAGCAGAGATTTCAGTAAACGGAGATACCCATAAGTGTATACTTAAAGATATTCAATTTCATCCGGTAACCGAAGAAATTCTTCATGCGGATTTTCAAAAATTGATAGAAGGTACTCCCATTAAAACGAGTATTCCTTTACGAGTTAAGGGTACTTCCGACGGTGTCAAAGCAGGTGGTAAGCTTCAGAAACTGATCAGAAAGGTAAAAATAAAAGCCTCACCGGAAAATCTGGTTAATGAACTATTTGTCGATATTACCGGTCTAGGTCTTGGTCAGTCAAAAAGAATCAGTGATATAAAGATTCCAGAGGGAATTGAAATTATGAATTCACAGAGTATTCCTGTAGTATCAGTAGAAATACCAAGAGCCCTTAAATCTGCATCAGCTAAACAAGCTAAAGAAGCAGGTGCAGCACCTAAACCTGCCGCAGTTTAAATAAATAAGTTAAGTCTTTATAACTGAAATAAAAAAAGGAGTGGAATCTGAGATGGTTCTACTCCTTTTTTTTGTTTTGATTGTCCTGATTATTGACTATATTTATTTTTTAAAATTGGGCACAAAAACCTTTATCTACCATAAAAAGCCGGCATGATGCAAAATTTAAGAGTATCTCTCCTTCAATGGGATTTAGCATGGGAAAACCCCGAACAGAATCTCCTCATGGCTAACAAACTACTTGGTAAAATGATCCCTACCGATGTAGTTGTACTTCCTGAAATGTTTACCACAGGATTCACCATGAATGCGAAGTCAGTAGCAGAGGAAATGACGGGAACTGCCATCAATTGGATGCAAAACCAAGCCCGTATTCATAATGTAGTACTCACCGGCAGTCTCATTATTAAGGAAAAGAACTCATTTTTTAATCGCGCTGTAATTGCTTATCCGGATGGAAATCTTGATTATTATGACAAGAGGCATTTGTTTTCATATGCAGGTGAAGATCGCGTATTTTCTCCCGGGAACAATCTACTGACTATAAAGTACAAAGAGTGGAAGATCAAGATATTAATTTGTTATGACTTGCGATTTCCCGTTTGGAGCAGAAACACGGATGATACGGATGTACTGATTTATGTGGCGAATTGGCCGAAAGTGCGCGCCTACGCATGGAATCAATTACTTAGGTCAAGAGCTATTGAAAATTTGTGCTATGTCGCAGCGGTGAATAGAATCGGAACCGACAGCAACGAGATCCCCTATCAGGGAGATACCCAAATGATTGATTTTTCCGGAAAAGTCATGGCAAGCCTGGAAGACAAAGAAGGTATTATTAATGTAACACTCGATCGTTCAGAATTGACAGCATTCCGCAAACGTTTCCCATTTCTCAATGACAGAGATAAATTTAGCATAGAAATTTAACACATTAAAAACTTTTTTAATGTAAAAAGCATTAACTTTGTGGTATATAGACCAAAATACTTGAATGTATGCGTGTTCATTATCTGCTTTTTGCTTTGGGGTTGCTATTTTTCAGCTCATTGATCTCATCTTGTAGTTCTACGGGGCGAATGACCCAGCAGTTGCCTTCTGATAGTGGAATTGAATCTCCGATTGTATCCACTGCAAAAAACTATATTGGGAGTCGCTATCGGTTTGGTGCGGCTGGTCCCAGGCAATTTGATTGTTCGGGATTTGTGTATTATGTGCACCAGCAGCACAACATGAATCCGGGGCGAACTACTTCAGCTCAATCACAATCAGGTACCAGAATTCGACCCAATCAGGCAGTACCCGGAGATCTTTTATTTTTTGGAAAGGGTAGGAAAATGCAACATGTTGGAATAGTAGTCAGTAACAATGGTAGTAGTTTGCAAATGATACATGCAAGCTCAAGCAGGGGGGTAATTATTGAGGACGTTTACAGCTCGCCATACTGGTCGGGAAGGCTGAGATTTGCTGTAAGGCCACAACGCTAAGTCCTGAGTACTGCAAGTTCCTCATCACTCATTTTTTTCAACTTTTTTATAGCATACTTATAACCAAGATTACCATTCCGGACTGAAAGAGATTTGAAGGCTGAATTAATGCCATTTAATCCAGCCTTCATGACATCCTATAGCAATGAAAAACAATCAGTCGGGTAAAATTTATTGCTTAATAAATCCGCCGGTAGTTCTCCCCTTATTAGTGGTTAATTTCAGCTTATAGAATCCGGGATTTAGCTGTGAAACATCTAGATATTTATTCAAATTTTCTTTTGAGAGGACAAGTCTGCCACTCATGTCAAACACCTTAACCTCCTGAATTTTATCGAATTCGTGATCAAAATAGATTTTTTCTGATGTGGGGTTGGGGAATATCCTCAATGGATCTTGAGCAATAATTTCATCTGTTGAACTAAACAGAAGTTCTTGTGAAAAGTTAAAGGTAAAATAAAACCTTAATGGTGAGCATTTATCTGTTTCTACCCATAGTCTATTAAAATTATTTGGATCAGAGAGGTCAAGCAGATCAGAGAGATAACCCTCCTGCTTAGCCTGAACCTGCAATACGAACCAGGGTGTCCCATCCTCAAATGTAAGTACATTCCATGGATCAGCAAATAAAAACCTAAAAAAACCATAATCATTATTGAAACCGTAATTTTCCGGCTTTAAATAAGGATGACTCACTTCCACATTAAGTATTTTCGCTCCCGGAAATAAAATCTCACCTTGAATGGCTGGTGTGTTTCTTAAATTAGCCCCTATGCCGATGTAAGTTGTTTCTCCCTCCAGCAGATAAGGGTCATCAGTAAACATGAAAACACTATTGAGATGAGAACTATCGATAACCACCTTTATATCAAAATTGATAGAAAACTCCTGGTTGTCCCAGGTTCTCATTACGATCATAAGTTCTTCCATTTTTTCATGATAATCTAAGTTTAGATTTAAATCAATCTGATCAGTTAGAAGGTTTTCAGAGTTTAAAAATCCAACTTCAAAGCCTTCACAATAGTATTCGGCTTCCAGCCCAAGGTCTCCTAATGTAAGTCTGCCACAAAACTCATCACCAACTGTCATGACAAAATCTTCATTGACTTGCAATAAAAATGTATCAAGACAAGCCGGTTTGACATCTACCTCAAATTTAAAGAAGCAAACAGATGGTCCCGGAGCTTGAAATACAGGTATGTTGAAAATGCCTGACTCCGTAAGATTCAAAACAAGTGGATCGTCAGCCCCATTTGGGAAAAAGGATAAATCACTATTGTGTACACCTAAATCACTAAACTGTAATCCCTCTTCAATTTCTTCATATTCAAAAAGAAAATGATCCCCACAAGGACCTTCGAGCTCGGGATTTATTTTTATAACTCTTTCATATTCATAAATGGCTAAATTAGACCAATTTAATAAGGTAATATGCATTATCCCTCCATTGCAGTTACTGTCAGTGTCGTAGCTCTTTTCTATATAGTAGGCTCCAACGATATCAGTTAATTCATGACAGTTTGGGCAGATCCATTCTTTAACTATTTCTTGTTTTAGAGGATTTTCTAGTAGGGGTTCAATGTCTGAACAATCAGATATATATACCGTATCGGTATGAAAAATGGCCTCATACCATCCCTCAACTTGCACCTCTACAGTGACAAAACAAAGTGAAGGACCCGGGTTTTGAGTTATTGCCACAGGGTAGGTTTTTGTATAGGCAGGAATAGGAAGAAAAAGCGTATCCCCTGTACTATAATTAAAGAAGGAAATGTCACTAGCGTTGGAATCCAAATCACTTATCACCAAGCCATCCTCGACTTTTTCTTTATCAAATGAATAAAACTGTCCGCAGGGACCTGCTAAATCAGGATCAATACTCAATATTCTGGAGTATTCATAAACCTCAAGGTTATTCCAATTCAATAGGCTTACAAATATCACACCTCCATCACATATGCTGTCTGCATCGTATGTCTTTTTAATTTGATAATTTCCAACAATATTAGGATCATCGATCCCGGATGGAAAAATGTATTCAGGAACAAGAATTGGATGCTGATGTTCATTGATTAAGATTTCAACATCCTGACATCCGGAAATAAAAATGGTATCCTTCGGCAGATCTATATCATCCCACCAATTACTCTGTGAGTGCAGCGAGTGATTGAAAAAAAATAGCAATAAAAGTAGTGTAGAAATAGCTTTCATGTGTAATGGATTTTGTTTTTTAAAAAATTTCTAATTTGTCAACTATTACTTTAAACCCTAAAGAACTAAATTCGTGGCATTGGGATTGAGTTTTTTAAAAAAAAAACAAAGATTTCTTTTACTTAAAACTATAAATTACTACAAAACAGGAGGCATTTTGATTGCAAAAATGACTTTTTATTAATCCAGCCTATACCATCATGTAATAGCAATGAAGGGAAATCAGTCGGATAAAATTTTATTGCTTAATAAACCCACCTGAAGTTATCCCCTTATTAGTAGTTAATATCAGCTTATAGAATCCGGGACCTAGCTGTGAAACATCTAGATATTTATTCAAATTTTCTTTTGAGAGGACAAGTCTGCCACTCATGTCAAACACCTTAACCTCCTGAATTTTATCGAATTCGTGATCAAAATAGATTTTTTCTGATGTGGGATTGGGGAATGTTTGAATATAGCTATTTTTAGAAATATCGAGTAGGTTGGAAAATAGCAAATCTTCAGAAAAGATGAACGGAAAATTGAGGACAACTCTTGAGCCACAGTCAATGGAGTCCAACTGAAGTAGGGTCGAACCATTGGAATTTTGAAGGCGATTTATGTCTATCAGTTCAGAAAGATAACCCTCCTTCAAGGCCTGAATTTTTAAAACAAACCAAGGAACCCCCTCAAGAGTACTAAAGATTTGATCAGGCTGATAAAGTAGGAAAAAGAAAAAATCTTCCTCAATGAGATAATATAAAACTTCATTTACAGATAGCTTAGGATGGATATTTTGTACTTCTAAAATTTTAGTTCCGCTTAACCCCAGAGAACCTTCAAGAGTCAATATTTTTTCAAAATCTCCACCTATTCCTACGTAAGTTATTTCTCCTTCAAGTAAATAGGGGTTGTCTGAATACAAATAGAATTGGTGAAATAATTCATCAGTAGTTAAAGAAACTTCCAAAGTAGTGCTAAACTCCTCACCATCTTCAGTCCTAATTGTAATGATTAGGTCTTCTTTTTTATTTGGATTTTTGTGATCAAAAATGAAATAAACGTAATCTTCAAGTAAATTTTCAGCGTTTAAAAATCCCAAATCGAATGCTGAACAAAGGTATTCTGCATTTAATACTACATCCTCTATGAAGATTTTTTGACATAGGTGAGTTCCAAAATGGATACTTAAATCATCTATTAGCTCTAACTGAAACTCCCTCGGACAAGGTGGAATAGCCTCAATTTTTAGAAAACAAACTGAAGGTCCGTCAGATTGAAATATCGGTACAGTAATGGTGTCACCGATATTAGCTTGCAAAAACAGTCTATCTTCTGATCCATCAATAAAAAATGAAATATCAAGCGCAATGAAACCCAAATCACTTATTAAAAGACCCTCCTCCAATTCCCTTTTGTCAAATGAATAAAACTCACCACAAGGTCCCGAGAGTTGGGGGTTGAAGGTTATTACTCTCTCGTATTCATAGGTTTCAAAATTTAACCAGTTCATAAGAGTTATACTCACTACGCCTCCAATACATTGACTATCAGCGTCAAATGCCTTTTCAAATTTATAAGATCCAACTATATTCTGATCTTCTATGCCATTTGGAAATATCCAATTTGAACCTATTTGCCAAATACTCTCGGCTGTCTTCAATATTTCGATATCCTGACAATTAGTTACAAAAATGGTGTCTCGAGGAAGATCAATATCTTCCCACCAATCGCTTTGAGAAAAGAGTGGCTGAAATATAAAAAAGTGAATAAATAGTAGTGTAAAAACTGACTTCATGTGCAAGGACTTTCGGTTTAAAAATAATACTTCATTCTTGGCAACTATTATTCAAAACCTAAAAATAAGGAATTCGTGGCAAAAGAGCTAGATTTTTTTTAAATCAGATATTTTTTTTGTTTCTGTCCCCTTTTTTCATCCCTACAAGCTTACTTTTGCGCAACTCTCCCATACCCAATTACCTGATCATATCTTCCTCCAAAAGGACGGTAGTAAAGCAGGATGGTGTATTCGTTATTGGTTTCAAAAAGGCTGCCTTCAGTTTCATCAAAATCGAGATGTGAACTTCCCTGAACACCTACACCATAGAGATAGTCATAATAGCCCTGCTTCACAAATAAATCTTTGTAATACAGTCCTTTCTCATCATCGAAGTTCATGCGATTCTCCTCCCGAGGGCGCATGTCAGAAAAACCCCCTACCACATAAACCTCACGATCATAAATTGGTGTGGGTGAGCGAAGAGTCAAAAAAGGGAAAATATAGTCTGAAGTAATATGGGGATTGGAAAATTCCCGATTTTCTATGATGAACTTTCCATTAAAATCATGGATCAGACTGTGAGATCGATGTGTCCTTTTGTCATCAGTTCGCATAATAATTTCGGTTCCATCCTGATAGTGTTCAATGGAATGCACTCGCTCGGATCTGAATCGTGTAGTTCTTAAATCCATAGGCCGGAAGTTCCGGAGGCCGGGAAAGACCAATCTACCTCTGTAATCAAAATTGAGAATATCTCCGGAAACATAACGGGGACTGATATTACACATGGCATTGTCCCACCAGCCATTTTGAAGAATGCATGCCCGCAGGTCCTCGGTTGGATTTGATAGTGGATAGTTTTTTTGTGAGACAAAAAAATTGATTTCCTGATGAGTTCTGGATTGTGCAACATTTGGAGGTGTGACAATCTCACCCGCCACAGTTAATTTTGGTTCATAAACGACAAACCTTCGACTCAGCACCAGAGGATCTCTCAGCTCAGGATCAAATACCTGCAATACGTAATTTCCCGTTTTTGTAAACCCAAAGTTGCGATTGGGAAGTCGCAGATGATAATGCGTATAAGGAATAATCGTACCACGTGAAAATTCCATGTCGTAGATCTCCTCCATATCAAAACCATCTATGAATTCGTGCTTTTCCAATCCTGATGGTCTCCAGTCAGCATCGCAATGGACTACTGTATAAAAATATCTCTTTACATCTGCATCCAAATCATCAAATCGCAAAACTAGTCGGTCAGAGCTATTTAGTCTGATTATGGGGTCGGCTAGCTGATCACGCGAAGCATGGAAAAGTACGGTTTTAATATTGTCTTGAAAAATGCCATTTTCAAAAACCTGCGCATCCTGTGCTTTAAAAGATGCAACAATCAGCATCAGTATTGCTGTTATAAAAAAGCGTAGCTGGATTGGATTCATACTGCTAATTTTTGGATATCCATTGATTATTGGCTATGTAAAAGCGCCAGGGTTTCAAAGCCCATTCACCGGCATAGTCAATACCAATTCTGGTAGTGGAAACGATTTCTTCTTCTTCAATATTGGCTGAGGCGTCTTCAATCCAGATACCATTCTCAGGACTGAGGAGGTGACCATTTAAGGAAAGGTCTATACCCATCGCCTGACTCAGTGTACCCGGTCCTGAACTCAGACGAAGACCTGCTTTTTCCATTTTTCGTCTCTTCATCATTAATTCAATCCCACTTATTGGTTGGAGTGCTCTGATGAGTACAGCATGTGGCATGCCTTCAGGACCACAAACTACATTGAATAATCGGTGAATTCCATAACATAGATAGACATAAGCAGTACCTCCTTTTTTATACATGGTTTGAGTCCGAGCTGTTTTACGATATTTGTAAGCATGGCTTGCTTTGTCTTCCGGAGCGCAGTAGGCTTCAGTTTCAGTAATTAGTGCTGAACAGTAATTTCCATTGATGCGGGTAACCAGTTTTTTTCCCAAAAGTGCTTTTGCACATTGAAGTGCATCTTTTTTCTGGAAAAAGGAAGGCTTTAATATTGAGTCACCCATTTTTGCATTTTCAATTCGGCTAAATTCACCTAAAATCGCTTACTGCTGTAGTTTGGAGCCTCTTTTGTGATCGTTACATTGTGTGGATGACTTTCTGTGACACCGGCCGAGGAAATACGCACAAATTGAGCATCTTTTAGTTTTTCAGTAGTTGCTGCACCACAATAACCCATTCCCGCTCTAAGCCCCCCTATGTATTGCACCATTACTTCCGCAAGTGTACCTTTGTAGGGAACTCGACCTTCAATGCCTTCGGGAACTAATTTTTTTACATCGTCCTCTACATCCTGGAAATAACGGTCCTTGGATCCCTGCCTCATAGCACCGAGTGAGCCCATCCCACGATAGATCTTGAATTTTCTACCTTCGAAAATGATGGTTTCTCCCGGGGCTTCTTCTACTCCGGCAAACAGCGAACCGCCCATGATTGAGTCAGCACCTGCAGCTATGGCTTTTACAATATCTCCTGTATATCTGATGCCGCCGTCAGCAATAATTGGCACCCCACTTCCTTTTATGGCTTTGTAGGTATTGTGAATAGCACTCAATTGAGGCACTCCAACGCCGGCCACTACGCGGGTAGTACAAATGCTGCCGGGACCTACTCCGACCTTGACCCCATCCACACCTACATCAATCAGCGCTTTTGCTGCCTCGCCTGTTGCTATATTTCCACCGACGATCTGCAAATCCGGAAAGGTGTTTTTGATCTCTCTGATCACATCAAGTACACCTTTGGAATGCCCATGAGCAGTATCCACACATACCATATCTACCTGAACTTTTACCAAAGCTTCTATTCTTTCAAAAGTGTCCCTTGAAACACCCACTGCGGCTCCTACCATCAGTCTTCCAAATTCATCCTTACAGGAAAGGGGAAAATCTTTGACTTTTATAATGTCTCTATAGGTAATCAAGCCTACGAGTTTGCCGGTTCCATCGACTACCGGAAGCTTTTCAATTTTATTTTTCTGTAAAATTTCTCTCGCTTTATCGAGGTCGGTACCTACAGGAGCTGTAATGAGATGGTCAGCTGACATCAATTCGCTAACAGGTCGGTTCATATTTTCCTCGAATCTCAGATCGCGATTGGTCAGTATTCCGACAAGCAAATTATTGTTATCGATGATTGGAATACCACCGATCTTATATTGTTGCATTAAGTTAAAAGCATCTCCAATCAAAGCATCTTTTGTAAGCGTGACGGGATCAATGATCATCCCGCTTTCCGATCGCTTGACAGATCTTACGTGTTCAGCTTGTTCTGCAACAGACATATTTTTATGTACAACGCCAATTCCTCCTTGCCGTGCAATGGCAATTGCCAGATGCTTTTCGGTTACAGTATCCATTGCAGCAGAAACTATAGGAACATTGATTCTGAGCTTACGGGTAAGCTGGGTTGAAATATTTACATCTCTAGGAAGGACTTCAGAGTAAGCAGGAACGAGGAGAACGTCGTCGAAGGTTACCCCTCTTTCTGAAAATTTGTCGGTATTGTTCGTATTTAATTCCATATGCAAAGTTACGCATTCTTTTAAAAAAAGGTTTTGAAGTCGGGGACATTTTTTTCTTAATGCCTATTTTTGATGAAAATTAACAAAAATGAGTAAACCACGGTTTAGTGTTTTTTCGGATGAGAACTTCATGAAACAAGCTTATTATCAAGCCAAATTAGCTTCGGAGGAGGGTGAGGTGCCAGTCGGTGCTGTTGTAGTCATGGGTAACCAGATAATAGCCAGAGCTTACAATCAGGTGGAGCGCTTGAAAGATGTGACTGCCCATGCTGAAATTCTTGCATTAACAGCTGCCTCCGATGCGATAGGCAATAAGTATCTTTGGGATTGCACGATGTATGTCACCCTTGAGCCCTGCCTGATGTGTGCGACAGCATTAAAGTGGGCGCAATTGGGTAAATTGGTATACGGTGCTGCAGATGATAAAAATGGTTTTATGGTACAGGGGCGCGAAATTCTACATCCCTCAACAGAGCTGGCTTATGGTGTAATGGAAGAGGAGTGTAGCAGCTTGATAAAAGACTTTTTCAAAGCATTGAGGTAATTTAAACCTCTCAATGGGTATGTTTAGAAGTCCTTAGAGTTTTAATCAAACACTTCCCACTTTCTCGTCATCCCACTTCATTGCATTCCGTGCCTTCTACGAGACAAGCCTACTTTCTCGTCAGTCCACTTCATTTTATTCCGTGTTCTTACGAGACAGGCCTACTCCCTATTCAATTCAATCAAAAAATCGTCCGTAGCGATCTCTGTCTTTTTCCTTATCCTTAAACTCGGGTAAATCTAGGAACTCATCCTCTTCATCGACTTCTTCATAGGGGATAAATTCACCGATTTTCTCTTCCTCCATTTCCTTTTCAACATTCTTTACTCTTCGGAATAAAAGGGCTTTTCCAAAAAGGAAAGCTATTACAAGTGGAAAACCAATCACTGTAAGTACAGTCATAACAATACCCCAGATTACATTTCTTTCCAGAGTGCGCAGAAGGTATTTCCCATAGCTAAGAATAACTCTGTAATCGAGAATTAAAGTTGCGATAAAAAGGAAGGGAGCCATCCAGGTTAGTAGTCTGAAAACACCCCTGGCAACAAAAAATATCAACATAAAAACTACTACCAGCATTATCAGACTAATAATGGTATTAATGGGATCGCTTTTTTTATTATTTACACGGATAAAAAACATGAATGTATGGGATTTATATTTTGAACAGGGCACCTGTGAGTGCTTCTGAAATACGAAAGTATAACGTCTGAAATATAACAATCGTTTGCATATGCAGAGCTAAATCAAAAATTATTCTTTTTGTTTACCCTCTGAGAGGTTTAAGGAATCATCTAAAACATCCTGCATTATTTGCATTTGGTGAGCGGACAGTTGTTGACCAATTCTGGCAAAAACCCATAGTGCCACCATTGCAATTAGTATAACAGCACCCCACCAAAGTTCTGACATTTCCTGGCCAAGGGAGTAATTGGAAAACTGCCACATCAATATGATAAACAAACTAAAGCCAAGAATTACATAGAGGAACATAACCAATGTCCAGATACCGGGAGCGGGACTATACATTCCGCGAATCAAACTACCTCCACTTTCGTTTTCTTCTATGGTCAGTGTCAAAATTGGAGACCATATTTGTCTGTCTTTCGCAGGCAATTTCATACTTGCATATCCGGGCATTGCATGCCCTAAAACCGGACAACTCTCTTTTTTTAATCCTGCTGCAATCAATTGATAAACCTCCTCAGGCTCTTTATCCAATTCAATTCTAAACCTAGGTCGTAACCCCGCCTTGTTTTCCTTTTTTATCGTCTTTTCCATTATTAGTGGTCTTACGGTTATTAAACAGGTTATTCTATAAGGCTTGTAGTAAAGTTTTCATAATCAGTGGAAAGTCCACCCTACAAATACGCTACTTAATCACCATAAAAAAGCACTCACTTACAGATAATACTGTTTTTAGACTGAAATCAAAAATAGTAATTTTTGCTTTAGCTTAGCCTGAATTTTCCACATTTATTTAAAAAGGAGGATTCAACCTTCAACTCCTAAACTTTCAACTCAAAACTGACCTACCAATAACTATTCTATAAAGCAGCTATATCTTTGATACTTATAGACTCCTATTCCATATTATCTCATGGATAATTTTTGCTATCTTCGCGCAATTATTTAATGTTTAAAGGGTTCATATGGATTTCAAATGGAAAAGAGTTACTGGGTTTCTTTTTTTGGTAAATCTTATATTGTTAATTAGCACAAATTCTATTGATGCACAGAACAATGACGAATGGCCTGAAATTACTTTGGAAAGCCCCCACAACTCCATTTACACTCATCTCTTTTACCTGCAAAGAGACTCCTATGATCCGGAATTAGCCGCATCATCCATGCCTCCCGGATTGTCTCAGGAAGAAAGAGTAGTGCTTGCAAGACAACTTTTTCAGGTTTATGATGGACGGGGACTCTATGTATTTGTTGATAAAATTCCAATGGAAGCAGATTATAGAGACAGTCTTGGGAATCATATTTTTTATCCATTTCCCAATCAATTACCTGGTATCTTTTTAGAGCGTATAGATAGTCTGTGGTATTATTCTCATGAATCTGTTCCGGAGATCAGAATTGAACACAGCAGGTTGTATCCATTTGGAGCAGATATTTGGATCAATTTACTACCATTTGGGTTGGAAGGAGAAATTTTAGGTCTTGAATTGTGGCAGATTATTGCTGTATTCCTTTTACTAATAATTATCATTATTCTCCACTTTATTCTGAGTCGTTTCTTCAGGCCTTTGGTAAGCAACTTCCTGATAAAAAGGATACACATACTACAAATTGATCCGCTGTTAATCAGAAAAATTTCCAGGGTAATCAGTTTATTAATTGTCCTTTATGTGTTAAGGATTTTATTACCCTCTCTCTTGCTTCCCATTACGGTGGGTGAGCTTCTGATAAAAGGAGTGGGAATTGCCCATACTGTTTTTGTAGGTGTTTTAATTTACAGGATTGTTGAGATTTTTATGGCCTACCTTAAAATGCTTTCTGAAAGAACAGATAGTAAGTTAGACCGGCAGGCACTTCCTATTATTGATAAAATTCTGAAGTTTTTTGTAATTATTGCAGTATTGTTCCATGTCTTATCGATTCTGAACATCAATGTTACTGCATTACTGGCAGGTATATCAATCGGTGGTCTTGCTTTAGCATTAGCTGCTCAGGAAACAGTAAAAAACTTTATTGGATCATTAATGATTTTTATAGATAAGCCATTCGAAGTAGGAGACTTCATTGGTGTTGGGGCATACTTTGGATCTGTGGTAGAAGTGGGATTCAGGTCCACGCGCTTGATGTTGATCAATACTTCAATTGTAACGATCCCCAATGGTCGTCTTGCAGATATGGATGTAACTAACCTGGGCAAAAGACAGTTCCGAATGCTGGAAACTAAACTTGCCCTTACTTACGACACCCCACCGGCTCGTATAGAACTGTTTATAAAAGGTTTGAAACAACTCATTCTGGACCACCCTAAGTTTGTGAATGAACGATACGTAGTTAACTTTTTTGAAATGGCAGATTACTCTCTGAATATCTTCATCAGGTCCTTTATTGATGTACCGGATTATGCTACAGAATTAAGAGTAAAAGAGGAGTTCTTCCTTTCGGCTATGCGTTTGGCAGTATCCGTAGGGGTAAGGTTCGCTTTCCCGTCCTCTACGATGTATATTGAACAATTCCCAGAGAAGAAATCGCTTATTCCAGAATATACTAAGCCTAAGGAAGAGGTTGATAATGAAATGATGGCTTATCTCCAAAAGAATGCTGAGTGGATGGAGAAACTCAGAGAGGAATACGAGGAATTAGCCAGACAGGCTGAACTAGCACGCATTGAAGCTCAGGAAGAGAAAAGAGCTGGTGAAAAATAGATTTTTTTGACTATTGCCCTAAGACATTACCCATTATTTACTCTAGATGGAGATGAAAGGTCAGGTATTCTCATAACCAAAGCAAAGGTACTTTATGGACTTATTTTCTGCAAGATGTTGTTTCTCGTAATAGGTAAGAATGTCTAAATCCGGATGTGGTAATTCATCTTTATAAATATTATCACTGACTTTTAATAATCTGGTAGCTGGGTAATTTTCAATGGACTGTTTGCTATAATTAAAAAGTAAATTTGAATCAGTTTTTAGGTGCAACACTCCGCCATTTTTGAGAAGGAGTTGGTATTTCTCCAAAAAGACTGCTGCAGTGAGCCTCCTGTTTTCCTGACTGTCTCGCTTAAAGGGGTCAGGGAAGGTAATCCATATCTCATCGATTTCTTCTTTTTTAAAAAAGAGTTCCAGTTGTTCAATTCTGGTTCTTAGAAAAGCTACATTATTGAGGTTTTCCTGCAAAGCTATCGTTGCACCTTTCCAGATTCTTGCTCCCTTGACGTCCACCCCAATAAAGTTCTTATCAGGGTATCTTCTCGCCAAATCCAAAGAGTACTCGCCGCGACCACATGCCAATTCCAGTACAATAGGATTGTTATTCTCGAATTGTAGTAAATTCCATTTACCCCTCATTATGAGTTTTTCCTGAATTGTACGGGTCAATTTCTCATCTCTAAATTCGAAGGATTCGTAAACGTGGGAATACTGTAGTAAGTCAGTAAATTTTTCGAGTTTGTTTCTCCTGGACATTTTTTTCGGCAAAGATAAAAAGTTGTATAAAAAAACGATGAATATTGATTTTAACCAATTTAACCCGGACTTTTCATTTACACAAATTGGACATAATCCACCAACCAAAACAATGGGTGTGATTCAGGCAATTAAAAAATACGAAGGTGAATGAGAAGTGGTTGTATGCTATAGTGATTGCAAAGTAGTTATCAGACTTAAAGAAAAAAGCCCAATGCATTGCACCGGGCTTTTTGTATGTTTTTGTAGCGTGGGGGAGACTTGAACTCCCGACCTCAGGATTATGAATCCTGCGCTCTAACCTGCTGAGCTACCACGCCAAATTGGGACCGCAAAGATAAATCATTTTCGTAATTGCAATTTAAATGATCTAAAAAAAAACAGTCTAAATTTTTATTCAGATGTTAGCAAATCCTCATCTACAAGTATCCTGCCGCAATTTTCGCAGACAACTACTCTTTTGGCCAAGCCAACCTCAATCTGAAGTTGGGGGGGGACCATATTGTAGCATCCACCGCAAGCATCTCTTTTGATGGATACAACGGCAAGTCCGTTGCGATAGCTTTTCCTGATTTTGTCATAAGCTTTGAGCAAACGCTCATCAATTTGTTTTCTTGCTTTTTCCGTTTCCTTTAAAAGCTTTGCTTCTTCTTTCTCAGTTTTCTTGATGATCGCTTCAAGTTCCTTTTTCTTCTCATCAAGATTTTTATTGCGTTGCTTTAGCTTAGTTTCAGCCTCATCGAGAACCTCTTTTCTTTTCTCAATTTCCTGATTGGCCTCTCGGATTCTCTTTTCTGATAATTGGATTTCCAGTTTCTGATATTCAATCTCTTTATTCAGGGCATCAAATTCACGGTTGTTTTTCACTTCCTTCAATTGCACCATATACCTTTCTATTAGTGCATTAGAATCAGCAATGTTGCCATTGTGCTTTGAGATTTGCTCTTCAAAATCTTCAATTGCACCATTGAATTTACCGATTCGGGTTTGCAAACCTTCAACCTCATCCTCCAGGTCGCTAACCTCAATGGGAAGCTCTCCTTTTAACACATGTAATTGATCTATCTCGCTGTCAATTAGCTGAAGATGATATAGGCTTTTTAACCTGTCTCCGACGCTGATTTCCTTTTTTGTAGCTGCCATATTAAAAATATTTTACAGGATTCGTATCCACTTGAGTATAATGGAGCGCAAAGGTACTAAATTTATCCTTTATAATGTCAATAATTAATTCAATTGTATATTGTTCGCTTTCAAAATGGCCGATATCAGCAACTAGTATTTTTCTATCCGCCTCAAAAAAGTCATGATATTTAAAATCTCCAGTTACAAAGACATCTGCTCCAGCTCCTATGGCAAACGGCAATAGGAATGATCCCGATCCCCCGCAGATAGCTACTTTTAATACTGATTTTCCAAGGAGTTCAGTGTGCCGGATCACTGCTGTTTTAAATTGCTTTTTTAGTATACTGAGGAAGTCCTTTTCGGGTACAGGCATCTCTAGCTCGCCTATCAGACCGGCGCCCAGATCAGGATGTCGATCTGTTAGTTCATTAAATGACGCAATGACACCCAGCCCTTTAAGTGAATTACTCAGTTGACTTTTCTGATGTGGAGCTATTTCTCCAATAACTTCAACAATTTTTTTACCATCATTGCCATTTGTAGATTCTGAATAACTGTAATTGAGCGGGCTGATCTTATCTGTGGCTTGCAGGACTTCTTTTTTAAGTAAGATTGGACTTTTTATCGAAAAACTCAAAGTGCTTTTTGAAGGCATAAGCACCTTAGTTTTTGTTAGTCCCAGTTTTTCAGCAATCTTGGCGTTTACCCCATTTTTTAGGACATTATCCAGATTGGTATGGATAGCATAAATGGCAATATCGCTTTTGATGGCTTTTATGACCACTCGACCCACCCAATGATTCGGATCGATTTTTTTTAAACCTTTAAAAATTAATGGGTGATGAGCAATGATCAGATTGCAGTCCTTTTCAACGGCTTCGTCAACAATTTCTTCAGTAGTATCGAGACACACCAAAACTCCCTTTAACTCTATATTTTTATTCCCCACCAATAAACCAGAATTGTCGTAAGATTCCTGATATTCCGCTGGTGCAATGTTTTCCAATACTTCTAAAACCTCTTTTATCTGTGTCATGTTTTCTATTTAAATATTATCAGGTACAAAAATAGCAATTTATCCTTGTTGTATCTTTATTGCCGGTTTCTTAGGGGTCAAAATCAAGGTAAAGGTCTTTTTCAAAGATTAAAAAAACAACTACTTATTTTTTTCGGTTTTTCGAGAAAAGGGAATAAATTTGAACCTCAATATAATACAGCTTTATGAATCCTTTGCATTTACTTTCAACATTTCTTTGTTTTACGATCATTTTTCTTTTATCATGTAATGCGCCTACTTTTCGGATATTTGAAAAACCGGTGATTTTTAATGAAGAAAGAAATCGCCTTTCTGTGGAATATTTGCAAAAAAGACATGGGATAGAAACAGAGCAGTCAAGTATTGAGCCTCGAATGATAGTTGTCCACTGGACTGAGATACCTACACTGGAAGATACCTGGGATTTTTTTAATTCACCCCATCTAGATGCGAGACCTGATATATTGGCAGCAAGTGCTTTGAATGTTTCAGCTCATTTCTTAGTGGATAGGGATGGGACAATATTTAGGTTGTTGCCGGATACGACTTTTGCCAGACATACCATAGGGCTTAATTATATGGCTATCGGGATAGAAAACATTGGAGGCTCGGATGCACCCCTAACAAGAGCACAGCTCTTAGCCAATGAGCAGTTGGTTAGATATTTATATAAAAGACATCCTATAGAGTGGGTAATTGGTCATCACGAATACTATGTTTTTCGAGATAGTGAGCTGTGGATGGAAACTGACCCTGACTATTTGACTTATAAGGTGGATCCGGGTGATCGTTTTATGAAAAGGCTTCGAAGCAGATTAGAAGACTTAAAGCCTCGTCACCTCCCTTAAAGCTGTTTCAATAGAAAAAAAGTTAACAGACCTTTAAAATTCTAGACTTTGGGCAACTGATTGAAAAGAATTGCTCTATATTAGTGCAAATCTTAACCAATCGGAATATGAAAAACTTTTACCTTTTTATTATTTTCTTTGCCGGATTGAGTGTAAACTTAATCTATGGGCAACAACAAGTAGCCGAAATTCCCGGCTTAATGCAATACATTGAAGACAGGGCAGAAGAGTGGTCATTAAATACTGAAGATTTCTCCGAAATGGGTATTAGTGATGATTATATCAGCAGGCATTCAGGCGCAAGACACTTATACCTCGTGCAGCAGTATCAGGGAATTGATGTATATAATGCATTGAAAACAGTCACTTTTAGACCCAATGGAGAGATTTTGACCGCTTTTACTAGATTTATCCCTGAGATTAAGGAAAAGGTAATAGGGGAGAGTCCGGCTCTTGAACCGGAGACAGCTATTCTAAATGCCTTTAGTAATGTTGGTATTGAAGCAAGTCTTACAGATATTAAGCCGGTTGCCTCAAGATCCGATGAATTGATTTTTTCTTCTGAAAAATTCTCATCCACTGAAATACCTGTTCGACTTGTGTATATGGCCAAAGAAGATGGAACCTTAGAGTTGGCATGGGATCTTTCATTTGAACCAACTGATCAGATTGATTATTGGAGTGTACGCGTTAGTGCGTTGACTGGTGAAATTCTCGATCAGATCAGTTGGACAGTTAAGTGTAATTTAAGCGCTATTCCTCAACATAGACATGATCATCGTTGTTTTCATTCACATTCTCAATCTGTTAGTGGCAAAACCCAAGATGGCCATGTTGCAAGCCAACCATTTTTCGGTGCGAAAAGATTAGGTATGGTTAATGAAGAAAGTGCCTACCGCGTGATACCATTTCCTCTTGAAAGTCCCATTCACGGAGATTTTGAACTGGTAGAAAGCCCTTATGACGAAGAGTTTTCTCCATTGGGTTGGCATAGCATATCAACTGACGGAAGTACTGATTTCACTCACACGCATGGCAACAATACCATAACTTTTGTTGATAGAATGGGTAGCGGTAGTCCGGACTTTCTTGTTGATGGTGGAGCGGATTTGATATTTGATTTTCCATTTGATCAGGATTTAGAGCCTCAGGATTATCAGGAAGCCGCTGTAACCAATCTTTTTTACTGGAACAATATACTTCATGACTTTAGTTATGCATATGGTTTTGATGAGGCGAGTGGTAATTTTCAGCAAGTCAATCTGAGCGGTTCAGGTGCGAGCAACGACCCTGTAAGAGCCATAGCCCAATCAGCTGCCAATACAGGCCAAAGTATTAATAATGCAACCTTCTCCACGCCACCTGATGGAGGATCAGGGACAATGAGAATGTTTGTATGGACATCCAATAGTGCTTCAGGAAGCCTATTGAATGTTGAAGAACCTATTGAGATTGCTGGTCAATATGAAACCGGAACAGCGAATTTTGGTGCTCCTATAACGCTAGATCCTATCATTGGCGAAGCCCATTTGGTAAATGATGGAGTAGGTGTAGTTACCGATGGTTGTCAATCCATTCAGAATATTGATGAAATTGCGGGTAATATCGCAATTATTGACCGAGGTATTTGTGAGTTCGGTGTAAAGGTATTGAATGCTGAAATGGCTGGTGCCATAGCAGTAATTATTTGTAACAACCGAGCAGGAGGTATTGTGTCAATGGGAGGTGGTGCAGTTGGTGATCAGGTGTCCATACCCTCTATTTTTATCTCGCAGGAGGATTGTAATATCATAAGACAATATGCCGGAGAAGAATTGAAGGTGCGTTTACAGCTTGAAGATATTCCTGGTCCTGCTGAATATGATGCCTCATTTGATAATGGAATTATAGCTCATGAATTTGCTCATGGAGTTTCTATCAGGTTTACCGGTGGTCCCTCAAATTCAGGTTGTTTGGTCAATGCCAATAATGGCACCAGATCCGATGGCCAGCAAATGGGTGAGGGCTGGAGTGACTACTTCAGTTTGATTACAGGTATTCGTGAAGGAGATTCCAAAAACACCAATCGCGGTGTCGGAAACTATGTTATCCGCGCAGGAACTGAAGCAAGAGGTATCAGGTCATATCCCTATAACTACAACATGAACGTCAATCCAGTTACTTTTTACGACTCCTATGATGCCTCGGTACCACATGGTGTGGGTCACGTATGGGGCTCTATGATTTGGGATTTGTTCTGGGATATGGTGGATGAACACGGTTTTGATCCCGATTTTTACAGGGGTACAGGTGGAAACAATATGGCTATACAACTGGTCATGGACGGTATGAAACTACAACCTTGTAATCCGGGGTTTGTGGATGGAAGAGATGCCATACTTGCTGCGGATCAATTGTTATATGATGGTGAGAATCAATGTCTAATCTGGAATTCATTTGCAAGAAGAGGTCTGGGATGGGGTGCTGAACAAGGCAGTCCTTTTAGAGTCAGAGATGCAAAGGAGTCCTATGAAGTACCTCCCAGTTGCTTACCAACCGTAAAAGTTGCCAAAGAGATGACTCCGCTGATTGAAGCCGGAGATATTATAGATGTTGAACTTATTATTAATCAGCACAGATCACCTTTGGAAACCAATCTGGAAATCAGAGATAGAATACCGACAGGAGCAACTGTTGTCATCTCATCTCTTCCTGACGGAGCAATAGTTGATGGAGGTGAAGTTGTTATCCAAATAGAGGAATTGGCTTTTAATCAAGAACTGGTATTTAGTTATCAATTAAATTCAGACCCTACTATGATTTCCAGTTTGCATTTAATTGAAGACAATGAGCAGGATGCCATTTTTAAATGGTTACAGAGTAATACAGTTGGTTCTGATGAATTTACACTGATTGAGAACAATACTTTTTCAGGGGAAAAAGCTTGGTTTGTCCCCAATACGGCATCTTCCAATGATCAAACCCTCACCTATTTAACTCCTCTTGAAATAAGGGGTTCTTTTCCTGTAATGAGAGTTGCACACAATTATGATACAGAGCCCGGAACGGATGGTGGGTTGATAACCATAAGTAATGACGGACTAGAATCCTATATAGACCTTGGTTATGCTATGTTTAGAAATGAATATCCCAACCGAATTGCAGGGAATACCTTCTCTCAGGGGAATCTCGATGCATTTTCCGGAAGTAGTGATGGGTGGAAAAAGACCTACATTGATATGACTGATTTTTTAGGTGATGATATTTTCCTTGAATTGCGATTTGGTTCAGATGATAATAATGGTGCTGTAGGTTGGTTTGTTGATGATATAGAGCTGTTTGATGCAGTAAATTACCAGTCTGAGGTAAGAGTAGTTGCAGACCAAGAGGTGGTTGCATCTGCCTTTGCTTCCGGAAGGGGCACGATAGTAGAGCCACAATTAGGAGTGACGACTGAAGAATTAAGTGCATCGCAACCTGGTCTGAAACTTTTTCCGAATCCCACAAATGATCGCTTGAATGTATTACTTGAGGGCATGGGGAATCAATTAGTTGAGCTTGTCATAACAGACCTGAGAGGAAAGCAATTGTATTCCAAAGCTGTTTTTGTTTCCGCTGATAAACAAATGGAAACTATCGGAGTGTATGATTTTCCTGTAGGAATGTATCAGCTCTCTATTGTTGGTGAAACTATTATTACGTCTGAACGCTTTGTCCGACTGGATTAACAAAAATTAA
>RECS01000089.1 GCA_007693915.1 Saprospirales bacterium | reverse complement strand
TCTCGGTTGTTTGGACGGGGTGGGTTTAGTAAACAGCGCTAACCTTCATCCTATCCCCTAATGTATTTTTTTTAAAATCCTCAGCTTGGGCTTACACCATAGATCAGATAAGTTGTAGTACTTATCTCTGTACTTTTATTAACTTCTTTAAAAATTTTCAAATGAAAAACTTACAACTAAATTTTGATGTACTAAAAGGTTATAGTGAAAAAATTTTACTTAAATTGCTGATAATTTCTATATTTTCTACCCCCAGCTATGGACAATTGTCTGGATCTTGCACCGGCATGACCTACAACGATCCTGCTTCCAATGCTTCGTAATTACATCGAAGCTATGAAAATTGATTGTGCTTGGACGATTACTGAAGGGAATCCAAATATCACAGTTGCAGTAGTCGACTTATTTTTTGATGATACTCATCCAGATTTACAAGATAAATTTGTCGAAATTAAAGGCAACTGTAACCCTGCTCATATTATTTGCAATCATGGCATGTCAATGGCAGGTGCGATTGCAGCAATAGTAGATAATGGAAATTGTGTAGCCGGTTCTGGGAACAAAACAACTGTTGCAGGATATTGCGCCGGGCATACTTGCAATAGTGGTAGTCCTGGTCCAGCTACAATTCAAGCTTATGAAGATGGATATAAAATAATCAGTTTAAGTTGGACTAGTTCACCTATTACGAGGGCACAAGCACTAGAAATGGTTGAAAATGGAGTCGTAATTATAGGTTCTGGACGTGGCAATGGTTGGTCACAGGTTCAAGACATTGATGGTGTTATAGTTGTTGGGCAGGTAAATTCAGATTTTGAATATGTACCTTATGCCTCATTTGGGGATAATTATATAGATATTTATGCAGCTTGTCTTAATGTTCCAAGACTTACACCATTTGGAACATGTGAGGTTGGGTCTGGTAACGCCTCATTTGGCGCTGCAACTGTTGCAGGAATAGTTGCATTAATGAAAGATGTAAATCCTTGTCTCACCCCGGGAGATATAGAACGAATAATAAAAGAAACCCATCAAGGCTTGCCGGTTAATGCGCACCAATATCCAGAAGTACAAAATGGAATCATTGATGCTTATGAAGCGGTAAAGGCAGCCCAGAATTTTCAGGGAACGGATGTTGTTGTTACAGATGTGGAAAGCTGGGAGGATCAAATGATTTCAGGTGATTTAATTATTGAAACAGGTGCAGAGTTAACAATCACCGGAACTGTCCGCCTGGCTTCAAATTCTAACATTAGAGTGATGAGAGGAGCTCGTTTAATACTTGATGGGGGTACTTTGAAATTAAACCCTATGTGTTATTCTGAAGAAAATCCGTACTGGGGTGCAATTTTTGTTGAAGGTAATTCCGTGAATCCCGCTTATCCTGAGAATGTTGGTAAGGTATTTATTCCTCAACCGGTAAATGAATATGCAACACTTGACCCTGAACAGGCAGGAGTCTTTATATCGAAAAATAATGCGGTTATCAATGGCACAAAAGGCATTTCCACTAATACTCCTTACTTTCAGTGGCCTGAAAAGCGAAATTACTATGGTGGTTTAATCGTTTGTGAAAATACAACTTTTATAAATTGCTGGAGAGGTGTAGCACTAATGAAATATGGAACCTTCTTACATCCCGACAATAGTAGATTTATAAATTGTACATTTGAAAACGGTGTATATGGGATTACCAATTGGGCGAGCTCAGGGGTAAGGGTTGAAGGAACTGAATTCATTAATATTGAAAGAGCCTCTTACTTAACTTATGATGCCGCTACAGAGGTGATTAATGGTAATCACTTTATAGGAGACAAAGAATCACATGCCAATAGAGCCATAGATATTATTGGCACACATCCTATTGTAAATCGCACAATAATTGGAGGCATTGGGAACCCTAATAAAATTGATAACTTTGATTATGGTATTTATTTAACAGCTCAGGAGTCGAATTTAGGTATTAGAGTTGAGGGAAACACAATAGAAAATACATATATCGGCATTTTAAACCTTGATCAGTCAAATTTCCATTTTTACCGAAATCAAATTTTGGACAATGATTATGCCATGATATTATGGAATTCAGGAGCTTCTCAGATCAACGAAGCAAGGGAAAATTACTTCAAAAATACTTTGACCCATGGTATTTATTCAGTTGGAAAAAATGGTGGATTAAAGATTTTGAATAACTGTTTTGAGAAAAATATAAATAATACCTATTCAGATATATTATTGACGGGAATTCGATTTGGAGGTTTTGGTGAGATTTATTCAAGTCAAAGAGTAGATCAGACCACATCGGCAGGAAATATCTTTTCAGAACGACCTAATCAGAATAGATACCCATTTCGTTATGCTAGAAATAATAATACCGGCTTTGTCCCTTTTGATTATCATTTAAAAACTGATTGCATTGGTATCCCCTGCTACCGTGAACCGAGAAGAGTAGTTGGAATCAATATTGAAAATAACATTTCTCAATACATGACTATCCTAAGAGACAAAGAAAATGACCCTGAGAATCAATGTGAGAATGAGTCCCCACCTTACTATCCTGAAATGATAGAAGAGTATTTAACCTTAACAATTCCGCAATTAAAAACCTTGTTATCAAATCATATCAGCAGTTACGGTAATTTAGATAGTTTGGACCATCTTAATTATGCATTGAATAAAAGACGAGTTTTAATGCGGGCATTAAGTTACAAGGTAGCAATTTCTGAGAATCCGCAACAGTTGAATTCCATAATTACCACCTTCCCTCCAAATTCTATTGAGGAGGCAATGATTTATTATGCTATTTTTATGGAAACCAATCCACTTGCCGCCCAAAACTACCTTTTAACTCTATCTTTTGAGCATGAAGATTGGTACGACTTTAAATTGATTCAAGAAATCAATTTAAATCGAATAATTAACAATCATCAGGCCACAAGTTCTGAATTGGACTATCTGTATGATAGGGCTCAGGATGCAAAAATATACTCAGGGTATGCAAGAGGACTTTATCACTTCTTTGTTGGAGAACATATTGAAATTGAATTACCGAACAATCAATTAGAGCTTTTGCAAAGCCCTGGTGGGACTTTGATAATAGATGAAATCTATGTTTCACCCAATCCCTTTAAGGATGAAATTCAATTTAATTTACCTGTAAATAAGGGGATTATTAAAATTTATGATATTTCTGGAAAAATGATTTATCAGCAAAAGTTCAGAAAGGATAATTTTGTTATTTCGAACTTAAATTTTGCAAATGGAATTTACATTATTGAAATAAATGACGAGAATCAAAAAGTTATCCATTCGCAGCAGATTATAAAAAATTGATATGATAAAGATTAGTTTAATTTTGATCTTAAATTTAATCATCCTGGGCATTAATGCCCAGGATGATTATTTTCTCAAAATAATAGATCACCCGGATGGTAGTGAATTTACCGAATCAGATCAGATTGTAAATTATGCCAATATACATAATGATGAACTAATTATTTGCTTAAGAAGTAGTAAAAAGCTTGAAATTGCCAGATTGAATAAGGATTTTGAATACGAAACCATCCTTCACTTTTCAAATTTGTCTGCAAATAGATTTCGCAATCCTGTTCGGGCAATAGACTCCAATTCCATAATGATTATAGGCTATTATTGCGGAGCACAAAGCTGCACAACTAAAATCTATACCTTTGACTTCTTTGAAAATTCTTTAGACAGTACTTTTTATATTGTAAACGATCCGGTAGAATTTATGCTCACCAAAGATGTCATTGAGTTTGAAGATCATTACTATATTTTAGGTAGACATTTTAGCAGGATTCCGGCATCTTATGTCTATTCTTCGGTACATAAGATTGACTTTCATGGCAATCCGGAATGGGTCTTTCATGATGATTCAGCAAAAATTTTTGAACCGCAAAATATACACCTTACTCCTGATTATTACATTGGGTATACAACAGTTAGAAGAGGAGTACCTGGGCCGGGGAATCGTGAATTTTACCGATATATTGAACTATCTCAAAGTGGAAATTTAATTAAGTCATGGAGGCTCGATGACATGATATGGTTAGCAGGCCATACACACCCATTTAGCTTAATGGACAAGGAAGGTTATCTAATATTAAATACAGATTATAAATTTAATGAATGGGGATACGATCTAGAGTCCATAACCAAATGTAATCTTAATGGGGAGATTATTTTTGAATACACTTCTGATACTATTTGGCAAGATTTTTTTAATAAACATAGCCAACGGTTCTACAAGGGTGGAGCCATTGCAAGAAATGGAGATTACTTGATAGCCGGAGTCTCTCCGGATACCATGACCGCACCTGATCAATCTGATTATTTCCTAAATTTTTATATCCACTTGACCAGAATATCACCTGATGGAAAAAAAATATTTAGTAGATTTTATAGTTGGGACAATACACGCGTCTTCATCCCAAATATTTGGGTTAACGAAGGGCAGGATGGATCGCTTTATTTATATGGAATAATGGAATACAGACTAAATTACTTTACAGATCCATCAGAGTGGTTGAATTCAGGCTTCCTTTTAAAAGTGGATGCCAATGGCTGTTTAGATCCAACTGATTGTGGACGTGAAACTGTGGTTTCTACAAGAAACTTAT
>RECS01000015.1 GCA_007693915.1 Saprospirales bacterium | reverse complement strand
TTTTATTCTATACAATACATTTTAAATAGGTCCGTAAAATTTGAGCGGTAGACCGGAATCGAACCGGCACTGAAGATTGGATTCTTCAATCAAGATCTGAAGTCTTGCGTGCTACCGTTACACCACTACCGCTAAAAAAATTGCACGGGCAGCCGGATTCGAACCGACACAGAGGGGTTGGAAGCCCCTGTCAGGCCCCGAAAGCCTGTGTGCTACCCTTACACCATGCCCGTGTTTGTCGTAGCATACAATTTCTGAAGGCAAATCTAATGTCTATAAATAAAACATCCAAATTTTCATAGCTTTTTTTAATAGATCTATCAAATTTAAAATTCCGGCATATTTTTGGTTTGACCTCTCAACTCGAAATATACCTTTTGGACCAATACCCACCATACAAAATTGCACGGGCAGCCGGACTCGAACCGACACAGAGGGGTTGGAAGCCCCTGTCAGGCCTCGGGAGCCTGTGTGCTACCTTTACACCATGCCCGTGTTTAAAACATATGTCAAAATTAAATTACTTTTTTGATAAAATATAACTAAGCCTTCGATAATTTGCAATGACTATCCTAAAACCCAGCTACTATCAGTTGTGGTCAATGACAGCATAGCTGTCTCACTCATAATCTCCCTTTGTCTTCCAAAAATCTTCTTTTGGCGGAGCTCATTGATCTATTAGCTGCCTCCGCTTTCTGTCTTGCTATTTGATCCAATCTACGTTTCCTCTCAATTTTGGCTTTTCTTCGTCTTTCTTCTATTTGCTTCTTTTCTTCCATTCGTGTCAGTTTCGCTTGCTTTCGCGCCTCCTTTTTTTCTTCCTGTCTAGCTAACCATTTTTCATGCATCTTACGAATCTGGGAAGCTTTTTCAATTCTTTTTAATTCTTTTCTAGATTCTAAAATGGCCAAATAGTCCGGGTTTTCAGAAAAATCAACTTGATTGTCGTCCACCATTTTCTTTATCGCTTTCACGATCGCTTTTTTCCTTGCATAATGAAGGCTTTTACTTTCTTGTTCCGCCAATATTTCTTTGTCGGGAATTTGGATCCTGACGCTGTACTTCCCATTTTCTTTCAGGGGCAAAACTTTGGCTTTTTTCTTGTAAATCTGCATACTTATAAAATTTAATTGAGCCAATAAGTTATGCCTCATGCTGTTATGCTCATTCAAATGTACAGTGTCGATAAGGTGCTTGTTCATAAAATCCACCAATTTGTCGGTTTCAACGCAACTATATAAGTACCCCATAAGCGCATATACAAAAACGTGTTTGTGCTTTTCTATATCAAAGTCAGGTGCAACTCTTACATATCTTTTTAAATTCCATTCATCAAACAGGCTGTCCAATCTGTTTTTAGAAAAAATATTTCCTAAGGTATGCTGTAGTTGTTGACCTGTCCCCGTTTTAAAATTCTCTAAATGTTCTGCAGTTAAACCCTTGAATGCATACATACCCAAAAAGGTATATCTCGAGCAATCCTCTGTTTGTAATTTCCACAATTTTTTATAGGAACTGTGTGTCAAAACTTGTTTTAAGCGTCGACCCAGATCTGTAGAATTGGTATTCAATAGATAGCAGAAATAAACAATACTGGTATTCATTTACTTATTTTTTTCACTTACTCAATATCCTAATCTCCGTCCTTCTATTCACCTGATGCTCCTCCTCTGCGCATTCTACATTCTCATGGCAGTGATTGAGAATTCGGGTTTCACCATATCCTTTTGCCAGTAACCGATTGGATTCAATGCCGTTTTCTACCAAATAGCTGACGGCTGATTCGGCTCTTCTTTGGGACAACCCCAGGTTGTAGTCTTTACTGCCCCGGCTGTCTGTATGGGAACTCAGCTCTATGGTGACTTCCGGATTGGATTGCATGAATTCGACCAAAATATCCAATTGGCGGGCGGCATCGGGTCGGATAGCCCATTGATCGTAGTCGTAATAAATGTTCTCAAGGGTAAAAGTGCGTTCGACCTCGACTTCTTCAAATTTAAGTTCAAGAGGAACAAAAAGGGTGGTTGATCTTTTTAGTCCTTTGGTGCTGATATTTACCGGAGAGGCAAACATCTGTTCTTTTTGTCCGCTCAACTCGTAATCGGTATCGGGTTTTAGTAAAAAAGTAAATTCTCCGTCGGCTGCTGTTTGCATTCGTTTTATTCCGTTTTCTTCGGGACTACTCAAGCGCACGGACACACCGTACAAGGGGTTTTGGGTGTCAGCTTTTTGGGCAACACCCTCGAGTATAAACTCGGGTAAATCCAGCCAAAGCACTATTTCTAAGGTATCGTTTCCCTCCATATCTTCGGCATTAATCCCAACTGGTTCCAAATCGTAATCCCTCCATCTTCCATTGACTTGATAATCGTAATCTCTGTCTAAGGTGGCAGGTGCTTCGCTATCCCAAAACATCTTCATATCGATGTCGCCTACATCATTGATGATGGAAATCTGTGTTTGTCGGAGCGGTGTTCCACTTGCCCTGTCTTTTGCACTGATCATAACCACCAATGGAAGAACTTCAACAATAAGGGTGTCTTCAAAAAAATAAATCTGATCTTTGCCCGAGCGGTTTGAAGTAAAATATCCGCTATTCAACTCATCCTGAGAGCTCAGCCCATAATCATCTCTGGAAGAATTAAAGGGCGGTGGCAAATGCATGGGTTCTGACCAGTTATTTCCTTCCTTTTTTACCATAAAAAGATCCAAACCTCCCAATCCGGGATGTCCATCTGAGGAGAAAATCAGTGTTTCATTATCCAGAAAAACCGGAAAAGCTTCATGTCCGCCGGTATTGATACTCCTTCCCAGGGATCTTGGCACGGTCCATCCTCTGTTGGGATTGTAGGTCGACATGTACAGGTCGTAACCGCCACTGCCACCCGGAAGATCTGATGCAAAAACAAGGGTTTGACCATCGGGACTGATTGCAGGATGTGCGAAATTGTGGGCTCGGTTATTGTGGTTGAATTCCTCAGGACGGGACCATTGACCATTTTTAAATTCGCTGTACATCAGCATCAGGCTTGCAGTTTCATTTTGAAGTCTGCGTGTTCGATTGCGGGTGAAAAAGACCAAATCGCCTGCATCATTGAAACTGGCGGCTCCGTCGTTGTATTTGCTGTCAAATGGACCGTCAAATTCCACGACCTCTCCCCCATCGGGATCAGCCACATAAAGTTTACTAAATGCTCCGCCGGTGGTCGGATTAACCCTTTTCCCACTTCCTCTTTCGGAAGTAAAAACGATTTTTTTTCCCAGAAAAGCCGGTGAATAATCCGCTGATTCAGAATTAAAAAATGCAGGGATCAATTGATAGGTGGATTCCTCCTCTTCACCTCCTTCGAGCAGTGTAAGTGAAGCATTTAGATTTTGAGCCCTTTGGTCCCTCGGCCTTAGTTGGAGGTATTCATCTAACCACTTTCGGCTCTCATCACTTTTACCTAGTTTTTGTAACACTAGCGCATATTCCAGTTTTCCTTCAGTGGAAAAATCCTCTTTTGCAGCTGCAATTTCATAGTACTTCGCTGCTTTTTCATAATTGGCAGTTAATTGATGGCTAACAGCTAAACGCTCCAGCATGGTGGTATTTTCATTTTTTTCCAGACAAAGTTTATAAAAATTGATGGCTTCCTGGTAGGCCATTTTTTCCAAAGCCTGATCCCCCAGATGGCAGGGATCCGATGCAAAAGTCAAAAAGGGAATCAATATATAGGTAAGCAATAGATATTTTTTCATGACAAATATTTTTTGGGTTAAAACCTGCGCATACCCGGCAGACGATTAATGGACGGAATAGCAGTACTTTTAGGGATGATAGCATAACTGATAATGATCTCGTGAGCTCCCTGTGCGTATTTTCTAATCTGAGAGGTGGTATAGTCATAGGCATAGCTCACAGTCAGTGACTCTCCAATGGGCACCTCAAGCATGGCGCCGATGGCATCGTCCATTCTCCACATAGCTCCTACGGAAAAAAGCTCTCTGAACCAAAACTGCACAGCCAAATCGACCTGAAGTGGAGCCGATTGGTGGTATCTCACAAAAGTAAAGGGTTTGATCTGAAAATCGCTACTGCCTAGGTCAAACACATATCCGCCGGTGAAGTAATAGTGCTTGCTCAAATAGACCCCGTCGTCCTCAAAGGTAAAGTTGTCCTCCGGACTCACGGCTGCAAAAGCCGGAACAGAGAATCCGAGATAAGCCCTTTCTGTATTCCAAAACACACCAAAACCAACCTTCGGTATAAGCGTAGATGGTTCAGCAGCGTAAAGGGGGTCGATCAAACTGCCTTCCGGAGTTACGATTTTTGAAAAATCAGCTCCGATGTAGTTTGCCCCTGCCCGCACTCCCAGAGAGAGCCAGGATTTTTCTCCAGTGGGAAAGCGATAGGCGTAATTGGCATAAATCCCGGTATTTCTCTCAAAACCAATTTGATCGTAAAAAAAGGAGATCCCCAGACCAGCTCTGTCGGACTGTATGGGACCGTCAAAAGTAAAAGCTGTAGTTCTTGGGGCACCCTCCAGACTGACCCATTGCGCTCGATGCATTAGGGATGCGGTCCAGAGATTACTGCGCCCGGTGGATGCCGGATTAAAAAAGGCACTGTTGTCGTAGTGAAACTTGCTGAACATGGGGTCCTGTTGGGCGACGAGTG
>RECS01000196.1 GCA_007693915.1 Saprospirales bacterium | reverse complement strand
TGTAAGAACACTAAAGGCAAATTTAAAATGATTCATATTTTTGATTTAAATTTATTGATTTATGATTACGGAAGCAAATATAGCCCTTTAAAATCCAATACTAGGGTTAACAAAGTCCGCAATTCGGTTAACTGGCTGTTAAGCTTGGACAGAGCCAATTTCTTCGATTTGAAAAGACGTATATTTGGATTCAGAAATCTAGTGGCAATTCAAAAATATCATTGACCACATTGAAAAATATGCACACAGAGGTCTGGAATGTATTAAATTATATAAAAGCCTTTGAGCCACGGTGTACACTTTGATTTTTTGAAAAATTTTTTCTTATTTAATCAATAGCAGTGGTGCACAGCAATACAGATTATACTGAAGTTTTTTTAACATATAATAGAGTCAAAGACGTTATTGAAATGACTTATTCTTTATAAATGGGACAAAAGCATGTTTTTTATTTAAGCATACTCGGAGGACTGGCAATTCTGGCAGTGCTGATTGTTCAATTATTTTGGGTAAGGGCAGCTATCAATATCAACGAAAGTCATTTTGAGCGAACGGTAACTATGGCTCTTACCAATGTTGCAGAGAAAATATCGGCTGACGGCGGAAAGCGATTCCAGCAATTCAATCCCGTAAAAAAAATTGATCCCAACAACTACATTGTAGAAGTAAATTCTGAAATAAATGCAGAGCTACTTCACTATTATCTCATCCAGGAGTTCGACTATTTCAACATAGGCTTTGACTTTGAATACGGCATCTATGACTGCTACGAGGATGAAATGGTTTTTTGTGATTTTATCAGAGCAGGAACAACCATAGAAACTTTCGAGTGGTCTGAACTGCCTACTTTCGAGGGAATGGACTACTACTTCAGTGTTAGCTTTCCTACTAAGCCCATTCTGGCCATGCACAATACACCCATGTGGGCGGTTACCTCTTTCATCCTAATGTTAGTGATACTCTTTTTTATCTATGCCATGTATGTCGTCATGACTCAGCAATCTGCTTCAAGGGTGCAAAGGGATTTTATCAACAATATGACTCACGAGTTTAAAACTCCAATTTCTACTATCTCCGTAATTCAGGAAGTGTTGGCTACTTCAGGTGCCGGTAATGATGAGGAAAAAAGAAAAAAATACTTGGGTATTATTGGAACCGAAGCTCAACGACTAAATGAACAGGTAGAAAAAGTTTTGAATATCACTCGTGTAGAGAAAAAGACTTTTGACCTCTATAAAGAAGGCATTTCACTTCATGAATTAATGGATGATGTAACGGAGCGCTTATTTGAATTGGCAAATTCCAATGAAATCATTATCGAAAAAGATTTTTTGGCAAAAAATGATCTCATTAAAGCGGACAGTGTGCATTTTACCAATGTGCTTTTCAACCTAATCGACAACGCTATTAAATATGCGGGCAAGGGCAGTATCATTAACTTGATTACTGAAGAAAAGCCGAAAAATATCATCCTTACCATTTCAGATAATGGTGTGGGTATAGATCCTAAGGACAAAAAGCGGATTTTTGACAAGTTTTACAGGGTATCCACCGGAAATGTACACAATGTAAAGGGCTTCGGACTTGGGCTTTTTTATGTAAAAAAAGTAATCGATGCCCACGGGTGGAACATACAAGTGCAATCAGAAAAAGGAAAAGGTACTACCTTTACCATTAAAATACCAAAAACAAATAATTGATATTATGGCAAAGCTTTTTTATGTAGAAGATGATCCCAATCTCAGTCTGGTAGTAAAAGAAACTTTAGAATCTGCGGGACACGAAGTATATCATTACAGCGACGGTCAAGAAGCCATCAAGGCATTCAAAGACCTGGAGCCGGATTTGTGTTTATTAGACATCATGCTTCCGGGTACAGATGGTTATACCATCGCGCAAACCATACGCCTGACTGATAAAAGTATCCCCATCATTTTCCTATCGGCAAAAGCTCAGCTTGAGGACAAACTACATGGCTTGCAAATAGGTGGTGATGACTATATTTTTAAACCTTTTAGCGTAGAGGAGCTATTGCTGAAGATCAAAATCTTCTTCAAACGAAAAGATGCTGTATCGGCTGACAAGGACAGAACTGTAAACAACATCGAATTCGGCAAATTCACTTTTGACCCTAGAAATCAAACCCTTACTTCCAATGGTGAGGTAAAAAATATGACACTCAGAGAGACCGAACTCTTGCAATTCTTTTTGAACAATAAAAGCCAATTGGTCAAAAGAGAGGAGATTCTACTTGCACTCTGGGGCCAAGACGACTACTTCTTGGGAAGAAGTCTGGATGTATTTATTTCTCGTTTGCGAAAATATTTAGCTGATGACGAGAGCGTAACTATCGAAACCATTCCCAGGGTTGGGTTTAGATTGAATATAGATTAGAGGAAACGCTTCAATGTCCGGTTGAATTTTTTAGAAAAAAAACTACAAAATCAGTCTCTTCGCGGTACTATTTTAAATTTCAGTCCTACACCGGCTGTGAACAAATAGCTTCTACTGCCACTAACTGAATTGTAAAAACCGAGGTCAAAACCAACTCTGGTATTACCTTTACCAATTAACAATCCGGTGTTGGCTCCGAGATAAGTAAAGCGTTCTTCATCTGTAAAATCCAGGACATACAAACCAATCAGGCGTGGAGAAAAATTAAAGGTAATATTGTCATTTGGATAATAAGAAAAAAATAGTGGAAGATGTGTTTCCAAGGAAGTACCCAAGGTCGAAGCAAATTCCAGACCACCCCCAATGGCTATCGTTCCATCTTCCGAATCCCATAGCCTCGCTTTTGCAAAAGCACCCAAATTGAATGTACTGGATGCCCTAACACCTAAATCAAGGTTTTCAGTTAACCCATAGCGATACTTAATGTCTAAGTTGGGATAAAAGAACTCATCATCGTCACTAAAAAAATTATTGACCACCACCGCATTTACGGAAGGGCTTATTCCGTGATTTCCTACACCTACCGTGCGAGCCTCCTCAAATCCTGTTAAAGAAGCACAACTCCAGAATATCACAAGTAAAAGTACGAGAAAAAAAAGCATTACAAGTCTCTGCATCTACCAAAGGTAAACATAATTCCCCGCAGGCACTTTATTTTTTTATCAATAAAATCAGCCTATACTGACTTTGAATCTTAAAGGTTTTTCTATATTCAGGCTTTATTTTAATAAATGATAAATGGCAGATGTCATCAAAGTTTAAAATTCTTTCCTTTATTGGAGTATTTACCCTCCTCTGTACTTGGAGTTTTGGGCAAAATATCGAAAACACCTGGATATTAGAATCTAAAGTTTCACATGAGGCAGAACAGGAAATTGATGTTGGCGCTGATTCATTGCTGCTTGTGGATGGTGATTTTTTTTATTCCCTATCAACGCAACCTTATCCTGTGGCAAGTGGAAGCTACATTTTGCAAAATGAATCACTAATTCTGCTTCACCAAAAGCCGACGGATACCTTTGAAAGATTTGTTATCGTAAATCTCACGGCCTCTTCACTTGAACTAAGATCTAATCAAAACACTTATCGATTTGCACTTGAGCCTTCGAAAGAATCTCCGATTGCTGATAAAGAACTCATTCCAAGTTCAGGTTTTACCTCAAGAGGTTTATTAAAGGGAATGATTGGGATGACTACCTTGCTATTTATTGCCTTCTTATTTAGCAGCAACAGAAGGGGAATCCGATGGAAAACAGTGGTCATAGGGCTAAGTGCACAACTTTTATTGGCCATCGGAGTATTAAAAGTACCCTTTATCCAAAACTCCTTTGAGTTTGTAGGGAAAATATTTGTCAAGATTCTTGATTTCACACTTGCCGGTAGTGAGTTTTTATTGGGGGACATGGTCAACGTGGAAACTTTTGGCTTTATCTTTTTATTTCAAGTTTTACCTACTATCATCTTTTTCTCCGCGATCACTTCGGTCTTGTTCTATCTGGGCATTATTCAAAAAGTAGTAAAAGGACTTGCTTGGGTTTTAACAAAACTCTTGGGTATTTCAGGGGCGGAGAGTTTATCTGTGGCAGGAAATATATTTCTTGGTCAAACTGAAGCTCCATTAATGATCAAAGCCTATTTGGAAAAAATGAGCAAGTCCGAAATGCTTTTGGTTATGGTTGGAGGTATGGCTACTGTAGCAGGAGGGGTATTGGCGGCTTATATTGGTTTCCTTGGGGGCGAGGATGAGGCATTGAGGATTTTTTATGCAAAACACCTTTTAACTGCTTCGGTCATGGCAGCACCCGGTGCTATCGTTATTGCCAAGATTTTATATCCTGAAACTGCTGAAATCAATAACGAAATTGAGGTGAGTACTGATCAGATCGGTTCAAACATACTAGATGCAATAGCCAATGGGACCACCGAAGGTTTAAAACTCGCTGCCAATGTGGGCGCTATGTTACTCGTTTTCATAGCCTTCATCGCTATGTTGAATTTTGGTTTTGAAAAAATTGGAGATATCACCAATCTAAATAGTTGGGTGGCAGAAACAACTCCCTATGAAAAATTCTCACTTGAATTTATACTGGGTTACATTTTCGCTCCCTTAATGTGGTTGATTGGCGTTGCACATGAAGATATGGCACTCATGGGCCAATTGCTGGGAATTAAAATTGTGGCAAGTGAATTTGTGGGCTACATACAATTAGCGGACC
>RECS01000016.1 GCA_007693915.1 Saprospirales bacterium | reverse complement strand
CCAATTGGGTACATTTCCCTTTTTTCATACACCCCATAAAAAAAAGCAATGAGAGAAAATCAAATTTCCGGGAAAATTATTGGAGCCGCAATTGAAGTCCATCAACAACTTGGACCCGGGCTCCTGGAAACAAGTTACCAACATTGTTTATATCATGAGCTGCTAAAAAGGGGAATAAGGGTGCGCAAGGAAGTACCCCTTCCACTAGTGTATAAAGGAGAGAAATTAGATGCCGGTTACCGTCTCGATCTGTTCGTAGAAGATACTGTTATAATAGAGGTCAAAGCCGTTGATGTTCTTGCTCCTATCCATAAAGCACAAATTCTCACTTACTTAAAACTTAATGCCAGCAAGCTTGGACTGCTCATTAATTTCAACACTATTCTCTTAAAGGATGGCATTCAGAGAGTGGTGAATAATTTATAATGCTTTTGGTCGTATTGTTTTTTTAATTTTCACCGCAGAGAGCGCAGTGGACGCGGAGGAAATCGCTGAGGTAATTTCCTACGCCTAAGGCATGGCGGTGAGGTGCAAGAGGTGAATTGAGGTGAATCGATTGAAGATG
Organism: Saprospirales bacterium; assembly: GCA_007693915.1. Classification (GTDB taxonomy): domain Bacteria; phylum Bacteroidota; class Bacteroidia; order Chitinophagales; family Saprospiraceae; genus PWJY01. Next base: position 4,114 of record RECS01000016.1, on the reverse strand, counting down.
GGAGCTAAGGATGGTTTATTTTAAAATGAGAGTGGGGTAAAAAATTTCACCGCAGAGGTCGCAAAGTACGCAAAGGCAATTCAGGATGTAAACCTCTGTCATGCTTTCAGTTTGGTAAACTTACATCTCTGCGTTTTTCTCCGCGCTCCCCGCGTCCTCTGCGGTGAAACAAACTCTACAGTTAAAAAAAACCCATATTATCATTTTTTACTATATTTACCCCAAATAACTTAAGATGGAGAACCTACTAAAACCAAGGCAGGCGCTGAACAAAGCTTTTTTGAAAGTAAAACCTACCCGCGCAGAGATAGAACGCTTCAAACAACAACTCACCCTGGTCCTCGACCGCACCAACGACACCGAATCGGAAGAATTTCATAAAAACCTCATATCGGACTTTCTCAAAAACACCTGGTACGCCCCCGACCACTTCATCAACACCAAAGGCAGAAAAGACCTCGTCATCCACAACGGCAAAAACAGCTCATCCTCCGTGGGCGTCATACTGGAAGTGAAAAAACCCACCAACCGCCACGAAATGATCAGCCGTACAGAGCTGAATACCAAAGCACTGCAAGAACTACTACTCTACTACCTCCGAGAGCGCATCACCAATAAAAATCTGGAATTGAGACATCTCGTAGTGACCAATATCCGCGAGTGGTTCCTGTTCGACGCACAGCACTTAGAACGCCTTTTTGTGAGAGACAAACAACTGCTAAAACAGTTCACCGACTTTGAAGCAGGGCGGCTGAGCGGGACCACCACCGATTTTTTCTACAGAGAAATAGCCGCTCCTTTTATCGAAAAAATCAAGGCAGAACTCAGCTATGCCTTTTTTGACATAAGAAACTATGAAAAAGCGCTGCTCAACGACAATCCGGCTGACGACCGCAAACTGATCGCGCTGTACAAACTGCTCTCACCGGAGCATCTGCTGAAAAAACCTTTTGCCAACGACAGCAACAGCCTGAACAAGGACTTTTACCTGGAATTCCTGCACATCATCGGATTGAAGCAGACGGGCGGCAGTAAAAAACTCATCGAAAGGCTGGCTCCATCCGAAAGGGATTCGGGCTCGCTGCTGGAAAATGCCATAGAACAACTCGATCTGACCGACAGACTGCGAAGGGTACCCAATGCCTCGCGTTTTGGACAAAAAAGAGAGGAAGCCCTTTTTAATCTGGCACTGGAACTGGTCATCACCTGGACCAACAGAATACTTTTTCTCAAACTGCTGGAAGCCCAGCTCCTCAATTACCACCGCGGCGATGAGAGCTACTCCTTTTTGCGCTACGACCGCATCCGCAACTTTGACGAACTCAACAGCCTGTTTTTTGCCGTGCTCGCCAAACATCCCGATGAGCGCAGCGCCGGCATACGGGAGGAATACGCCAAAGTCCCCTACCTCAACAGCTCCCTTTTTGAGTTCACAGAACTGGAATACAGCAGTCTTTTTGTCAACCACCTCAGAGACGACAGGGCCATGCAACTGCACCCCAAAACCGTGCTGAAAAACTACGACGGCAAAAGGCGAAGCGGCAGCATCAATGCCCTGGAATACCTCTTTGAATTCCTCAACCACTACGACTTTAGTTCGGAAGGCGGGGAGGACATACAGGAGGACAACAAAACCCTCATCAACGCCTCGGTACTGGGGCTGATTTTTGAAAAAATCAACGGCTATAAGGACGGCTCCTTTTTTACTCCCGGCTTCATCACCATGTACATGTGTCGCGAGACCATCCGTCGCTCGGTATTGCAGAAGTTTAAGGAGGAAAAAGGCTGGGAATGCAAGGACATGGATGAGCTGTACGACCGCATAGAAGACCGGACGGAGGCCAATAGCATAGTGAACAGCCTGAAAATCTGTGATCCGGCGGTGGGTTCCGGGCATTTTCTGGTGTCGGCACTAAACGAGATGATAGCGGTAAAAAACGATCTGAAGATACTGCAGGACCGGCAGGGCAGGCGATTGAAGGAGTACTATTTTGAGGTGGTGAACGACGAACTGGTAGTCACCGATGAGGATGGCGCCCTGTTTGAGTACCGGCCCGGCAATCGGGAAAGTCAGCGGGTGCAGGAAACCCTTTTTCACGAAAAACAACAGATCATAGAAAACTGCCTCTTTGGGGTGGACATCAATCCCAACAGTGTAAAAATCTGCCGGCTGAGGCTGTGGATAGAGTTGTTGAAGAATGCGTATTACACACCTTCCTCCCCACCCATGCTGGAGACTTTACCCAATGTGGACATCAACATCAAATGCGGTAACAGTCTGATCAGTCGTTTTGATCTGGATACGGATTTGAGTGCGGCATTGCGCAAGAGCAGGTATTCGGTGGAGGCATACCGGGCGGCGGTGGCGTCTTATCACCATGCGCGCAGCCGGGACGAAAAGCAGGAGCTGATGCAGCTGATAGACGGCATCAAGGGTGATTTTCGCAGCGAGATTAACACCTCCGATCCCCTGTACAAAAAAGCCAACAAGCTGGAGGGCGAGATCTTCAATCTTGCCAATGCCTCCCTTTTGTTTGAGGAGAGTGAAAAGGAAAAAGAAGGGCGCCGGAAAAAGGAAGAAAAGCTATCCGTTCAATTGGAAAAAATAAGGTCGCAGATGGAGGAAATCGCTAACAATAAAATCTACGACAATGCCTTTGAATGGCGCTTTGAGTTTCCCGAAGTCCTCAAGGACGACGGCAGTTTTAGAGGTTTTGATGTGGTGATTGGGAATCCGCCGTATATAAAGGAATATGAAGGAAAAGAGATGTTTGATGGATTGAGAGAGCTTGAGATCTATCAAGGAAAAATGGACATGTGGTATCTTTTTGGAGCACTTGGAATACAGATATTGAGAAAAAAGGGATTGCTTAGTTTTATAGCACCAAATAATTGGGTGACAAATGCAGGTGCGAGTAAATTTAGAGACTATATGCTTTTAAATTCCAAGTTCATCGAACTGGTGGATTTTAGTAGTTACATGATATTTGAAAGTGCCAGTATTCAAACAATGGTAATGTTTTTTGAAAAAAACTCAAAGGCTGATAATTATTATTTTACTTTTAAGCAAATCAAGAGTAAAAATCCTGATGTAAATGATGTACTTGGTCTTCTCCAGAAAAAACAGAGTCCTAGTGTGGAGATTTTTGAAGCTTTGATAAGTAAAGTTAATTTAAAGGGAGAAAACCATACATTTAATAAACCCACTATTGAAAAGGTCTTAAAAAAGATTTTTAAAAGTGAGCAACAATTTAAATTAACAAATGATGAAGTTGCTCAAGGAATTGTTATTCCTCAAGATTATATAAATAAGAGGTCTAAAGAAAAGTTAGGTGAGTCGTTTGATATTGGTCAAGGTATTTTTGTCTTTAATCAGGATGAATTAATAAAACTTGAATTATCCTTGGTCGAAAATAAATTAGTTAAGCCTTATTTTACTACTTCAAATTTTAATAGATATTGGTCGGACAAGAAAAACAAAGAGTGGATTATTTACACAGACTCTTCTTTTAAAAATCCAGATTCCATGGAAACCTACCCGGCTCTAAAACAACATTTAGACCGGTTTAAAGATGTAATTACCTCAGATAACAAACCTTACGGATTACATAGGGCAAGAGATGAACGGTTTTTTATTGGTGAAAAAATTGTAGTACAAAGAAAGTGTCCAAAAAGACCTGTATTTACCCATGTAGAATTTAATAGCTACATATCTGCAACTTTCTATTTGATAAAAACTGACAAGGTTGATCTCAAGTACTTGACTGGCTTACTGAATTCTAAACTAATAGAATTTTGGCTTAGATATAGGGGGAAGATGCAGGGTAACAACTTTCAAATCGACAAAGCTCCATTAGTGAATATCCCTGTTTTTAAAGCGGATGAAGATATCCAGAATAAGATCAAAACCCTCGTCTCTGAAATTATTTCAATAAAAAGGCAAGACCCTTCAGCCGACACTACTTCATTGGAAATGGAGATTGATCGTTTGGTGTATGAGTTGTATGGGTTGGGTGAGGAGGAGGTTGGGGTTGTGGAAAATGTTTAACCATGATTAAGAGGATTAGAGGATTGGCGTGATTTTTTTGAGTTTGATGGATAGTCTTTATCTGGG
>RECS01000036.1 GCA_007693915.1 Saprospirales bacterium | reverse complement strand
CATACTAAAATACGAAACTGTCACATTTTAGTTTACGTAAGTATTGGAAGTCTGAAGTTATCGAAACAGATAAAGAGTTCACCAAACTCACAAAAGGTTTTTTTTGGGTTGGAGTATTCAATAAGGAAAATAACAGCAGAGTTAAAGTTTTGCTGTTAGCTTGGTATAAAACCCATGCTGAAAAGAGGTTTAATAAATCTCTTCAGGAAAACTTAGTTTATTTCAAAAAATGGAAAATAAATCAGCCTCCTCTGGTCATAAAAAGAATGTCAAAACGATGGGGTAGCTGTACTTCAAAAGGAAAAATAATTTTGAATCCTGAACTCATTAAAGCACCCTCCAGATGTATTGATTATGTGGTCATTCACGAACTTTGTCACCTTGTACATCACAATCACAATAAGGAATTCTATACCCTTCTACAAGCTATAATGCCGGATTGGCAAAAATGGAAATTTAAGTTGGAAAAGTTGATGTGCTAGAGTGGCTACATCTTATCCCATAAAAAATCAGCCGTTTGAATTCCTTTATTAAATAGAGCAATCTCTCAATATCTTCCTCCCTGTGCAAAGCATTCAACACAATACGCGTCACCTTAGGATCCTTTGGACCGGGATAGTGAAAAGAGGAAATCACAATGCCTTTAGTCTCTAAATAGTCATCCAGTCCCTTGGTGGGGACATAGAAAACAGGATAATCCTCCAAAAAAGTGAACTCGCTGAGATGATTGGAATTAGAGATAAAATAATCTAAGTTTTCCCGCAGTCTCTGCAATTGTTGAAGGTAAAGGTCTTCACCCTTTAACCAGGCATATAGAAATGCAGGATTGGGTGGAGAGCTACCTCCAAAATTAGGACTGTTTTTCACTTGCTTGATGATTTCCTTAGATCCCAAAATGAAACCGGCGGGAATTCCCATCCCTTTTCCCAGAGATCCCATAAAAATCAATTCTCCATCAAGTGCTGATTGCCACTCTTTGTAAAATCCGCTGCCGTTTTCTCCAAGAACTCCAATGCCGTGGCTATCATCTGCAATGATGAGGGCTTTTATTCCCTGAGACTTGTCTTTAATTTGATCGAGATGTGAGGGTTGACAAAAAAGGCTGTCAACTGTATTGCTTAGGATTATACTTTTTCCTGAGGAAGAGTTTATTTTTTTCTCCCAACAATTTTTTTCAGAATGAATATCAGGTAAAAAGTGAGACCAAAGTGCAGAATGCGTCCCCGGCGCTGCTTGTATGAATGAAGCACCGGTTTTTAATTGCGCAATCATAAATCCAGCCTGTGAACCTGAGGAAAGTAAAAGTGCCGATTCCGCTCCACAGTATACTGCCAGCTTTTTTTCGGCTTGTTCAAAGATGTCAATTTGAATATTACTCAGCCGGCTACCTCCAAAATGGGTGCCCACCTTATCTATTCCTTCTTTGATCAATTCCTTGAATTCAGGTAATTGTGACAAACCGAGGTAGGAGGTGCCACTGAAATACAGCAATTCTCCTTTGTCAGTTTTTATAGTCCTGCCTGGAAGCTCAGAGCTGATCATGGTTGCCTTTTAAAAAGCAGCCCAATCCGGGTGCATTGGATAAAACTACTTTGCCCATTTTTACCTCCACACCTTCGGCGGGATCATTGGATAACAATAAAGCCCCATCGAGGTCGAGGTAATCGAAAAAAGGTGCCAATTGCGCCATAGCTGAAATACCTACGGAAGACTCAGTCATACATCCTCCCATGATTTTTAAACCCACAGATTGGGCTTTTTTTATCATTTGTAAAGCAGGGGTTATTCCACCGCACTTCATCAGTTTTATGTTGATGCCATCGTAAAAAGGAGCTAATTTTTCAATATCCTCTATATCAGAACAACTCTCATCTGCAAAGACTGGGATGGAGGGTTCATGTAATTCCTTCTTCAGGTGCATATCCTTACCAACCGGGAGCGGTTGTTCAAGGAGATCGACATTCAGCTCCTTTAATTCAGCGTAAAGTGAATAAACTTCATCCACCTTCCAACTGCAATTGGCATCAATTCTAAATACGGAATCATTGGTTGGCCTCAATTTTCTGATCAAATCAATATCAGCTCCTGAAGCAATTTTGATTTTATATACCGGCCAAGGGGTATTTTCCATTTTCATGGCCATTATTTCCGGGCTGTCTTTTCCTATGGTGTAACTCGACAAGGGAGCATTTTCGGGCTTTGCACCCAGTAATTCCCATACCGGTTGGTTGATTTTTTTTCCATACCAGTCCCAGGCAGCGCAGTCGATTGCGGACAATAAAAAACTATCGTCCTGAAGGTGATTGTTGAGCTGATCCCATAGTTCCTGGGGATGATTCCAATCCAGATTTTTTATGAGCGGAATTATCTTATTAAGCGATTTTGTCAGTTTTTCTACACTAACTCCCAGATAAGGAATTACTGTTGCTTCCCCCAGGCCTGAAATGCCCTCTTTTTTCAGTGAGACAATCATGGTATCCCTGAAATCATAACTGCCATGTGAAATGGTAAAGGTGTTTTTGAGTTCAAGACGAAATATCCGGTGCTTTAATTCGGTAGTCATTTTTAATAGCTTAAATCTTATTTTTTACTCTCTTGGGCAACAATTCACTAATGATTATATAATCACAAAAATATACTTATATTCAATTTTTGGGTTCTGTCTTTTCAAGATAGATATAAAATATATTTGAACCATGTTTCAAGAGCGTGAATGAGCATTAAAGTTGCGAAATAAATTCATCCCAGAGATACCGATCATCATAAATGTTTTTATCTATTAGTGGTTAACTGTATTTCGCATAAAAAATTGGTGGCGTGTTTTGAGTTTAGATAATTCCGCACCTTTAGTACTATTTGTATTTACTACAGGTATTTTATTCTAATAATTTAATTCTCTTTTCTATGCTCTTTTTGGTAACAATTATAACTACTAACTATTGTTTCCAAAGCCTAGAATTTTACTATTATTCTCTTTATTAATTTTGGCTTTTTCAACTCAGGTTAATGCAAATCATAAAATTGGGTTAGCTGGAGAAATCGGTATAAATAGTGAGTTAATAACTATGATGTGTAATATTAACTCATCAAGAGAACACTTTCAGCGAAAAAGAAATAAAACATCTGAAATTTCCAGTCTTATCCAATCCCGTTTCGTTATGGAAATTTAAGAGCAATTGTAAGCAGACTATTTACATCTCTTATTGAGGTTGTACCTTTAATCATATCAGACATTCCACGGCGCATGGTCCAGCTCAATTGATAGATATCATAATCCTCAAAACCAATTCCAAAATTTATACCCCATTCATCTCTTTCAAAAACCAGATCAAAATCTAAATCTTCTCCTTCCATTTTTCCACTGAAGTTATACCTATAATAGGCACCACCAATAAGAAAAAGTCTGGATTGATTGTTTTTGCCTGAGAAATCCCATTGTAAATTAAGGGGAACTGTTATTGAGTTTCTTCTGAACATACCCTCATCCCATCTGCCAGAATTACGGTCATACAAAATCTCCGGCTGTATGGATATGGAGTTGGTAAAATGGAAATGAGTTTTCACACCAATTCCAAAATTAAACCTTGATTTGGACCTAAAAAACTTATCACTATAGATTTGATAACCACTTCCCAAATTCATCACTAAACCATAGTGAAATTTTTTTCTGGGTACCGGTAAGTCAGCCTGATCAAAGGGATAATCTGCGGGATTGAGTTTTTCGGTAGCAACTATGACATCCATAGATGCAAAAGTCTTAATCAAATCAACAGTGTAATCCAGAATTTGAGCAATGCCATCGTAGTTAAGTTTGTCATAGGTATCCTCCGTAGTATTCCCAAAATCATAATTTAAAGTATTGATCAAAACTGCAGGAAAGCCAAAATGACCAAAGTACCATGTTTCTGCACCACAAACCATTCTATCATCATATTGATCAACCTTCAGTGCATGGTGTTCAGCAAAATGCAGTCCCATTTCCTTTCCCTGCTCAATTGTCTTAATTCCGAATAAGTTTATACCTGTATCAGCATCATAATTCCCTATACCTCGTAAATTAATTCCCATTTTTATTTCATAATCCAATAAATGAGAATTTTCAAAAAAATGAATGATTCCGCGATTTGAATGATAATTGCCATCCGTAAAAAGAAAAATTAATGTTCTTTCAGGTAGGTTTTCTTCATTCGAAAAATACTTTGCCAATTCAAGTATACCTGCAACTGCTGAAGCATGGTAATTGGCACCATTGTACACCAGCTTTAACCCCTGAATTAATTCATAACCTCTGTGATCATAACTAGTATTTATGACAATCGCTTCATTTTTCAGATTTGTATTTTTTCCTGGTATCACCCCTATTAGATTTTCCATCTCTACCCAAAGATTAGGTGTTGTTCTATACCCAAATGATTGCCTGAAAGTATCGTCTTTAAGAGGGATCAACCCAGCTTCAAACAGCTTATTCTCAATGTACTTTCTAGCCTTTTCAATCCCCTTTGTATTAGGAGCCCTGCCGTCCATATCATCTGAGGAAAGCACCTTAACATGTTCCTTTAGTTTCTCAGGGCTGAAGTTATTTTGCGCCCCTATATCTGTAAATACACCCCCCAAAAGAGTATTTAGAAAAAATATAAAATAAAAAACCTTTTTCATGGTATTTAAATTGTATTATATATAATTTAATTTTTCAAGTCATTGAAATTATAAGAATGCTAATAATATTGAGA
>RECS01000028.1 GCA_007693915.1 Saprospirales bacterium | reverse complement strand
TTTAGAGCCTCTTGAAAATAAATTTGGGACGGTGAGGCGTCAGGATTTAGATGAACTTTATCATTTTGATGGGAGTTTCTATATATCACTCACATCTGCGTTTCTTAAAAAAAAATCATTCTATCATTCAAAAACGTTAGGGTTTAAAATGCCCAAATGGAAATCATTTGAGATAGATGATATTGTAGATTTTTTTGTAGTAGAGGGAATATTGAAAAACTTAAAGAATATTCAATGAAAAATTCAGGTCAGCTTTTATGGGATAAAGCTAAAACCATCATTCCGGGCGGAAATCAACTTTTATCAAAGCGGTGTGAGATGTTCTTGCCGGGATTATGGCCGGCATATTATAAAAAGGCCAATGGATGTGAGATATGGGATCTTGACGGGAATAAATACGTTGATTTTGCTCAAATGGGTGTTGGTTCATCTGTATTAGGTTACTGTGATCCGGATGTAAACCGGGCGGTAAAGTCTGCCATTGATGAAGGATCCATGACAACCCTCAATTCCTATGAAGAGGTTGAACTTGCTGAATTAATGTTAGGTTTACATCCTTGGGCTTCGATGGTTAGATATTCGAAAACAGGTGGAGAAGCATGTGCCATAGCAACCAGAATTGCAAGAGCAGCTTCAGGTAAGGATAAAATTGCTTTTTGTGGATATCACGGATGGCACGACTGGTATATCTCATCAAATCTGTCAGATAATGCTAATTTGGACGGTCAACTGTTACCGGGCCTCGAACCAAAGGGAGTCCCAAGAGGATTAAAAGGAACGGCTTTGCCTTTCAATTATAATGATATAGAGAGTCTTGATCAGATTATCAAAGACCATGGTGATCAGATTGGTGTAATCTATATGGAGCCTCAGAGGGGTAATGAGCCTAAAGATTCATTTCTTCAAAAAGTTCGTGCACGTGCAGACAAAATTAATGCAGTCTTAATTTTTGATGAAGTAACATCCGGGTTTAGAATAAATCCTTCAGGTATTCATATGAAGTATGGTGTTGAGCCGGATATGGCTATTTTTGGGAAAGCAATTGGTAATGGATATCCAATTTCTATCATCATTGGGAAAAAAGAGATAATGGACTCTGCACAGTCAACATTTATCAGTTCTACTTTTTGGACAGAACGAATAGGTTTTGTTGCTGCGAAGACTACCATTAATAAATTTCTTGATTTAAAAGTTCATGACTATTTAACTGATTATGGTAATAAAATTAATGAAGGTTGGATTGGTTTGTCCAAAGAAGCTAATATATCAATAGCAGTTAGCGGTATACCGCCTCTAACCCACATTGATTTTAAATGTTATGATCCTGCTGCTGCGCAAACTTATTACACACAAGAAATGCTGAAGAAAGGTTATCTTCTAGGAGCTTCAGTTTATACAACTTATGCTTATTCAGATGATATAATCAGCAGTTTTATTGAAGAATCACTTCCTGTTTTTCAACAACTATCAAAATTGATAGAAACGCAATCCATTTCAAATGAGCTGCTATTTGAAAAAAAACATAGTGGTTTTAAAAGGCTAACCTGATGAATCTAAGTGGGAAAATTGTACTAATTACAGGTGGAAGTGGGCTACTTGGAAGAGCAATACTTAGAGATTTATTAAAGAGAGATGCAATACCTGTTAATCTTGATATAACTAAAGATGATGTTGGTGTAAAGTACATTCATTGTGATGTTATGGAAGAAAAAAGCATTAGTAATGCCATTCAATCTGTAATCGATGAATATGGAGTGATCGATGGTTTAGTAAATAACGCATATCCAAGAACCGCGGATTGGGGTGAAGATTTTGAGTCAATCAAACCTGAATCTTGGAGAAAAAATGTAGACTGGCAGCTTAACAGTTGCTTTATTTGTTGCCAGCAAGTCATTCAGCATATGTTGAAACAAGAGTGTGGCAGCATTGTTAATATAGCCTCTATATATGGTATAGTTGGCAATGATTTTTCCATATATAAAGGGACTTCCATTATACCACCTGCAGCTTATTCGGCAATTAAAGGTGGGGTAATTAACTTTACAAGATATCTGGCGTCAAAGTATGGTAAAGATGGTATACGAGCTAATTGTGTGTCACCCGGTGGTATATTTAATCATCAAGACAAGATTTTTGTAGAAAATTACAATTCAAAAGTTCCACTGAGTAGAATGGGTTCGCCTGAAGACATCTCACCATCTGTTTCATTTTTATTGTCAGATGAATCAGGTTACATTACTGGTCACAACCTTGTCGTTGATGGAGGATGGACAGCTATATAGTTTTATAATAGTGAAATTCAATTCAATAAATCGTAATAATTCGATTGGGTTGTTAATTACTTAATTTGTTTAGATCTAAAGGTTTAGATAGGAATATCTAGGTATTTAAATATTAATTTTTTTGGTTATAAAGTGTTAAGAAATATATAATGAAACAAAGATTAGACGAATGGACAAAGGGCGACAATCACGAATATTTTGATCGTCAATTTAAGAAAACTTATCAAAGTACTATAAAATTTTGTGATTGGTTGGAGCAACTTGAAGTTCTTAATAGGGAATCAAGCTGCAATATAATGGATATTGGTACTGGTAAAGGAGCAAATTTGAATTATATGAATAAACGATTTCCAAATTGTAAGTTCTTGGGACTTGACATAAATAAAAATTTAGTAGACGAAGGAAATGCATATTTTAAAAATAAAAATATAAATAATTGTAAACTTGAATGTGGGGATTTATATAATTTAGACTATAATAGATATAAAAATGGATTTGAGGGAATAATTAGTTATCAAACATTGTCTTGGCTTCCAGAATATAAAAAGTCACTTTCAAAAATAATCAAATTAAACCCAAATTGGATTTCATTAACCTCACTATTTTATGATGGTTTAGTAGATTGTAAAATTGAAATTAATGAATTTGAAAATCCTAAGAAAAAAAATAGTTTTAAAACATCATTTTATAATGTTTATTCTTTACCAAGGTTAGAATATTTTTTCAAAAAAAAAGGATATAAGAGTTTTAAATCACAACCTTTTGTGATTGATATTGATCTGCCTAAACCTGATCATACATTAATGCACACTTATACAAAAAAACTAGAAAATGGAGAAAGGATACAAATTTCTGGTCCATTACTATTAAATTGGTTTTTCATATATGCTGAAAAAAAGTGATACTTTAAATGCTCATTCAGGACTTTTAAATAGTAAAACACCACAATTTTGATCAATAATATTTTAGAGGTAACTGCAAGTTTGTTTGAGAGTGATATGTTTAATTAATTTTCAAAATGTGACATATTATTTATCTATCATGATATTTATCGGGGCAAATATAGAATAGTGTAGTGGTCTAGAAAAATAGGACAGCAAAACAATAAAATGTTAATTTGCTGACTATGAAACAAAAAAGAAGAAACTTTACCAACAGCTTTAAGACCAAAGTCGTCCTTGAGGCGCTCAAAGAACGCGAGACCATCCAGCAATTGGCGGTCAAATACGAGATTCATCCTAATCAAATAACCACCTGGAAGAAGCAGTTTTTGGATAATGCCGATGCTGCCTTTGGCCGGGAAGGAAAAAATGATGAACTCCAGAAAACTCGCCAGCAGCTTGACGAGCTTTACAAACAGATCGGCCAGATGAAGGTGGAAACCGACTGGTTAAAAAAAAAGTTACTGTGATGCCGGTTAAACAACGCCGAAAACTTGTTGATTCCCGCGATGACAGGCTCAGTTTGGCGGGGCAATGTCGTCTGCTGAATCTTCATCGGTCGATGTATTATTATAAGCCAAAGGGTATTAGCGCCGAAGATCTTCACATTATGCAGGTTATGGATCGTATGTACATTGAAGACCCAACACGTGGATCGCGGCGATTCCGCAGGGATTTGGCGTTAAAAGATATTCGTGTAAGCCGGGAGAAAGTCAGGCGTCTGATGGGTATTATGTGTCTTAAAACCATTTACCCGCGTCCCAGAACAACGATTTCCGATCCTGCGGCCTACAAGTATCCGTACCTGTTGCGAGGGCTGCATGTTAGCCGGATCAATCAGGTTTGGCAGATAGACATCAGTTATGTACCCATGCAACGCGGCTTCATGTATTTGGTGGCGATTATCGACGTGCAGAGCCGGTATCTTGTGGGTTGGTCGGTGAGCAACACAATGGATGCCAGCTGGGTGGTCGATTGCCTTAAAGCAACGGTGCAAACTCACGGGACACCGCAGATCATCAACTCTGATCAAGGCTCTCAGTTTACAGGCCATGAATACATTGAGTACATAAAGTCACTGAAAACGGTCAAAATATCGATGGACGGAAAAGGCCGTGCAACCGATAATGCGTACATTGAACGCTTCTTTCGAAGCATTAAATATGAGAAACTTTACCTGCATGAACCCAAAGATGGAAAAGAACTCTTTGAACTGTGTAAAACCTATATTAGCTTTTACAATGATCAACGAGGACATTCCTCAATAGGAGATGTTCCTCCAACAAGGGTGTACCGGACTGCAGCTTAATAGATATGAATCAAACTAAGAAAACCCAAAACGCTGTCCTAAGAACCTAGACCACCACAATGAGATTTGAATAGTCATGGCGGAAAGATTGGAAGTTTTAAAAACGTATAAAACATATGTAAACGGTAAATTTCCACGAAGTGAATCGGAAAAAGTTTATCAAATTGCTGATAAAAAAGGGCGTCATATTGCAAATGCATGCAGATGT
>RECS01000096.1 GCA_007693915.1 Saprospirales bacterium | reverse complement strand
ACTTCGGCATAGGTTTTATCTAAAAATTGAATACCCTTATCACCTGTCGCAGGATCATGACTGAAAATAGAAAGAAAACTGATGAGGTATACAAGTATCATTATTGATTTTTTTTATAAAGGTACTAAACTAAATTTCCAAACACTAAAAAAATAAAGAAAAGATCATAAAGGCAATTTCAAACAAAAGATTTGCCCTTTACGGGTTGCCAAGAGGAGTTTCTCTCCCTGATCGTATGAAAAAGGAGCAAATCCTCAACCAGTGTATATTAAAAGACAGTTTCAGGCAATTCCGATAAAAACTCAATCTCAGTTCCCCATGCCTACTCAAGAATATCGTGAGAATAGGCAGGAATACTTGCTGAATCATCAAACAACTCTCCACTTTCCTTTTTGCAGGAGATGAATAGGAATGTAAGTAGCATAACCGCAAAGGATAAAGAGCTACTTTGATTTAGATAATAAATGATCAGCTTATAAGGTGCTTTTAAAATTATTTTTTTCCCAAGGTCAACAAACTTTTTTAAAACGGCAGTTTCAAGGAGAATAGCCCACCTTCGCGAGTTATGACGATTAATTCCTCACCATTATTGAAGGAATGTGCTCTTCTTACAAAAGTATCGTTCGGACGTAGGACACCTAAATCCTCAATCGATAAATTAATTAATGAATTCCCTGTATTTAAATCTAAAATTGAAATGTTTTTGATGCCAAAAGTAATTTCTGCTGCCAAGGGCTTTCCATTAATAAAGGTAAAATGATCCAAACTCACACTCCCATTATAACGCCATAAATTACTACCTGTTTTGATATCCACTTGTATTAGTGGTCCACTATTAGTTACTTGAATCAGATACAAATTGCCCATATAAAACTGAGGAGTTAAGCTAGAATTTCTTTTCCACAGGAGTTCTCCATTTCGGTTTAGGTTGTAAGCACGAAGGGATTTTTCAACTCCTGAAGAGTAATTTAAAATTAAGTAATTTCCCTGAACAGCAAAAGTATTAGCCCGAAGACCAATTAAAAAATTTATATTAATCACATCTTGCACTACCACCTTCTCCTGCTGTCCATCGAAAGGTATTTCAACTATTTCAATCTTGAAGACATTCTTATCTAGTTTCTCAAAATAAGGATAATAAATTGCTGTTCCATCATAGTTTATTGCGAGCTCAGGTATTTCCTCAAAGTATGGTTTAAAAACTTGCTCATTTTGAAAAATTAAACTCACTTCATTAGTTTTGATATTGTATTCATAAATAAAAAGTGAAAAGTCATCCAGATCATCAATAGTCTGATTTGGCATATAAGATACAAGATAAACACTGCTCTCAAAAAAAGTGTATTTTGAAATGGAGCCCACTATATCCGGAAACTCATCAAAATAAATAATATCTTCTAAAACACCGGTATTTGTATTAAATCCCAAAAGGCTATTTCTCCGATCTTTAAAAGAATAAAAAAAAATCCGATCCTCTAAAGTGGTAGTTTCTATTTGGCGTTTGGACTGATCATAAATATTATCAATTGACCACAAAAACTCACCATCATTGGATGCATAAGCATATGTTTTTTTTGAGGACCTTAACAACAACATATTATTCGTCGAAGTAGCACTGGAGATAAATGTTTCATACTCTGTCGAAAAATCCACACTCGAGGACCATACCGTCTCAATTATATCAGCACTATAAGCCGGATTCGAGAGGGAGTCATCAAACAATTCTCCACTTTCTTTTTCGCAGGAGATGAATAGGAATGTAAAAAGCATAACCGCAAAGGATAAAGAGCTACTTTTATTTAGGTTCATCATGATTTACCAATATGCTATTTTAAAAGGGCAACTCTAAGAAAAGAATCTCTCCTACACGAGTTGTTACAATAAGGTGTTTTCCATCTTTGTAAGAAAAAATATTCCTGACAAAACGATTATCCAGCTGCTCTATATCTAAGTCTTCAATAAATACTTCTAATAGGACATTTCCGGAATTTAAATCCAGAATACTAAAGGAATTTCTGTCCCGGTTAACAAAAACTCCCAAAGGTTTGCCACCAACGAAGTCAAAACCATCTAAAACTACACTTTTCGGGAAATCCCATAACTTAATACCAGTATTTAGATCAATTTTTTGCATAGATCCAGTATTGTGTTGTACTATCAAATACAAACCCCCTTGATGCACCTGAGGAATACGGCTGGAATTGCGTTTCCAGAGAAACTCCCCATCTCTTGATAAATCATACACTCGTAAAGAGCTATCAACAGTTTGATAGAAGTTAATTAACAACAAATCATCACTTACTGTAAATGTATTTCCCCTAATAAAATTAAATCGCAAATCAGCATTAAAATGATCTCTAACTACTATTTGTGCGGACTTTTGATCCAGTAGTATTTCTACTACCTCCATTTCAAACTGCTCCTCTCCCGTTTTCATCAGATAGGGATAATAAAGGGCTGTACCTTCATTATTAACGACCAAATCGGATAAATACTGAGATGATAATCTATAAACTCCTGTATTTTCGAAAAGCAAACTCAATTCATTTTCTACTAAATTGTATTTATAGATAAAAAATGAAAAATCATCATAATCTAAAAATGTTTTATTAGGCTTATAGGTCAGCAGGTAAATACTATTCCCATGAAAGAGATGGTTGACAAAACTGCCCTTGATCTCATCAAAGTCATTTAAAAAAATTTGATTTTTAATTTCACCTGTTTGCTTGTTGATTCCCCATACTGCATTATCCCTAAACTTGTTATGATAGAAATACACTTGATTGCCTAACACCATAGCATCTTGTCCTAACTGACTACCATCCCAGTTTTTTGGAATTGACCAAAGGAATTCTCCGGTTTCCGCTGAATGGACATGAATTTCGTTTGTAGATCGTGATAGAATAAGATCATCCGACATATTGACTTGGTATATAGAGCCTTCATCATCTTCAGAGAAGCTAATTTTAGAGGACCATACCGTCTCAATTATATCAGCACTATAAGCCGGATTCGAGAGGGAGTCATCAAACAATTGGCCACTTTCTTTTTCGCAGGAGAAAAAAAGCAGAGGAATTGCTAATAGGATAAAAAGTAATTTTTTCATGTTTTCTGAATTTTAAGATCTGCTCATGTGCCATCTGACACCCAGATTTAAATAAAACAATGTCCAGTTTTCGGGAATATGCCAAGAACGAGTAAGTAACTCCCTTACAAATCTAAACCCAATTTCAGAGAAAGGAATCAACTTCCCTTTTTGATAGCTGTATACAAGGCTTGCCTGCCCGGTCCAATACCTGTCGTTCTCGATAGAAGGTGGAACTTTTCTGTACCGGAAAGACTCCCTAAAGGTAAATTTAGCCGGTTCCTTTATCATATGATATCTTACCTTTTGCTCGTGTACTTTTCGGTGAGCATACTGAAGTTCTAAACCAATTCCGATTTGCGGTTGTATATGGTGATGATTCTTTTCCCACTCCAGATAGCGAATAAGTAATCCGAGTCCGAACTTATACTCCATTAAGTGGACATTGTTTTTCTGATAATTCCATCCAAGTGATTCGGGTCGCTCTATTGTGGATTGAAAATTACTGGAAAATTGAGAAAAAGAAATATACGGACCAACCATAACATTTCCAAAGTAAGACAAATGCCTCATTTGAAAAGAATAATACAAACCCGGTGAAAAATCATAATTGCGAACTTCTGAAGCATTGTCGTTATTCCAATTAATCTCCCACAGATAAAGATCCTGTGCTTCTTCACCCATAGATGACAATCCAATACCTCCACTTATCTCCCATCCACCTACTTGATTTTGTGCATTGACAGGAGAAGTATACAGAATGAAAACTCCTGTAACAAGCAAAAATAAACAAGTATTTTTCATAGCTTTTGAGTTGGTTCTTTTATAAAGGTAAAGAAAAAAAACTAAATAGGCCGGCTTTTGAAAGACATTCAACTAAATAAAGGATCTTCAGAGAGGGCTCGCTTATTATTCATTTGGAACACTTATGATATAAAAAGACTACACCGTAAATAAGTTTCAAAGAAAAAGACCAAAAAAAACTTATATTTATGCCTTCCATCAGAAATTAAACCACCAAAGGAAACAATATAATGAAAAAAAGTTTTTTAGATCAATTATCCTTTTACATTAGCAGTTCAGAGGAATATAACCCTAAAGTCTCCAAAAGAGCTGTTGACTGGCACCTTAACCATACGATCAAATCAATGAACTCAATATGCATTGCTTTGATGGATTCTAATCCTGAAAATTATAGACCGCGCTTTGGTTTAGTAAAATCCCTTATTCTCTTGACTGGCTATATTCCAAGGGGAAGAGGGAGATCTCCTAAACCATTCGACAATAAGGAAAATACACCGGCTGATAAGTTGAGGGAAATGCTCAATGAGGCAGAGAAAAATTATCGCAAAATCGATAATTTGCCGGCCAATAGCCATTTTTCACATCCTTACTTTGGTCATCTGAATTTGAAACAATCGAAAAAATTTATTCGCATTCATAGTCACCATCATTTAAAGATAATAAGAGATATTCTCAAAAATTAGCCGAAATTAGCTGATGGATTTTTTTATTCTGACTTGTTAAATCTACCTCCGCACCACCTTAGCCTCCCAATAAACGCCTTTCTGATCTCTTAGCCGTAACAGATACATGCCGGAGGACAATTGTTCTATTTGTTGCTGCATACGATTATTGAGCTGATCGATATCTCCCTGATGTGCCAGAATAAGTTGACCTTCTGTATTGAAAAGTTCAAGCCGGAAATCTCCTCTGGCATCTTCCATTTTTATCTCAAATACATCATTTGCTCCAATGGGATTGGGACTGATATTTAAAGTATTGGCAGTAAGTATTGGGTTTGTTGAAGTTGGTATCTCGGGATAGACCAGCAATTTTTCTCCATCATAACCCACGGCATATACCCGCTCCGAATCAGCGGGGAAAGCAACTGTGGTGGTTTGATTGTCTGTATCTCCAGTACCTACAATGCTGACATGAATTAGATTCTCCTCTCCATCATAGGTTTCAAAAGCTACGGCATTTTGCCAGACCTCGTGATTAACTATCATAAGATTACCAGATATGGAGAAACCCTGTCCATTTTCACCTGATAGCGGCAGTTGATTTTTGAAGGCATTCAAACTGTGAGCACTCATATAATGCATAACAGGCGAAACCGGCTTTTGGAAACCCTTTGATTGAATGTAAGCTATGGTTTCATCGACCTCAGCCTGAGTGATTACAAACTGACGCTGTCCATAGTCGTCAATTACCTGATTAATCGCACGTAGAAAACCCGTATTGATGAAAAAATCGGTTAAATCCTCCTCTACGGCATCACAGACCATTTTTACAAAATTGAGTTGTAACTGACCGGGATTCAAATCGCTCAAATCCATCTCATTTGCCATTTTTGCAACCCTCGCATAGAAGTTAGCATAATCAGCACCCTCATATTCATCCGGCGCCTCCTCAAAGCTCAAAACAGGAGCATTTTTTGCAGCTCCTGCCAACTGATAGTACAATTGCAACTGCCAGAAAGGAACCAACACCTTGAACACATCGTAAGGCTCGGCTTCTTTGAGTGCTTTTTCATGGATATAAGTATTGGCAATCTGAGCATTTATTCTCCCACCGGCCAAGGATGGAACTCCATCTGCAAAGTTAGCCACTTCACTTTCCAACCTGATAAAAGGGTTTTTTTCATAATTCATATGGTAATTGACCCAGGTGGAGTAAATATTGACCGTCACTTCTACAGTCCCGTGCCACATAATACCCGGTCTCACCTGATTGATGTGTCCAAATTCATGAGCAATACCCCAAAGACCAAGTCGATCGGGATTGGTGACACTATTTACACCCCAAGACAAATCGAGATGAATACCAAGTCCACCGGCATACCATCCACCACTGAAACCACTTAATGACAATATTCGGTTTTTTACATACCGCTCGGGAAATGCGTACATTCCAAGCATTAGCCTTTGATTATTGACAATTGAATCGTACATCATTATGAGTCTTCTGCCATCAAATGGAGAGCCGTACCTCATGGCACCTTTATCGTAAATCAGGTGAGCATATCTACCGCGGACATCCAGTTTGGAATAATTTTCTCCGGTAAGCAATTCCAGCCAATCTTCCTCATTCGATTCATGGATGTCAAAGTAACCATTGATTTTTCCGGAAACGATATGCACATCAATATTTGGAAGGTCTAAATCATCATCGAAGTAACTGATATACCCCAGACCGGAGTTTTCCAGATTAACTACATTCAGCCCATTTACCAATTGATAAGCTCTGTCAATTGGATTATCTTCATTGGCGAAGTCTCGTACACGCAAAAAGACAGCTTTGCCGACGGGGATATTCCGCACAAAGAGGGCAGCTTTCTCTCCTTCTTCAAAAACAATGCCTGTAGGATTTTCAAAAGCGTTGTAGTTTCCTACATTCAATTGCCTTCTGATAGAAGCTAAAGGTTTGTAAACTTCATAGGATTGGAGACGATATCGCAAATTGTAATCCCCATCAAAAAGACACTGCGCCAAAGTCCGGTAAAAATCTGAACTGATGGTATCTATGACAGCTTGAGTTAGACCGGTATTGAGTGCAGCATAAAGCTCATCGGTAAATATATCAGCAAAAGGTCTATCGCTCTCTGGTCCTTGCACACGAGTAAAAAATTCCATTTGAGCGCAACTGGCAAATCCACCGGCACCGTCCAGCACTACAAATTGAATATTCAGAGGTACAATGGCCTCCGGAAAATCCACTACTGTAGGCAGACCGGATTGCCCGAAGTTGTAATCCATCAAATGTACAAACTCACTTCCAGCACCATCCTCCGCAGTATTGTAGTAGATTTCTACATTCCCAAAGTTGCCATTACTGCCTGAAGTTCGGGGAATATAACGCATATAATCCACCCTGGTCTCACCATCAAGCCTATAATTGAGAGAGACCGGAAAAGTGGTGGCACTCCAGGAAGAGTGATATAGGGTATTTAGGTTCCCATCAAAAGAGCGCTCTATATTTTCACCCGGCTGAAAAGAAGATGCCCAGGAACCATTGACAAAAATTTCTGCCTGAATATCCTGATCATTTGTTGTACCCAATTCATCAGTGGGCACCCTACAATCGTAGCCGACGGCTGATTCGTAATCTTCATCAGAGAAAAAGCGTAACTCAGCACAACTCGAATGCATAGAATAACTCTCATTTACTGCAAAACGGATCACTGCCGGCTGCACTATGGGTTCGTCCAGTTCAATAATTTTATCTTCATTATCTCGTGCCCATTCAAAGGGATTTCCATCAATGGGAAAAAATTCTTCGGGACTGTCATGTGAAGAGTAATAAACATCTACATTGGCCCAAACCCCGTTAAACCCACTTTGTCTGGGAACATACACTATTCGATTGATGCTTTTTACCCTGTTGGTAAAGTATGCGTCCAAAGTATCAGGAATGCCTTCCTGACCCCAACGCGAATGGTAAATATTGTTTATATCGCCATCAATAACATTAATTCCCTCACTACCCGGTTGCGGCTCCTGAAAAGTAGTGACGGTATAAACCGGCATTTGATAGGACTGGGCGTTGAGATGGTTTATGGAAAAAAGAAAAACAAAACTTAGGGTAACAATAGAAAGTCGGACCATAATCAAAATTTATTCTATTGCTAAGGTAGGGAGTTAATTTGATATCATATGTATCCTTTTATTCTTGCTCATCTTATATAAACCTAAATTTTGGTCATTTGAATTGCAAAACAGACCTTTGTAAATAATATTTATTCTGTCTTTTTCAATTATACAGCTACAATGTATCACATAAAACGGAATAGTTTTAAAAAGATATCCTTCTATGTTTTCTATGTTTCTATGTGGTTTTTTTATTTTTAAATCGCATTAATACCATCATTCACCAACCCTAACTACCTGCCCAAAAGCCCTCCTTTTTTCGCCTTGAATATCCAATAAATAACTACCGGAATTCAAATGATTAAGTGGAATATGGTTCCAACTTTCGTTGATGTGAAAGCTTTCAATCAGACGACCTTCAAGACTGAAAATATTTAGTATCTCGCCTTCATAGCCCTTTACATTAATGGATTCTGTAAAAGGATTGGGATAAATGGATATTTCCTCAGCTCTGATTTCATGTACTGGAGTTAAGCTTTGCCAACCTTCGACATTGGCGTGTAATTCACTGTCGTATGCCAAAAACTCCGCACCGCCTACAGCGTGATTATCCTTAAGAATTAAATGCCTGCCATTTACCGTACCTGAACTTTGACTAAAAAAAGCTTCCACACCCTCCTCATGAGTAAAAATTTCGATAGGCTCATTCCCATTTCCGGAAGCTGTAAGACTTCCGGTAGTAATGGTGATTCCTGCTCTGAGCTCTAAAGTAGTTCCAGGCATGATGACCAATTTCTCTGCCGAAAAAGAACCGTAAACGCGCTGAAGGAAACCCATTACGCTACCATCAAAGGTCACATGATAATACTCCTGATTGTTGGAATGAAATACACCTAAACTGGTTATCCTTGTCCCCTCTACATTCAACTGACCTTCGGGAGACCAATTATTAAATTGCCTAACTCTGAAATTTATGCCCGATAAGTCTACCTGACAGCTCGAATGGTTATGCATTACAAAGCTAAAAATCACCCGCAAATCATGACCATTTGCATTGAAAGCACCGCTATTTAATACCAAGTCTCTTACTGTAAGTGGTGATTGAAGGTTGACTGCTCCGGAACCATTGATCTGCAATTCACTCATTGCACCAAGCGTTTCAGTTTCAATGGAAATACTCACCTCTTCATCTGATAAAAAATTAATTCTCCGTAAATTGAAGCCGACAGCTCCCTCTGATATAAAATTGCCGTAAATATTCAGAGATCCCCCCGGATTTTGGGTGATCAATGCAGAGGCGTCTATATTAATGAATATCAGATTGCCAACACTCCAGTTGAAAGCTCCAAGTCTTACAAGGTCGTTGTTACTAAGCCCAGAATTTTCATCGAAAAAAACATTGTCTATGGCTGTCGGAGGTTGGGAGTGAAATTCATTGCCCCCTGAACTCGTCGCCCAATGTGACAAATCCTCCCAGTCTCCTGCACCGCCAAGCCAGTAATAATCTTTGGAGAGCGATTCGGAAATACTCCATCCTGTGTTATTGCCCAAATCAATACTGTTTTCAGCATTAAATTCTGCTCCCCCCGTTGCTGCATTATCCTGAATGCTAAGGTAAGATGCATTTACTGTCCCGGAACTCTTGAAAAGGGTGGCCTGAGTTCCGGGCTGGGACGATCTGATATTGATCATTTGTTGACTATTTCCATGAAGTAGAAATTCATCAGCCGTTTGGGTGTATTCATAGCGGAGCTCAATATCAGCTCCAGGTCTGGCCTCAAAAATATCGAATGTATTGTTGTCTCTGATGTTTACTTGACCGATAAAAACTACTCTGTGGTAATGGTGTCCACCTCCGAAAAAGTCACCGAAAATATTCTGCTCAGTCCCAAAATAGACCGTTGCATTTTCTGCATTTATTAGTGAGGATTGATAAACTAGCCAATATGCAGTGTAAACATTAGAGGTTCCCAAATCCAGAACGGGGTTACCACTATACGCATATAGTCTAAAACGAGTGTGTATGGGGTGATTATTAGAATATAATTCACTTCCAACAACGTAAAAATTTTCCACAGAAACCGAATCCTGAAGATAGTATTTGCCTCCTCCTGAAAATTCTAGAAACCTCCCAAGGTATATTCCTCCTGTCGTAACATGGGCTTCCTCAGGATTCATCATTACAACAAACCTGAAATCTCTATTCAATTCAGGACTTAAGGTAAAGTCTCCATACACAAACAATCGATCAGCAAAGTTAAGCCCGTTGATTGTTGGCTGAAAAAGTACATCAACTGCTGTAAAGCTTCTACAAAAACTTTCCTCCAGATCAATGACTACTACCTGATTGGGTTCAGTAAATGAATTAATATCAAAATACACATCGTTCTCCGGTCCTGGTAGCTGAGTGTGTTTGATGTCTCCACCTGAAGTAGTCGCCCAATGCGACAAATCACTCCAATTACCACCATTGCCTACCCAATAGTAGTCCTGTGCCTGAGTATTTAAGACCAGAAAAAGACTCAAAATAAGTGTGCTGATCATTACCTTTTTCATAACTGTATCTTTTTGCTGCAAAGATCTGATCTGAAAATCCAGCAGACTTCACCCGAAAGTATGATATTGAGAGAAAAGGTTTTTTAATAAAAAATCAGTACTTTTTTTGGCATTATTCAAAAAAGACATTAACTTTACCACTCTCAACAATTTTACCAATTTTCAGTATTCATTTACAAACCAAAACACCAATCAATTATGCACTTTTCAACTACTACACTTTTTTCCCTTGTAATTTTCTTTATTTTTTTCCCTTTTAAAAATTTAAGCGCTCAGGAGGTTTATCATGCTCAGACTATGTTCACTATGAATGGTGAAAAAGTGAGGCAACTTCTTGTACCGGCAAATGGAGAACAGATTTTATTAGACTTTTGCCAACTCGATCCTGATTCTGAATATAGTTTGTCCGTAAGTGATATAAATGGAAAAATTGATATCCAACTTAAGCTTATTCGTGGTGGATCTATAGAAAACAAGAAGAACCACCACCGAATTTTTACGGATAGTGACTGCCTTACGATAAAGCTAGACATTTCCTGCATAGACAATCAGGATCAGATATACCTGTCTCTTTTGAAAATTGAGGATATTACTATGCAAAAAGAACCTGAATCCCAAATTAGGACTGACGGCATTGAGTATAACTACATTGATTCTGTAAAACCCTTTTTAAAGGATATGCTTTTCAGTGGGAATTGTTATGAAATTAGCGATGTGGAATTAATAGGATCGCAGTTAAGTTTCGGGGCGTTCACTTCGGGTTTGGAGTCAATAGGAATTGACAGCGGAATAGTACTAAGCACAGGAAATATTCGAAATATTATAGGTCCAAATAGCAGGCCAAATACAGGAACCAATTTACTCCATGAGGGGGATGTCGATTTGGAAGGTTTGGTTGGTGCGAATACCTATGACGCAAGTGGAATAGCCTTTAATTTTGTACCAACTGAAAAAGACTTTCAGCTGCGTTTTGTGTTTGCCTCTGAAGAATATTGTGAATGGGTAGAACAGGGATTTACTGATGTAATGGGTATTTTTATTAGCGGACCCGGTTTAGATGGTCCTTTTACAAATGATGCAGTAAACATAGCTCGTGTGCCTGAATCTGATCAGCATATAGCTGTCAATACCATTAATCACAATATTATTACTCACTTATACATCGACAACACTCCAAGATTTCAATATCAAGGAGCTGGCAACCCTGCGCAATGCGGAAATTTACTAAATCATGATGGAGCAGCCATAGACTTAATTGAATTTGATGGGTTTACCACTATCCTTGAAGCGACTGCAGAATTAATACCCTTCGAAATGTACAGGATAAAAATAGTAATCGCAGATGTCGTTGATGCCAATTTTGACTCAGCTATATTTATCGAAGGAGGCAGTTTTTTTGCGGGAGAGTGTACTTATCCTTCAGGAGCCATTGACTGTGGAGAAGGCCCAACGGAAATAATTGATGTCATCAACCCACATACAGGTCAGGTATGGATGGATAGAAATTTGGGAGCTCAACGAGCTGCGTATATTCAAAATGACCGAAACGCATTTGGTGACCTTTATCAATGGGGGCGCTTTTCGGATGGACATCAATGTCGGAATTCAGGCACTACAGCAGAGCTGGCAGAAACAAATAGACCGGATCACGATTTGTTTATTACCTCAAATTCTGGGAATAAAGACTGGAGGCTATCAGGTGAACTATCTATGTGGCAAGGTGTGGGAGGGGAAAACAACCCCTGCCCCATTGGGTATCGAATTCCCACAAAAGCTGAATGGATAAGTGAAATCGACAGTTGGAGTCATCCATCACTCCATGGTGGTAAAAGATCTGACTTGGCGTTACCTGCTGCAGGATGGAGAAATACAATCGGATCAATTCCGAGGCTGAGTAAAAGTGGTCATTATTGGACAAGTACCGTAGATAACGATCGCATAGTTTCTTTGGCTTTGTTTAGATCAAGGGCACTTTTTTCCTCACAACCGGCATCAATGGGTATGTCTGTTCGGTGCATCAAAGATCGGGCGATGGAGTGATTGGAAACTTTTACTGATTTTTATGAAAAAGGGTTTCTTAAGTACATCTTTTTATTTTCTATGGGTAAAGAACCTTTTCTAATTTTTCTAAAGCTTTGAAGTGTTTTTTCTTGTCCATTTTGGATAGGTTAATCAACTTCCATTTTACTGCGGGTAGATTGTGTATTGGATTAGTCGATGCCAAACCTAACAAGTCCCACTTAGGATCAAGTCTTTTGAAGGATATTAATAACTTACGCTCATTATTTGTAATCTCATGATTTATTATTGCGATCAGCTTTTTTCTTATGCGCTCAAGAACTTATACTGATATATTCTGTGCTGTCATCTTAGCAAACTCAGACTGAAATACATTGTCAAGATTTTTCAGATTAGGATTTAGTAATTCAGCAATTGGTCTTTGATGACTGATTAAAAAAACCAAAAACGTTTTTCGTAACTAATCAGTAAACCCCTCATTATCAAGCATTAATTTTATATCAAATAGATCTCGTGGATGTTGTCTATCCAATGCAGCACAGATTTTCCCGGCAAATAAATCAGGAAATGAAGCTACTTGAAGCTCGGCATAACCAAATTCATTTTCTACAGTTTCACATACCTGCATACGAATTTCCGGGAAGACTGTGCCTCTTATAACCGGAGATAATTCAACCTTTATTCTTATTTCATTTAATTGGAGAATGAGTCGCAAAGAGTTACCATATTCATGGGTATTAAAAACCTGAATCCCGGGAATTGCCTTTTTTATTCTTAAACTTAATCTGGAAAGAGCCGAACGGATATTTTCAAGTGCTTCTTTGCGCTTATCAAATGGGAGGTATAACAAGTCAATATCCACAGAAAGTCGTGGTAGCTCCCTGTAAAACAAATTTATTGCTGTCCCACCTTTTAATGCAAAACACTTTTCAGTATCTATCAATGGAAGAACTCTTGCCAGTAATTGAACTTGCTTGTAAAAAATACTATCAATATCCATTGCGATTAAAAGTTTTTCGGAACAGTAATCTTATATTTTGAATCCAGTTCTCCTCCTTTTATCAGTACTCTATTTCCGGATCCAAAATTTACACTTGTGTCATCCAATTTTGAGAACCATGGGTAATCATACCTTGAACTAAACCAAAAGAAAAGACGATTCACTTTTACATTCGTACATTCATCAATTAATCGCTGCAAAATCTTAGGAGATAAGGATGTCATACCTTGAATAATCTGGTCTGCATATTCAAAAGAAATATTTTCCGGTACTTCGTTAAGCATTTCCAAGCAGGCCCTTTCCGGACAGGATATTTTGAGTTTTTCGAACCCTTCCCTCCAAAAAAAGGAAGAATTAAAATCTTCTGACAGTTCTCTACTCATACCATAAAAAAGCTCATTTCTAGTATGCCGTTTGAAGCTAATGCTCTTGGAAATTTTATTCAACCAAGGGGGTAAGTCATCATTACCGAACAGAGGAATTTTCTGATTTTGTGAAACGGGAATATAATGTGAAAAACCCTTGAGCTCCAATGCCCTTGTTCCGCCAATAACATGATCAGAATTAACGATACTTTGCAGGGTGTAAACCAAATTTTGCTAGGACGAATCCAATCTTCCGCGATAATATATTCCTCTGCTCAAAACTTTTAATTCCTCGCTTTTTACCAGATTATCAATAGCATGTTTATCTAATTCATCGATGCCCATTAGCCAGGTTCGAGTTACTATAACTCCTTCCGGCATAATAAACTCTAATATCCGTCTCCTCTTTGTATTGAGTGCCATGTTTACTGTATTAAATTTTAACGGCATTCATTGCCGTCAATACAAAGTTACATAAACCTTTGTTTATAGAAAAATATTTTAACGGCGCTCATTGCCGTTAAAATAGCTTTTCGCAAACCAAATTATTTTATAATGTCAAAACTACAGGCATCAGCTAAAGATCTTAATGATCTCTTTTTGCCACCAAGAAAATACGAATCACCCTTTTTCCCAACTTAAATTAAAATTTTAACCAACACAAAAAGTTATAAATAATCGTAAGTTTGAACAAAAACTAACAGTTGGTAAAATTACGCTTTACTCTTTTTCTGCTTTTGGGACTTCTTTTTGGAATTGGTCTCAATATCGACCTACAAGCCCAGGAGGTGTTTTTAAAGCCTATGCTTATAGATAGTTTTGAACTGGATGGCGACGAAATCCTAGAATTCTCCGACAGCACTGCGGCCATGATTTTTTTAAATGAGTGGTTATCGGAAAATAGAGGACAAGGGTTTATCGCTTCATCAATTGATGGAATCGAGAAAATAGATAGTCTGTGGACAGTTGAGCTGTATCAGGGAATTCAATACAAATGGGTTGAACTGGACTTAAGCCAAATCAGTTCACAGTGGTTGCGAAGAGCGGGATTACGACCAGAGTTTTTTCACGGTGCTACTGTTTCTCAGGAAAACCTGACGGCTGCATTTGCTGCACTCGGTGAAGCAACAGAAAGAAATGGCTACCCCTTTGCCAGCGTAGGAATAGATACCTTCTCCATTGAGGGTGAAGATGTTTGGGCTAGAGTTTACCTAAATGAGGGTCCCTTAATCGTTTTTGATGGTGTAGAGTTAATTGGAGATCAATCAATAGCTCCCTATTACCTTGCTTCATACCTGGATGTTCGACCCGGCAACCCTTATGATTCAAGGACTATCAATTCTATTATCAACAGAATAGATGAACTGCCGTTTACCGACTTGCGGGCTGATCCTATAGTGCGATTTATTGATAATAAAGCTACCATCATCCTTGATCTAGAGTCCGTCAATGCCAGTCGCATAGATTTTGTCATTGGATTTTTACCGAGAGATGAGATAGACAATCGGCTTTTGATTACAGGTAATCTAACTGGCGAGTTTTATAATCAACTGGGACTTGGAGAACGCTTTTTCATTGATTTTCAAAGAATAAGACCGCAAACACAGGATGTTGAACTGGCATTTACTTATCCGTACTTTCTAGATTTGCCATTTGGCTTGGATACGCGTTTTGAATTGAATCGAAGAGACAGTCTTTTTTTAGATATTAGTTACAATATTGGTGTCGAATACCTAATAAGCGGTGGTAGTTTGGTTCGCCTTTTTCTCGACAATAAAAGGTCCAACTTACTCAGTATTGATCGAGCGAGTATCTTGTCATCCGGAAATTTACCTGATCGACTGGATTACGGGAGGACAGGAATTGGTCTCGCCTACGAATTGAGGCGTTTTGATTTTAGATGGAATCCAACAAGTGGTTACTCCATCAAAACCAATCTAAGTTTAGGACGAAGAAACATCAGTAAAAACGATCAAATCCTCAATCTCAGCACTGAAAACACAGACTTTAATGCACTTTACGACAGTTTGTCTTTGGAGTCCACTAGCTTAAATCTTCATTTGGAAGGAACTCATTTTTTCAGATTGAGTTCATTGATGACGATCAAGACTAAAATCACCACTGCTTGGATTTACAACAGTGATGAAATACTTTTTAATGAATTATTCAGAATTGGTGGAAATAAACTTATGCGAGGTTTTGATGAGGAGAGTATTCCGACATCTGCTTATGTAATAGGAACAGTCGAGTATCGATTAATCACCGGGAGACGATCCTATTTCTTTGCTTTTGCTGATTTGGGTTACATTGAAAACAAAAGCAGGCTGATACAGACATACAATGACTTTCTTCAGGGGTATGGTTTAGGTATGACATTTGATACTGCCGCCGGGATATTTAGTCTGTCAGCGGCTTTAGGAAAACAAAGAGATACAGAAATTGACTACAGAAGAACAAAAATTCACTTTGGTTATGTAAGTTTGTTCTAAGTTTATTGAAAGCATTGATTTTGACTCTATATTTTAACAAACATTGTTTGATCAGAACTCATTAGCTTTCCAATACGTTAAAAACATAAACCACTTAAAAAAACATGGAAGATTTAACCAAAGTATTTGCCTCGTCTGATCCCATCAAAGCACAGTTGATTCAGAGTATGCTGCATAAAAACGGTATGGAAGCCTCGGTTTTGGACAAAAAAGATACTGCTTATGTAATGCTTGGTGAGGCTGCGGTTTTTGTAGCAAGTGAAGATGCTGTAAAAGCCAGAAAATTAATCGAAGAGTTTGAGGCAGAAGATGAAGGTTAGCGAGGAACTAGGCAATATCAGAAAAGTCATATCAATAGGTATTCGTCCGGTAAAAAAAGCCCCTCTACAAACTGTAACGGAGGCTGATTTGGATACAACTAATGGTCTTAATGGAGATCATTATTCAGGGCAAAGTGGGAAACGACAACTTACTTTGATTAGCGAGCAGGAAATTAAAGAAAC
This sequence comes from Saprospirales bacterium, assembly GCA_007693915.1. Lineage (GTDB taxonomy): Bacteria > Bacteroidota > Bacteroidia > Chitinophagales > Saprospiraceae > PWJY01. The sequence continues at coordinate 49,237 of RECS01000096.1, read as the reverse complement.
TGCAAACTTATTAAAAAAGGAGTCAATTGACCCATTGATGACGAGAAGAAATTTACTTTATTCCGGTGGACCGATTTCTGAAAAAGAAAATCGCCGGATTGCCATAGGAAATGATTTATTAATAGAGATTACCGGGCCTTGTTTTCCCTGTAATCAAATGGATAAAAACCTTGGTGAGGGTGCAGAAAAAGCCATGCAGGGAAGAGCAGGTTTGACTGCCAAAGTGGTAAGAGATGGAAAGATAAAAATGGGTGATGAACTGTTTTTTATTGAAAAATAGTACATTATGAAAATGTTAAAATCTGGGTGTTTTCCACTTTTTATCAAAAATCAGCATCTGATAAACATAATATGCCCGATTTTTGCAGTTAATAGAACAAAACAAATTTGAAAAATGAGCTTCAGGCAAAAAGACAGATTGTCAAAATACGAAAAGAAAGATAAAAGAAGAGGGGTAACTTATTCCATTCTCTTCCACCTAATTTTATTTCTGTTTGTACTTTTTCCATTGATCAGCAGTATTGACAGGCTTGAGCAGCCTGCTACCATAGAAATAGTATTTGAATCGCAGGCAAGTGCACCAGAAGCTATGCAGCAACAATCCGCTGAAGCAGCTCCTATGGCTCAGGCGGAAGAACTCAATGAGGAAGCTCCTCCTGAGGAACGCCCCCAACCAACTCAACCCATTCAGCAAACTACTCCTGAACTTCCTCGGACTTCAGATGTGAATACAGATTTAAGAACCTCAGACATATCAGAAATAATTGCCAACAGAAGAGCAAGACAAGTTGAAGAGGTAGAGGAAGTAATTGAAGAAGTGGAGGAAGTTATTGAGGAAGCACCGGAGCCTGTAGAGGAAACTCCGACGCCTCCGATAGAAGTCGAGAGGCCAACTCCTGCAGAAAATCCGAGAACAAGGCCTGATCGGACAAGTGATTTTGGAAGTCCAACGGGATCTACAAGCGATAATACAAGTACTGATGACGGTAGAGGTGAAGCCCAGACACAGGGTCAGGGACAAAGCAGCAGTTCAGGCGATGGACGCTCACCAAATCCCCGAGGAGGAGGAGGTGGTGTTGACAGATCTCAGTGGTCGGGCTTTCAGGGTACAGGTCCTCTTCGCCGTCAGGTAACTACTTATGGTAATACACCACAACTAGCGGGACAGCAAGGGGTCATTATGATACGACTTTGTATTGACAGAAGTGGAAACATCATTTTTCAGGAAATTAATGATGCAGGAACCACCATCACTGATCCTGATATTCTAAGAGAAGCCCTTGATATTATGTCCACTTTCAGATTTGCAACCGATCAGTCTGCTCCTTTTAGGGAGTGTGGAAATTATACGATTAGGTTGAGGAAATAGAAAGTTTGGAATCCCGTATTCAGTAGTTTCTTCAAAGAAATCAGTTGTTTAACCAATTCATAAGGTGCTTTTTGTCTTTGGTTTCTTTTTAAAATTAACCATTTTTGCAAACGAATTGCTATCGGCAGTCGTCTAACATCAAAAGTGTTCTACAAAAATTAAAAATCTGAATAATGATAAGGAAAACTGCTTTGCTAATACTCTTTTTGACTACCACTTTTTTCATAACCTCTTGCGAAAAAAACAATGACAAAACCAACCCCATAGGCGAACCCGGAGAAATAGGTAACATCCCGGAATTCAATCAGCTTTTTGCATGGGATCTTTTTCCTTTATTAGTGGAAGATGAGCAGGGAGAAAATGTATTGATCTCCCCATGGAGCATTCAGACTGCACTCAATATGGCTTTGAATGCAGCCGATGAAAGGACTCTGGAGCAAATGCTTGCTGTTTTACATTGCCCCAAATGTCCTGTTAATGAAATCAATCACCAGCAGTCTGAACTGAGGATTTGGTTGGAGGAAAAAAGCGGTCATCCAAGACTTACCTCTGCCAATGCACTTTTTTATGACGATCAACGACTTTTGGTAAAAGAAGACTTTCTCGCTGAATTAAAAAATCACTACAATGGCGCATCAAGAGTGTATCCCTTTGCACAAGCGGGTACAGTTGATAAGATAAACAATTGGGTAAAAGATAATACCAATGGCAAAATTGATGGAATCATTGAGAGAATCACTAATGAAGACATTGCTTTTCTGATCAATGCGCTGCACTTTAAAGCCGATTGGTTAAAAGGATTTGATCACAATATGACCAGAGTAGAAAACTTCTTTCCCTCTGAAGGAAGTTCCATTCAGAGATATTTCCTCAATGCTGACGGGGAGTACCTCAACGCTACTGTGGGTGACTTTGCCATGGTTGACCTACCGTTCAGAGATTCCACTTACAGCTTAAGTCTGATAAAACACAACAGACCAGGTGTAGTTCCTGTAGATTGGGTAAGAGAATTAAATATGACCTTAGTTAATCAACTATACGAAAAGCTGGAATCGAATCGCATTCTTTTATCTTTTCCAAAATTGAAATTGAGTTTTGAAACAGATCTACCTGAAGCTTTAAAACAATTGGGGATGACTGATGCTTTTGAGCCGCAAATGGCTAATTTCAAACCCCTTGGACAACCATTGACAGGACCCAATGTATACATCAATCAAATCAGACACAAAGCAGTGCTTGAAGTAGATGAAAAAGGTGCTGAAGGTGCTGCTGTTACATCAATTGGGTTTGGTGTTACCTCATTGCCTCCATCTTTTATTTATGATCAGCCATTTGTTTTGATACTCAGACACAACAGATCAAACACTTATATCTTTCAGGGACTTGTGGAAGAGCCGGTTGTGGATTAAGTTTTTGTTATTTCTGATTCTGGTGTTTTAAAGAAATGTTGGTGAACCCTCAAATTATTAGCTTCTCATGGTAAAAAATCCTCAGTGTCGGATTGATGTTCGGGATTTCGTGGCAAATACTTCCCTTAGTTAAATCCTTTTACTCTAGTTTCTATTCTAGAAATACAGACGTCCAACCTTACCCGGTACAACAATATTTATCCTTACTTTTGCATTCAATTTGTAAATGACAATAGAAAGGATTGGCAAATTGCCTTTTCAATGAAAAAAATTTCTTCACTCAAACTTACTGCAAATAGAATTTAATGAACACTCAATTGATTGTTTCAAAATTTGGAGGCACGAGTATGGCCGATATCAATTGCATGCGGAAATGTGCGCGCATAGTGGCAGAGAACCCAAACAGAAGAGTGGTCATCGTCAGTGCCACTTCGGGGACTACCGATCAATTGACCAAATTGTGTCAAAACATTGGTCTGCTTGAGAAAAGCGAAATCATTGAAAAGATTCAGCAAAGACATATCAAATTAGCTAAAGAACTTGGAACTTTTGGACAATCTTATCCTTCAGTCGAAGACTTATCCAATGAACTCTTTGAGTTTGTTATGAAAAAAGAAGAAATCAATCCCGCTGAAAGGGACTATATATTGTCTTTTGGTGAACGTTTCTCATCAACAATTTTTGCAGCTGTACTCCGACAAATGGATGAAAAAGTTATTTGGTTGGATGTAAGAAATATTTTGCTTACCGATGACTTTTTTGGAAAGGCAGAGCCACAGCTGGAACAAATAGCTCATCGAGCAAAAGAAAAACTCACGCCTCTGCTTGAAGAAGGCAAAGTCGTTTCTCAAGGATTTATTGGGGCAACCATTGATGGCAAAACAACAACCCTAGGCAGAGGTGGAAGCGATTACTCAGCGGCCTTGTTTGCCGAAGCACTTTCTGCTAAAACTTTGGAAATCTGGACTGACGTAAATGGCATTTTTTCAACTGATCCGAGAATTGTGAAAGAAGCCTTTCCAATTCCGGAAGTGTCTTTCAATGAAGCAGCCGAATTAGCAATCTACGGAGCTAAAGTCCTTCATCCTGCAACACTGAAAGCAGCCATAAGAAAGAAAACAAGTGTTTTTATCGGAAAAAGCATGAACCCGGAATTGGGTGGTACATGGATTGTTGAAAAACCTGAATTCTCCCCTGCAATAAGAGGAATTAGTTTTAGAAACAACCAAAAATTGCTGACTATACACAGTCTCGATATGCTTCATCAGTTCGGTTTCTTATCCAAAGTATTCGAAATTCTGGCGAGATATAAAATCAGTGTTGATCTGGTAACTACAAGTGAGGTCAATGTCGCACTGACTCTTGACACCGGAATAAAGTCGGATTTTAATTACCCAATGCTTGATGCTGCTATTCAGGAATTGAGGGGATTTTGTAAACTTACTTTTGAAACTGACTTGGCACTCATTGCCTTAGTGGGTAATCAATTAAACCAAACTGCAGGAATCAGCAGTCGAATTTTCCAGGTGTTAGAAGAAGTAAACATCAGACTGATATGTTATGGTGCAAGCTCACACAATATCTGCTTTTTAGTGAAAGATCATGATGCCATTACCACCGTAGAGTTATTACATCAACAGTTTCTTGGCGCAGAGGTAAGTAAAACTTAGTGAAAACCATTAAATTGGATTATTTAACGAAAAAAGTAAAAGGAATAATCATGAAAGCAGCCGTTATTGGCACCGGAAAAACAGGAAACGCGATACTTCAATTGGCAGGTCATGATGCAGTGGGTTTCAATAGCAAGAATATGCCGCAAAGAGAAGATTTAATAGATTTTGATTGCGTAATTGTTTTTGTACCAACAACTGCCGCAAAAGGTATAATGGAGTTGTTGAAGGGACTTCCTTTGAGGGTAATATGGGGCACAACCGGCATGCAATGGCCTGCTGACTTTAATGAAAAAGTTAAAAAATCCGGGGCTACATGGATAATTGGAAGCAACTTCAGTCTTGGTATGAATTTGGTGCGTCGGGCAATTCAACTTATGGGACAACAGTCGGATTTACTTAACAAACCCGTCTTTTCCATCAAAGAAATCCATCATATACACAAAAAAGATAAACCCAGTGGAACCGCCATTTCATGGAGAGAATGGTTGAATCAACCGGCTGAAATAGAATCCGAACGCGAAGGCGATGTAAAAGGCATCCACAAATTGAATATTCACACGGATTTTGAAAGCATTAGTATAATGCACAAAGCTCACGATCGCAAACTGTTTGCTGAAGGTGCACTCTGGACAGCAGAAAAATTGATAATGAATCCGGAGTTTGGACCCGGTTGGTTTAAATTCGAAACCTTTTTTGATTTCCTGACACAAAAAAACTAAAATGAAAAACATTAAGCTTTGGACAGCATTAATAACACCACTAAATCAAGATGGAACAGTAAGTTTTACTGAATTAGAGAAATTAATCCGATTGCAGGAAGCAGCAGGTAACGGAATTTTAATTCTCGGTAGTACTGGGGAAGGATTGGCTTTTTCCAATGAAGAAAAAACTGAAATCATTAAATTTGTATCAAGTCTTAACATCATGGTGCCCATTATGGCAGGTGTAGGTGGTTTTAACCTTACAGAACAAATTGTTTGGATCAATCAATGTAATTCCCTTAATATTGATGCATTTTTATTGGTAACCCCATTATACGCTAAGCCGGGACCCAAGGGGCAGCTCCATTGGTTTCGTACCCTATTGGATGCATCTCAAAAGCCATGTATGCTTTACAACGTTCCCTCTAGGACAGCAGTAAAAATGGATACATCCGTTTTGAATGAACTAAATGGTCACTACAATTTATGGGCTGTAAAAGAAGCCAGTGGAAATATAATAGAATATCTGAATTACAGAAATGAAGCTCCTGAACTTTTATTCTTTAGCGGGGATGATGCGCTGACAGCATTTTTTAATGTAGCAGGATGTCAAGGTCTGGTTTCAGTTGCATCCAATATCTGGCCAAAAGCCACCAATTTGTATGTAGAACACTGCTTGTCCGGCAAAACTGACAATTTGTTCCCTGTTTGGAACAAGGCAATAGATGCTTTATTTGAGGTTTCCAGTCCGGTACCTGCGAAGTTATTGCTAAGAGAAAAAGGAATAATAAAGAATGCAACTTTGAGACCACCCTTACACGAAGAAGAGTTAAAAGACCTCTCGGTGCTACTTCAGGCAGATAAAGACATAAATAACTGGTATTTAAAAAACAAATGATAAATATGAATTGGGAAAAAGTACTCGACCTCCTTGAAACCGGAGAATTGCGGGCGGCTGAACCTGTGGATGGTGACTGGAGGGTAAACACTGAAGTGAAAGCAGCCATACTTGAAGCTTTTAAAGCGGGAAAAAACATTGAATATAGTGGTATATATGAAGGGTTTGTAGATAAACACAATCTTCCAGCGCGCCAGTTTACCACTCAACAGGGGGTTCGAATGGTGCCGGGTGGCAGTTCGGTAAGAAGGGGAGCATTTGTGGCAAAAGGAGTGATAATCATGCCTCCTGCCTACATCAACACCGGTGCCTATGTTGATGAGGGATCCATGATTGACAGCCATGCCCTGGTGGGTTCTTGTGCACAGGTAGGAAAAAACGTTCATGTATCGGCAGCGGTTCAATTAGGGGGTGTATTAGAACCCATTGGACAAAAACCTGTAATCGTGGAAGACAACTGCTTTCTGGGTGCAGGATCCATTTTGGTAGAGGGAATCAGGATTTGTGAGGGGGCTGTAATTGCTCCGGGAACAATTTTGTCAAAAGCAGTAGCTGTTTACGATTGCGTAAACAATAAAGTACTTCCAAAAGGATCACCTATCCCACCTAATGCTGTAGTAATACCCGGGACAAGACCGATAAACAATAGTTGGGCTGAGGAAATGGGATTAAAAGCTTCCTGCCCTTTGATCATTAAGTACAGGGATAAAAATAGCGATGCCTCCTTGGAACTCGAGGATGCCCTGAGGTGATCTTTTATTAAAGAAGTCCATATACTGCGACTAAACTGAATACTGAACAAGATTTTTTTGTGTATTTTTTATTACCGATAAGCCATTGATTAAAAAAAATTCCCAAAGACTCAACTAAATACATTGAAAAGCAAAGAAATAATTCTTATTTTGCAAGGGTTCTTAGCGAATATTGGTGGCTTTTCGCCTTTGTGTGAACTTTTTTTAGTCAGGAAAAATATTGGTAGTTGTATAAATAAATGGAATTAAAATATAAAACCAAATGAAAGTAGCATTAGTAGGATCAACGGGCCTTGTAGGTAGCACCTTTTTAAAAGTGATGGAAGAACGCTCCTTTCCTATAGTTGAATTGATGCCTGTAGCGTCTGCAAGATCGGTTGGAAAGCAAATTGAATACGACGGAACAAAATTTGAGGTAATGGAAATTGCTCAGGCACTCGATAAAAAACCCGATCTAGCTTTCTTCACCGCGGGATCATCTGTTTCTAAAGAATGGGCTCCTGCTTTTGCTGAAAAAGGTATCCTGGTAATAGACAATTCATCAGCCTGGAGAATGGCACCCGAAATTCCTTTAGTGATTCCTGAGATAAACGGCAATGACATTCAACTTCAACACAAGATAATTGCCAATCCCAACTGCTCCACTATACAACTGTTAATGGGATGCTGGCAGTTGCACAAGGCTTATCAAATTGAGAGGATGGTGATTTCAACTTATCAGTCAGTTTCCGGATCGGGTCAAAAAGCCATCGATCAAATGTGGAATGAAAGAAGTAATAAAGAAGGTGATAAAATTTATCCCCACCCCATCGATCTCAACTGTATTCCACATTGTGGAGACTTCGATGATGATGGCAATACAGAAGAGGAATTGAAGTTAATGAGAGAAACTGCTAAAATTCTTGACCCCTCCATTAAGGTATCCGCCACAGCGGTAAGGGTTCCGGTATCAGGGGGGCACTCAGAAGCAGTAAATATCCGATTCAGCAATCCATTTGAGCTCAAGGATGTATTGGAAATCCTAAGCAACAGCCCCGGTATTAAGGTCTTGGATGATCAAAAGAAATACAAGTACCCCATGCCCTTGCTGGCAGCCGATAAGGATGATGTATTTGTAGGGAGGGTTAGAAGAGACAAATCAGAGCCCAACTCACTAAATATGTGGATAGTAGCTGACAACCTAAGGAAGGGAGCAGCCACTAATGCCGTACAGATAGCTGAATACTGTCTTCAAAAAGGGTTGCTGAATCCTCAATAAAACTTTGGTGGTAAAAGATAAACCAAACTATCCGGGGCGTGCAGTATCTCTTCTCACGCACTTTCAAAAAGCCGTGAAATTGATTTTCACTTTTTACAGGACGTTTTTTATTGCCGGTATTGCGATTTCACTCAGCTTAATGGTGGTGTTTTATACCCATGGTTTATCTCCATTCATAAACTCTTTTTGACAAAACTATTAAATCCTGAAAAGTGATTCCATAAAGACCAAAACCCACTTATATTCTCTTTTTTTGTTTTGACATATCAAGATTAGGCGTGCAGTAAAGCAAAACCTCAGATTCACACAGATTAAATCTGAGCATATCAGTAATAATTTGTGGTATAAAAGCATTCAGCATAGAAGTTTTTGATAATAAGGTTTTAATATCTTATCTCTTCCTACTTTTTGGCAATAATTTTAGTTTCTGGCAAATGATTCCTTAATGGTTCAAAGCTAAGTTGGATGCAGAATTACATACCCTACTCCTGCTCATATATCTCCATCAGGATTTCCGTATCAGTTACATCAATACCCTGTTCATTCCCTCTTTCAATTGCGCGCTGCGCCCATTTTTTTCCCATTTCAATTTGACCGGAACGGAAAAGTAGAGCAGCATAGCTATCCAAATGATAGTAGTGGTTCTCAATTTCTGTAACCCGACCCATTAGCTCTGCAGCCGCAGAAAGAATTTTCCGGTCAGTAGTCAGGTCGTGAATGCTCATGCAGATAGAGTTGATTGAATTCAAATTGGGGGACTTACTTTCTGAAAGGTGCTGATCCATTTGTCTGATTGCCCCGGCATAATCACCGGCTTCCATGTAATAAGAAATTTTGTAGCGGAGGAGCATTTCTTCATTGGCGCGATCGTCGTAATCAGGTAGTTGATTTATCCAATTGAGCATACCCTCTTCATTTTTCGTGGAAGCATAAAACGTAACCCTGTCCTTAAATACTTGCTGCAAATGGCTGAAAGCCTCTTCGGAACCAAAAGAGTCTTTGTACTTTTCATAATTATCCAGAAAATGCTGACCGGCAGGACCAAAAGTAATGCCCATAACATAGATAACTGACCAGGGAATTTCTTCTAAATACTGTTCCGGATCGAGTTCCGATAAATAATCAACCGCATCCTCTGTAAAATCAATTCTCTCTTCATTGCTACCAAAAAAATGAGTCTGATAGAATTCAGGAAAATCAGGCTGCAAATTGTGAGGATCGAAAGCGACCTCAGGATAATCGGAAACCTCCTTTTGAGTGAGGTTAATCAGAAAACGCTGAAAATCTTCAACATCTCTGATATAGCCTGTTCGCTTAGAGAGGAACTCTCCATTTTTCCCGAAAAATAGTAGTGTAGGATAAGAAACAACTCTGTACTTAGCTGAAAAAACCTGACCTGACCCCTTATCCGCATTCAAGTTCATGTGCACAAAATGATCATCCAAAGCCCGAATAATACGCTCATCCTTTAAAGTGGTCTCTTCCATTGCGCGACACCAGTAACACCATTCAGCTATAATGCTGACCATGATGATTTTATCTTCCGCATTGGCCTGATCAATAACCGACTCCCAACTGATTTTACCCGCTGTAGTACTGTATTTTGGCTGTGTTTCCTGAGCCAAAAGAGATAGCGAAAAGCCTGAACTAAAAAGTAAAATGAGAATAAAATAACAGGCTGTTTTTAATCCCATACAAACGTAAATGTCAATATTTCTCATTTTTGGTGATTTTTGGGGTAGATACATTGATGAGCCCACTCATTTAAATAAAACTCTAATTTACGATTTTAATTTTTCTTTTATGGCAAACCATTCATCTCGATATCTCGCTGCAGACATAAAATCCTGTTCTTTAGCTGCATTTTTCATTTTTCGTTCCGTTTCCTTCATTAGTTTTTCAAGTTGATCTTTACTCATGTATTCCACTATAGGGTCTGCTGCTATATCCGTTTCGGTTTTTTCAACATAAGCCTTAGCTGCCCCGCCTTTAATATCCAAAATGGATTTTTGACCCAGGATTTCCTCTCGCGATTTGTAAATTGTTGTGGGTACAATGCCGTGTTTTTTATTGTAAGCCATTTGAATGGACCTTCGTCTGTTGGTCTCATCTATGGTCCGCTGCATAGACTCGGTAATGGTGTCTGCATAGAAAATGACCAGACCATCTGCATTTCGAGCCGCCCGACCCGCCGTTTGGGTCAACGATCGATCATTTCTCAAAAAACCTTCCTTATCTGCGTCAATGATAGCTACCAAGGACACTTCCGGCAAATCCAATCCCTCCCTAAGCAAATTCACTCCAATCAACACATCGAAATTGCCTAACCTGAGATCCCTGAGAATTTCAACCCTTTCCATAGTGTCAATATCACTGTGCAAATATCGCGTTTTGATCTCCAATCGAGTGAGGTACTTCGCCAGTTCCTCAGACATTCTTTTGGTCAAGGTGGTGACCAGTATGCGTTCGTTTTTCTTAATGCGATTGTCAATCTCTTCAAGCAAATCATCGATCTGATTAAGACTTGGTCGCACTTCAATTGGCGGGTCCAGTAATCCGGTCGGTCGAATCAACTGCTCAACAAATACACCTCCTGTTTTTTCCAATTCAAAATCAGAGGGAGTAGCACTTACGAAAATCACCTGATTCACCAGCGTTTGAAATTCCTCAAAATTCAGAGGACGATTATCCATGGCACTGGGCAATCTAAAACCATAATTGACCAGATTTAGTTTCCTTGCTCTGTCACCGCCCCACATACCCCGGACTTGGGGGAGTGTTACATGACTTTCATCAATAAACATCAGGTAATCATCAGGAAAATAATCCAGCAAGCAAAATGGCCTAGTACCCGGTTCTCTCCTATCAAAAAAGCGGGAATAGTTCTCCACCCCACTGCAATAACCCAATTCTCGCATCATTTCTAAGTCAAAGTCAACCCTTTCTCTTATCCTCTTTGCTTCTATATACCTGCCCTCTTTTTCAAAAAATTGCTCGTGTCCATAGAGCTCATCCTCTATTTCTTTAATGATTCCGTGTATTCTGTCTTTTGGAGCAACGTACAAATTTGCCGGAAATATTGCTGCATGCTCCAATTGTTCATGTCTTCTGCCTGTTTCGGGGTCTATGATATCTATGGTCTCTATTTCATCTCCAAAAAAGGTGATTCTATAGCCAAAATCTACATAAGGTAAATTAATGTCTACAGTATCCCCTTTTACTCGGAAGTTGCTCCTTTCAATTATTCCCTCTGTTCTGGAATAAAGCGACTGCACCAAAGAATACAGAAAGCTATTCCGGCTAATCACCTGACCGGTATGAATTCTTATAATGCCCGATTTATAGTCCTCTGGATTGCCCATTCCATATATACAGGAGACCGAAGCTACAATAATCACATCTCTTCGCCCGGACAATAGACTACTCGTCGCCCTAAGTCTAAGTTTGTCTACTTCTTCATTAATGGCAAGATCTTTTTCTATATAAGTATCGCTAGTGGTGATATAAGCTTCCGGCTGATAATAATCGTAGTAAGAAACAAAATACTCCACTGCATTATCGGGAAAAAATTCCCTGAATTCTCCATATAGCTGAGCTGTCAATGTCTTATTATGTGTCAGAATGAGCGTAGGGCGATTCAATTTGGCAATCACATTGGCCATGGTAAAAGTCTTTCCCGAACCAGTTACACCGAGCAGCGTCTGATATTTTTCTCCATTTTCGACTTCATTTACCAATCGTTCAATTGCCTTTGGCTGATCTCCTGTAGGTTGAAAGGGTGACTCCAGTTTGAAATTCATTGTCTTGGCTTTTTCCGTAATAATTATTATTCAGCTAAATTCCGCTACCTTTATGATTTAAAAGGTGAAGATACGGAAAAAAGATTTTCTTTTTAAGCTAAGGTCGATTATTGTTGCGTAGCGTAATTCCATGAAAACTCTCTAGATAAGGTACTTTTTTGATGATGTTACTTTCAAAAAACCGTTTTATCCAAAATCAAATAACTTTCGAGTTAGAATCCCGCAGGGATGAAATTTTTGTAGTAAATGATTTGCAGATTAACCCAAACCCCGAAGGGGTGATATTAAAATTACAATCCGAAAAATAATATCACCCAACTGGGTTCTGATATGTTTTTATATTCGTTCTTTCGACAATAATGACATCCTTTCGGATTTTTATCCCCCTCACAAATCAACAATGAGCCAAAAAGCCTGATACCCTTGAAGTAATTAAAAAGAGATGGTAATGTAATGAATCAGTGATAAAAGTGAGGTAAGTCTTAGCCTTTAATATAGCTTCTCTTGTTAGAATATGGTGGCTTGCGTTAACTTTATGTGAAAAACCTAATTTTATGAGTAAGTTTAATAAATCAGAAAATGCAATGTTTTGGACTTACCCATAAAAGTAGAACCAGCAATTTTAGCTTTTAGTGCAGTGCCGTAGGTACTTAATAACGGTAATAATTCGTCAAGTCTATCAAAAGTGCCGTAGGTACTTAATAACGATTATAAAAATTTGCCAAGTGTTAAAAAGAGATATTGGCTAATGATATATAGCTGAGTTTTCAAAGAATAAAATAAAACATTCACAAAGCTGTAACTTTTTTTAAGAGACAGACGTAATAAGAGCGTATGAACATTACAACCTACAACGGACTTGTGAGAGATTTCTCAGACCACTTAATGCGATATGCATATAAGGTGTGCAGAAATAATGCAAATGCCGAGGATGCAGTTCAGGAAGCATTCATTAGATTGTGGGCCAACAAAAAAAAGGTGGAAGTTAAAGGTGCAAAGTCATGGCTTTTCACCACCGTCTATCGCATCCTTATTGATCAACACAGGAAAACCAAGCGCATGGAGATGTGGGAAGAGATGCCTGATTTCGCAGTTCATGAAAGGTTTGACAGTAGCGATTATTCCGATGATATTAAGCGGGCATTAGATGCACTGAGTCCGACTCAAAAAAGTATTGTTCTATTGAGAGACATTGAGGGATACTCCTATGACGATATTTCTCAAATTATGGAAATTAAGCTCAGTCAGGTTAAAACCTATCTGTTCAGGGCGAGAAAAAAATTAAAAAGTAATATCGAGACTATTCAGTCCGAGAAAAAGTAAAAAAAATGAACATCAATATTCACAATTATGAGGAGTTTGCATTGGATTATCTGGAAGGTAATCTCAGCGAGCCCGAATTAACAGCCTTCTCTAACTTCCTCAACAAAAATCCGGAAGTCCGTCAAGAACTGGAGGATTTTGAGCCGATTCGTATTTCTGAAGAAGATCTTGAACCGACTCTTTTTTTCAGTAAAAAAACAGAGCTATATAAGGAAGCAGCCGTAATCAGTTTACTCCAAAGACCGGTTTATATAAAATTGTGGCAAATTGCAGCTGCATTTATTTTACTGCTTTCCTCTGTTTGGGTAATCAATTCTTATTATCTAAATGATGCCCCTGTTAATCAAACTATGGTCACTGCGGAACCAGAAAGAATTACCCCTAAAGTGGAAATGACTAAAGAAGTGGTAGAGGGGATTGAAAAAGAATTTCTACCTGAAAATACTCAATTGTTTGCAGCTGCAAACAAAGAAGAACTAAATCCTGAACCACGAGCTACATTAGCGTCTGCTACAGAAATTAAAATCGCAGATTCTGAAGAGAAAAGAGCATTAAGGGAAAGTGAAATCGAACTGGCTTACAATACAGAAGTTGAATTTGTGAAAAGCTTAAGCGATGAAGAGGTTTTTGAAAACTTGTATTTCGAGCAGCTAATACCTGAATTGAATAGACAGGAAAAACGCGAGATAGCTTTGCTTCCAGTGAATCAAATGATGCTTGAAATACCTTCTGAACCTTTGGATATTGCTACTCAAAAACTATTGTGGAACCCCGTTTATGTGGAAGCAATTGAAGAAGAATTACACCTGATAAGATTTTTTGCCAATCTGGCAGAAAGGGTACTACCGGACCAGGTCGCCTCTAATTTGAATAAAATCGATGTAAAAATTAATACAGAAAGAATCCCCCAAGAACTTCTACCAAGATTCATGCAACAATCAAATTAAACCTTTTTAAAAAAAGTGAATTATGAAAAATTTATTGATTAAGCTGATATTTTCAGCTCTATTAGGTCTTTTACTTCTTACCAACGGACTCAAAGCAGATACCAATACCGAATGGATTTATTCTTATGAAAAAGTGGAAAATACCCTTTGGTCAGATTCTGTTGATATGTCTAAATTTGAATTACCGAATTCACTGGAACTCTCTATCCCAGGTATCGGAGACAGAACAAAAAGAAATGTCGAAACCCGATATTTGGTTTTTGAAATGGGTGTGGATATATTGCAACCGGCAGATGATTATATTGTTGGAGATGGGGAGGTCGAGTTGTTTGAACAGAGATATGCCAATTCAACCAATGTAAATATTTACTTTTTTCGTCAGCGAGTCAATCTCCTCAAACACCACTTGAATTTGGAATATGGACTGGGTTTTAACTTCCACAAAATCATGTTTGATAATCCGGTAATCATGTCTCGTGAAAACGGAATATTGCAATTCGACCTTGCTCCCATTGAAGGGGGAGATAGAATTCCGGTAAAAACAAGATTGATGAGTAATTATTTAACGGTGCCAGTCATGTTTAACTTTGAGACCAATCCATCCAACACTAGAAAATCTTTCCGATTGGCTGCAGGAGTTTATGGGAATACCAGAATGGGTTCAAACTTTAAACAAAAGTTTAACAACAAGCGAAGTGATAACATTAAGGACAAAGACAATTTCAACTTGTCTCCCTTTCGCTGGGGAATAGCTGGTCAAATTGGATACGGTGCATTTAATTTCTACGCCAACTACTCTATGACCGATATTTTTAAGGAAAACCGCAATAGTGGATATGAAGTTGGCATGGTAAGTGCAGGATTTATTTTTATACCGTTTTAAATTTTAGAAAAATGATAAAATTATTAACAAGTTTAGTTGCGTTGATTTTATTTAGCTTGGGTTTGGTTTTTCAAATTAATGCCCAGGAGACCCAAGATACTACTAAAGCAACCCCCGGCTTTCATATGTTTCATGTCAATGAAGCAGGGGATACTATTAAGATCACAAGTCCAAAAATAAATATCAGCCCAACGGGAAAGACAAGAAAGACCAAACCGGATATCACCAATTACTTCTCTTTTGAAATAGGTGTAGACGTGTGGCTGTCTGAAGATGATTATTTTATCGGTCCTGATGGAAATATTGATCCTTTTGAACAACGTTACGGCAATTCGACCAATATCAATATTTACCTCAGCAGGCAGCGTTTCAGCCTGATAAACAATTATCTGAATCTGGATTATGGAATAGGTGTAAATTTCCACAAAATAATGTTTGACAATCCCGTTATACTTAATAGGGAGCCCAATGAGATCAATTTCTCGTTAGCTGATGGTTCCGGAGGTGAAAGAATTCCGATAAAGACGCGTTTGAATTATTCCTATCTGACTGTTCCTCTTCTTTTGAATTTTGAAAGTAATCCGGAGAATGCATCTAAATCCTTTCGATTATCGGCAGGAGTTTATGGAGGTACAAGACTGGGCTCCAATTTCAAGCAAAAATTCAACAACAGGAACAGAGATAATATTAAAGAGAAAAATCACTTTCACCTTGCGCCATTTAGATGGGGATTAGCAGGACAAATTGGTTATGGAGGTATTAATTTTTATGTAAATTACTCCATGACTGATGTTTTTAGAGAAAGAAGAAATGCCGGGTATGAAATAGGAATGATCAGTACCGGCTTAACACTAAATATAAATTAATGAGTCAACTCATTACTAGACAAAAGCTGAATTTTTTATTGACTAACTGAATGTTCAGCGAATAAGGCGGAAAGACGTTGTAGGAAATTGAATCCGCCGCAATTATGGGACCCGCTACAAAGGTATCGGGTCTTTTTTTATGTGTCATAAACCTCAATAAACTCTTAATCCGGGTTAACTCGCTATACTTAAAAAATCAGCAATCCCATGGAAAGCTCTACTTGGGTTAAGCTCTCTTGTTTCAGCAATTTAGGTGAGAGACATCCAACACCAGTGCCTCACTTTCTTACTATTAAACTAAATCAAGCATAAACCATCCCCAATATCAAATACAAAACCGTAGCTGCGCCGCCGGAAAGTAAGGCATAGGGTAATTGTGTTTTTACGTGATCGATGTGATCTGAAGCAGATGCCATACTCGACAATATAGTAGTATCACTTATGGGCGAGCAATGGTCTCCGAATACTCCCCCTCCCAAAGCAGCAGCTATTGTCAAAATCACCGGTGCTTCCATTGTCTGAGCCATAGGTACTGAGATAGCTATCATAATAGCAAATGTACCCCAGGAAGTCCCCGTAGAAAAGGCGATAAAGGAACTGATCACAAAAACCAGAGCAGGAACAAGAGCGGGCGAAAACCATGCAGAAGCGAGATCAGCTACATACTGACCGGTTTGCAACTCACGACAAACATCGCTTATACCAAATGCCATCAACATCAAGATGGCTAAAGGCATAAGTCCACTGATTCCCTTCATGGTCATATCGACCATTTCATTCAGTTTGAATAACTTCTGAGCGCTGTAAAATAGCATGGTAAAAATCAGGGATGTAATTACAGCTATCAGCACAGAGGTTGATCCGGATCCTCTGCCAATCGCAAAGAAAAACTGTCCAAAAAAGGAACTATCAGCCCTTTCCTGCATTGCAGTTTCCCAACCTGTTACTCCGAGTATAATGGGCATCATCAGCACCATTACTACTATGGGGACAACCATATTTCTGGCACGCAACGGAATTCCTTCCTTTACATCTATATCTGTTAATTCGTCGGAAATCATAGGAGCAGCATCATCATTCATGAGTTTGCCTTCTTCCCGGGCTCTTTTTTCCGCTTTTTTCATGGGGCCAAAATCAAACTGAGTAATCACCAATATAAAGACGAGCAGCAGTGCAAAAATCGCATAAAAGTTGACGAAAGCTGCTTTAATCATCGTTTGAAAAGGATCGGCAAAACCCTGCGCAGCCAGCAATCCCATAATAAATGCACCCCATGCATTCAGGGGGATGAGAATACAGGCCGGTGCTGAACTTGAATCAGCGATGTAGGCTAATTTTTCTCTGGAAATTTTCAATTTATCGAAAAGCGGGCGATAGAGTGTACCTACCGTCAATACAGAAATACTAGACTCGACAAACACCAGTATTCCAGTAACTGCAGCGAGTAGCTGTACTATGATTCGGCTTCTGGAAGAATCATCATTCTCATACTTTTTCATCATTTTGTTAACCACAAGAATAAAACCCTGTACCCCTCCCGATCGCTGCATAAATACAATTAGCCCACCCACGAGTGCACAAAACATAATGGTCATCGTATTGCCGGGACTTTTGAAGACATTTACCAATGCCAATACCGTATCGAATGAACCCTGTATAAAATTTCCACCGGCCATAATGACCCATCCGCTCCAAATACCTAGTAATAAAGCAACATAAACTTGTTTGGTCCTTAATGCCAAAAGTATGGCGAGTAGGGGCGGTAAAAGAGACCAGGCTCCAAAGCTTTCCATATTTTTATTTTTTTGTAGCTAAGATAGATTGAATGTATTCATTTGAGTTGACAGCATTTTTTAACTCATCACCTGAAAAGCCCACCAGAGGTTCGTCATCTAATTTACACAGTTGTTTCAATGTCGTAACATCAGCAGACCAGCTATTTCCATCGTGATACTCTACGCCCTTAAAATCGCGTACTTTGTAAAGAGAGCGCTTGCCATAACAGGTTCCCAGATAAACATAATCGCATCCTTTTTCTTTGGCCAGATGAATAGACTGCAGCATCAGGTACTTTCCCAGGGGTAGATCAGAAGCCATTTCCAAATCAAAAAAACAAAACCAGTAGTGAAAAACTGAATCATTTTCGATTGCCAACAAATAGCCCACGTTTTTTTTATCCAAAAAAAAGCGATATACTTGAGTTAAGTAAGGACGACTGAGAACATAATCCAGACGCGCGAAATCCATCTCTCCACCTTTGAATCTCTCCCGGGCGTAATTTATAGCAAATTTATAAAAAGCGTGATTTTTACTAAAGTCTGCATCCAACTTATCAATGCTTAATTCCAATCCCTCAAATTTTCTGGCAATTCTTCTGTTTTCTGAGCTATCGGAAAATTTATCCAGTGCTATTCTAAGACTTCTTGCTTTATAAAATACAGGATAATCCAGTTGAAGATCTCCGGTATAAGGCAGGAAACCATTTTCATAAATTTCAGACAAATCTTCATTTCCCTCCGCGACAGCATAATATCCATAAGGAAAAGTATATGAAGAGTAATGAGGTGCGCAAGCTGAAAAAAAGGTTTTCATAGAAAAGCCGTTGAAATTTAAAAGATAAAGAAAAGCACATTTTTACAAATCGGTTAAGAGACTGAACAAAAATTAATTTTTTTTTTCCTGTATGTTAACTTAATGTGAATAAATTTATATATTTGGGCTTTCCTATGAGCAATTTTTATTCAGGATAAAGCTTCGGTTTTGTCCCTTCATTCTTTATGTGAGTCATAAAGCCTGTGAATTTAATTGCTTGTTTATTTTTAACTAATTAATTTAAATTCAGTAACTTATGAAAAAATTCTACGTTTTTTTACTGGTGCCTCTGATATTCTTGGGGTTTACCAATTTGTATGCACAGGACCGCACCTTGAGTGGTACGATAGTGGATGCAGACAATGGTGAGCCTCTTATTGGGGCTAATGTTTTTATCCAAGGCACCCAAACCGGGACAATTACCGATTTTGATGGCAACTTCAGCTTGGTAGCAAATGGCGCAGTCACTTTAGTAATTACCTACATTGGCTATGATCAAAAGCGTATTGAAGTAGCCGCTGATGTCAATAATGTTGAAATCAATCTAAGTCAGGGAGTGGGTTTGGATGAAGTGGTGGTGACGGCTTTGGGGATCCAAAGAGCAGAAAGATCACTGGGTTATTCTGTTCAGGATGTTTCCGCAGATAATATAGCCAACACAGGAACCAACAACCTCCTTAATGCGCTTCAAGGACAAGTTTCCGGCGTGCAAATCAATCGAGGTGGTGGTGGAGCAGGACAGGGATCACAAATTTTTATCCGAGGTTTTACCTCTCTGGATCCCTCTGCTGATAATCAACCCTTATTTGTTGTTGATGGTGTACCTATAGACAATAGCACTCAGGAATCATTTGGTAGAGTTAGGGGCATGTCCAACAGAGCTATTGATATCAATCCTGCAGATATTGCTTCCATTTCTGTCTTGAAATCTGCGCCAGCGACTGCACTTTACGGTGTTAGAGCGGCTAACGGAGCGGTTATTATCACTACCAAAAAAGGTGAAGCGGGTGATGTCCGTGTTGATTTCTCTAATAGCGTAGGTTGGCAGGAAGTCATTAACTACCCTGATTATCAGGATGTCTTTGGTCCCGGCTTTGGATTCGAATCTAATCCTAATGGATTTTGGCCTTCTTGGGGAGCAGCTTACAGCGAAACTCCGGATTTGACCTATTATAACAATTGGGAAAATGCGATGCGAACAGGTTTTACTACCGACAATACTATAAGTATTTCAGGGGGAACGGAGGCAGCAAGATTTTATACTTCTGTGTCTAATTCTTATAATAAAGCTGTAATTCCAAATAATGATTGGAATAGAACTTCTATAAGAGCGTCAGGTGACATCACAAAAGGCAGATTAAATTTTGGAGCAAGTACAAACTTTATCAATTCCGGTGGAAGCAGAGTACCTTTTGTAAATTTTATGGAACGCTTGTCTTATTGGAATACCAGTGCTGATGTAACTGATTGGAGGCATGAGGATGGCACTATGAAAGCAGATAATTTAACAGGAAGGGGAACTGGTAGAAATCCAATTTATGATGCCCGTACTAATACTTATGAAGATGATGTAAATAGGTTTATAGGCAATATTAGGGCATCTTATGCACTTACTGATTGGTTGAGCATCAATTATCTTTTTGGTGCAGATCTGTACTCGGATACTCGTACAGAAATTGAGCCTGGTCCTAAGGGACTGGAAAATGAATTCGTTTGGAGTGGTGTAGGTGGTTTCAGAGAAGAAACCAAGATCAATAGCAGAGATTTGACTTCAAATTTATCCTTATTACTTCAAAGTAGATTAACTGACGATATTGGCCTCTCCTTTAGAGTTGGTAATGATATTTTTGACAGGGAGACGGATTTAGTAAGGGCAAGAGGATCTAACTTTGTTGTTCCTGAATTCAGCCATTTCAGCAATGCAAGAGATATCAGTATTGCTCAGAGGTTCACCCAAAGAAGACTAGTTGGAGTCTATGGTGATTTAAACCTGGATTGGAGAGATATGATTTATTTGAACATTACCGGAAGAAATGACTGGACCTCTACTTTGGTTGAAGACAATAGATCTTTTTTCTATCCATCGGTTAATCTTGCAGTGGTGTTAAGTGATATGGTCAATACGCCTGATTGGCTTACTTTTGCCAAGTTAAGAGCATCCTTTGCTGAGGTTGGGAAGGATGCTCCTCCTTATTCAACTCAGAGCGTTTTTGTTTCTCCTGCTATTTATCCTTTAGACGATCAGGTTGGATTTACACGAGGTGCGACTATTGCATCAGCTGATTTGAAACCTGAAAGAACTACATCCAATGAATTGGGTCTGGATTTGAGATTTTTTAATAACAGATTAGGTTTGGATATCAGTTTCTACAAAGCTAATAGTAAAGACATGATAATTCCTGTACCTGTTTCCAATGCTACAGGACAAGCCACGTTTATCACCAATGCCGGGGAAATTGAAAACAGCGGTATTGAACTAACCTTAAGAGCAAATGTACTAAGGAGAACCAATTTTGACTGGAATATTGTATCTAACTTTACTACCAACTCCAATGAAGTAATCAGTATAAGAGATGGCGTAGATGCGATCTTTTTAGGAGATATTTCCGCATATATCAACAGACCCTTTATGCAATTGGTACCAGGGCAATCCTATGGTGCAATATGGGGTACCAGTTATGCTAGAGCTGGAGCTAATCCAGAGAGTTTAGTTCTCGAAGAAAACTTACCAGTTTTAATAGGAGACAATGGATTTCCAGTTATTGAAACTACACCAAAAATTGTTGGAGATGCCTTGCCAGATTGGACCTGGAACATTTTCAATAGTTTTAGCTATAAGAGTTGGGACTTTTCCTTTAACATTGATATGGTAATGGGTGTAGATAAATACAATAAACTAGATCAATGGGATTCAGCTTTTGGTCACACAACAAAAACCCTAAATAGGACTGATTACAAGGTGTTCGATGGCGTAACTGCTGATGGGACTCCTAACACTACCAGAGTATGGTTGGGACAAGGACTAGATCCTGAAGAGGGTGTCAATTATGGTGCAGGTTATCATAGGGATTATTACCGAGTTGCAGTAGAACAGTCTGTAGAAGATGCTTCTTATATAAAATTGAGAAGTTTAACCTTGGGTTATACTCTTCCACAAAACATCCTGGACAGAACTCCATTAAGAGGATTAAGAGCAGCAGTTACTGTGGATAATATTCTACTTTGGACACCATGGACTCAGTATGACCCGGAAGCTTTTGTAAGCTCAGGCAGTAATTTAATAGGATTGGTTGACTTAGCCTATCCGGGGACCAGAAGCCTTATTTTTTCACTTAACTTCTCTTTCTAAGAGTAAAAAAACAAACAATTATGATACAATTTATAAAAATTATATTAGGATTGGGGTTACTGGCTTTCATTGGTGTTGGTTGTAATGACTACCTTGACATCAATGACGACCCCAACAACCCAACATCTGCTCCTATTGAAGGGCTGATGATCAATACTACATTTGAAACTACGAGGAATACACAAAGAGTTGGATCAACAACTTCCTTCTTTGTCCAACACTTTGCATCCCCAAATGCATCAACCGGAACAGATATTCATGATGCAGTTTCTTATGGAGGAACTTGGTCTAATTTATATTTTAATATCGGGGACTTAGTTACCTTGATTGATCAAGCTGAAGAGCTTGGAGCTCCCCATTACTCAGGTCCAGCCAGAATAATGAAAGCTTATAACTTAAGTTTATTGGTAAATATGTTTGGGGATGTGCCCTATACAGATGCATTTTCATCAGAAATTTTGCAGCCTGCATATGACGATTCTGAAAGTATTTATCAGGAAATTCAAGCTTTAATTTCAGATGGAATTACTGACCTTTCAGCTGAAGAATCTGCAGCAGCTCCAGGAAACGATGATTTTATATTTGGTGGTGATTTAGAGTCATGGACTCGAACAGCTTATGCTTTGAGAGCCAGGATACTCAATCATTACAGTAAAACCGGAAATTATGATCCAGCAGCAGTTTTAGTGGCTGTAGAGAATGCTTTTAGCAATAGCGATGAAGATTTTGAAATGTCATTTTTTGCCAGTCCTATTGCGGCTCAGAATCAGTGGTATAGAACAGCAGTTCTTAATGCTGGATTAAACTTAGGTGGTTGGTTGTCTACTCAAGTCGTAGATCAGCTAAATGGTAATACTTTTGGGGTTGTTGATCCCAGAATTGAATTTATTACCCAGCCTGCTTCAGATACTTCATTTGCCGAATTAGTAGGGCAGTATATTGGCACCCGCAATGGTGCCGGTAGAGGGGATGCTCCTGAACAAGGAGTGCGAGCTGTCCTTGCAGTGGGTTCCTACTATGCACTGAGTTCAACTCAACCACTTGAAATGATTACTTATTCTGAATTGAAATTCATTGAAGCTGAAGCTGCAATTGCCCAAGGTAATAGGGATCGTGCCTATTCAGCTTATGAAGAAGGAATCAGATCTCATATGGAAAAACTTGGGGTGGATAGTGAAGCTATTGATGCTTACTGGAGCCAACCATCTGTTTCAGTTGGAATGGCAAACTTATCCGTAAATGAAATCATGAAAGAGAAGTATATTGCTACTTTCCTAAACCCTGAGACATGGAATGATGCCAGAAGATTTGACTATCAGTATGAGGGTTTTCAAGCTCCTGTAAATTCAGCACTAGGAGGCGAAATGATTAGGTTAGTAAGATATCCGGATTCTGAACTACAAAGAAATCAAGCTAATGTTCCTGATAGAACAATGCTCGATAGGGTATTTTGGGATTTACCATAATCCTAATGAACTAGATTTTAACCCGCCTTCACAACAGAAGGCGGGTTTTTTTATTTTTGCAGTTGAAAATGAACATCAAAAATCAGTTTTTACTAATAGTCCTTTTGACTTTTTTTATTCAACTCAGCTCCTGTAGATGGGATTCTACTGAGCATCACCTTACAAGTCATATCTTTGAATTAAACGGTAACTCAGTCGATAGCACTCAACAAGTCTTTTTTCATTTCCTGGAAAATGGAAATGCTATTGTCTTTAACTTTAGGGATTTCACTAAAATAGAGACTCAAACCGGCAATTGGAAACTGAAAAATGACTCTTTGAAAATAGCGTTGGACAATGAGTTCCAAGCTATGGTATTCAGAAGAGATAAACAGTCCCCGGATAGAAATTGGACTGCAAAAGATAGTAACTCACTTTTTCCTTTAGATTTAGATAAAATTGAATCCACTATTTTCATACCTGCAGAAAAATACGGAATTAATGAGCCCGTGATTCCCTTCCTCTTTCTCGAGTCCACTCAAAATGAAAAACTTTTACTGAGGCTGTTTTCCTCCTGCGATTATCTGTCCGCTCAATTTGAAATCAATGCTGATCAACCCCTTAATATCCAGCTACCCCCAAGGCGCTTTGAATCCAATTGCTCTCATTTGGAAAGATCGGAAGAAATAAAAAATCAAATTAACGAAAGCGATCAATTGAAATATGAATTCCCCGATTTATTCTTTATGAAAAAAGGTGAGATTATTGGGCATTGGAGAGCGGTGGGGGGATTGGCTTTTGACCTTTGACTGTTGACTATTGACTGTTGACTTTTGACCTTTGGCCTTTGACTTTTGACATTTTTCTTTTGGCATTTGACTTTTGACCTTTGACTGTTGGCTTTTGACTGTTGGCTTTTGACCTTTGACCTTTGACTATTGACCTTTGACTGATTATCTAAAATCTTCCCGACGAATTTTTTGGATAAAAGCATTTAGTCGTCTTTCTATGCTGTCAATATCAGTTAACATTTTATCAGTTGTTGCTTGGTTACAATAATCGAGGCTTTTGATGACATTCAGCAATGTTTCTACTTCAAAGGCTGAGCCAAGACTAATTTCCAAATATCGGTGAAAATCTTTAGATGAGGATTTTGCAGATCCTTCGGCTATATTATTTACAATTGAAACAGCTGCCCTTCTAAGCTGAGATCTTAATCCATATTCTTCGTCCTTTGGTAATTCCTTCGAGAAGATATAGATGTCTTTAACGAAGTTCATTGAATCTTTATAAACATCCCAAGTTCTGAAATCTCTCATGTTTTTGATTTTTGATTTTTGATTTTTGATTTTTGACTGTTGACCTTTGACTGTTGACTATTGACTGTTGACTATTGACTATTGACTATTGACTGTTGACTATTGACTATTGACTATTGACTGTTGGCTTTTGGCTTTTGGCCTTTGACTGTTGGCTTTTGGCCTTTGTCAATAAAATAAATCCGGTAGCACTTGGGTGCTAATCAAATCTTCAAAAGTTTCTCTTCTTCTAATCAAGTAATCCTTTCCTTCATGAACTAGAACTTCTGCGGGTCTCAGTTTGCTGTTGTAATTACTCGCCATGTTGAATCCATAGGCACCGGTATTTTTGAACGTCAGAAAGTCCCCAACTCTGATTTCCGCTACTTCTCTATCAGTAGCAAAAGTGTCGGTTTCGCAGATATAGCCAACAAGATCGTATTTTTGAGATTTTCCATTTGGATTACTGAGGTTGATTACATCGTGCCAGGCATCGTATAACATGGGTCTCATCAAATGATTAAAGCCCGAATCTACTCCGACAAAAGTCTTGCCGGGGGCTTTTTTTACCACTGTGGCTTCCACTATAAAATAGCCTGCATTACTGACCAAAAATTTGCCCGGTTCCATAAGGAGTTCAACTCGTTTATTAAGTTTCACTGAGAGTGTATTCAGTTTTTCCTTTACAAAAGAAGCAATCTTTTCTAGATTGGAAGAAGTATCAGAAGAGCGATAAGGTATCTTAAAACCGCTTCCTATATCAACATACTCCAGGTCGGGAAAAAACTCAGCTTTTCCAAATATGACTCCTATGGCCTCCATATATTGCTCATCTTTTTGAATATCGGAACCGGCATGCATATGAACCCCGTCCACTCTTATAGAGTACTTTTTAACCAAATCCAAAACCTCATCCATTTGAAAAATCGAAATCCCAAATTTAGACTGCACGTGACCTACTGATATCTTCTCATGTCCACCTGCATATACATGAGGATTCAAGCGAATACAGACGGGATAATTGGGATGATTTTTACCCATATATTCCAGTGCTTGCAGATCTCCAACATTAATGCGTAGTCCGTACTCTACAGCTTTATCATAGTCTGCCCCTCCAACCATGCTAGGCGTAAATACAATCTCTCTACCTTTAAAGCCCGCTAATAATCCCAATTTAGCCTCCTCCAGGGATACCGCATCCAATCCACAACCCAGTTTTTTCAAAAACTTAAGAACAACTAAATTGGTAAGTGCTTTGCAGGCATACATGATGTGTACTCCCTCATCGCCAAAGGCAGACCTCAACTTTCGGTAATTTTTTTCAATATCCTCAGTAAAATAGGCATACAAGGGACTTCCGTACTTTTGAGTCAATTTTAATAAGGCTTTTCCAAGCTGCTTTTCTTTTATCTCGCTTTCAGTCATTTATGTGTATTTTAGAGGTAAATAAATGGTTTTAACTAAAAACTCCTGTTTCAATTTGATCCGTAGAGATGACCAACCGTCTAAAGGAAGGGATTTTGTTAAGGATGGTAAAATCTTCATACCGGTCATCAAGATTAAAAAAAGTTGATGGGGTAATGAAAGCAATACATTGATCCCGGATAATGGTCTTTTCACAGTGGTAGTGCCCACAGAAGAGGAAGAAATTTTTATCAAAATTAGCAATAATATCCTCCATTTTTTCCATTTGCTCAAAAGCATGATGCTCATCCATGTAGGGCACAGCAGATCTGAATGGAGGATGATGAATGAAGATAAAAACGTTATCGCCTGATTCCTCTATAGTATCCACCAGCCAATGCCATTGAGTTTCACTTAATATAGCATTGGTGCTATCGCAAAAAATAAAGTGCTTACCACGAATAGTCTCAGAATAGAAAAACTCACTATTCATCAGCGGTTCTCCAGGATGGAAAACTTTCTGTAAAAGCGCCGGTTTATCGTGGTTTCCGGAAATGACTCTGTAGGGTAAGCCTGTCTTATCTAATTCATTTTTTATCCAACAATACACCTCTCTAACCCCTTCTCTGAAACACAAATCACCGGTTATGATCAACATATCCGGACGGTCATTTACTGCTAAATCCAGAGCTTTAAGAAAATTACTGCGGGTATCGACACCATAGGGAAATTCGCCCAGATCAGCAATATGAAGATCAGAAAGTATTGCCAGTCGCATCTTTTCCATTACAGCTTTTTCAATAGCGTATTCATGGAGGTTTTTTCTGCTATCACTCTTTCCACCTCATTAATGGGTATCCTGATTTGCTCAAGCGTATCTCTGTCTCTTAGAGTAACTGCATTGTCCTCTAATGTTTCAAAATCCACCGTAACACAAAAAGGCGTTCCATTGGCATCTTGTCTTCGATACCGCCTTCCGATGGTGTCTTTTTCATCGTATTGGCAATCAAAAGCATATCTGAGCTCATTAAAAATTGCAGTAGCTTTTTCCGTTATTTCCTCTTTGTTTTTTACCAGCGGTAAAACAGCGCACTTGATAGGAGCCAAAGCCGGCGGGAGTTTCAATACCAATCTCTTGCTGGTTTTTCCATCGGCATCAGGCACCTCATCCTCCTGATAAGCCTGCGAGAGAATCGCCAAAAACATTCGATCAAGACCTATGGAAGTTTCCACCACATAAGGTGTGTAACTCTCACTGAGTTCGGGATCAAAATACTGTAGCTTTTTACCGGAATACTCCTGATGCTGCTTTAGGTCGAAATCCGTCCTCGAATGTATGCCCTCCAACTCTTTGAAGCCAAATGGAAAATCGTATTGTATGTCAACCGCAGCATTTGCGTAATGAGCAAGATTGTCATGATTGTGGTAACGCAATTTTTCATCGGGTGTACCCAATGCTTTGTGCCATTTCATACGAAATTCCTTCCAATATTCGTACCACTTCATCTCTTCGCCCGGACGTACAAAATACTGCATTTCCATTTGTTCGAATTCGCGCATACGGAAAATAAATTGCCGTGCTATGATTTCATTTCTAAAAGCCTTACCTGTTTGCGCAATACCAAAGGGTACTTTTGATCGGGAGGTGTTAGCTACATTTAGAAAATTGACAAAAATACCTTGAGCCGTTTCAGGTCGGAGGTATAATTTTTCCTCCTTACCTGCTACATTACCCAATTGAGTTGAGAACATCAGGTTAAACTGACGCACCTCAGTCCAGTTACGCGAACCACCTACCGGATCGGGTATATCGAGATTTTTGATCAATTGACCCAAGGCTTCCAAATCACTTTCATTGAGACATCTTGCTAGCTCTGCTTTGATTTCCTCAATTTTAGCAATATAGCCCGAAACACGAGGATGCTCAGCTTTAAATTTTTCTTCTACGAAGTCATCACCAAACCTTTTCGCAGCTTTCCGCACTTCTTTATCCACTTTCTGATGAAGTTTTTCAATATAATCTTCTACTAGTACATCAGCCCGATATCTTTTTTTGGAATCTTTGTTGTCTATCAAGGGATCCATGAAAGCATCCACGTGACCACTTGCCTTCCAGGTCTTGGGATGCATAAAAATAGCAGCATCCAAACCCGAGATGTTATCGTGCAGTTGCACCATGGATTTCCACCAGTATTCCCTGATATTATTTTTCAGTAAAACACCATTGGGACCGTAGTCATAAACGGCAGCAAGCCCATCGTAAATTTCACTCGATTGAAAAACATACCCATACTCCTTGCAATGGGAGACTATATTTTTAAAAACATCACTCATGCCAAAATTTTAAAATGAACCGCAAAGATGAGAAAAGCTGCTGTTATCCGATAATTCTATTCATGGAAAATTGCAGGGGATGAAAACTTATGATTGACTTATGAAAAGGAATTCAATTTGAAAACATCGGCTATAATCAGAAGATACCTTTACTCGCCTATCAATACTTTCCACCAAAATACTCCAACTCCTCACCAAAATCCAAAGCCGGATATTCCCGCATTAATTCCTCCACCAACACCAATTGTTTTTTCCTGAACCGCTGATGCTCCTCAGTATCGGGATTGAAGGGGCGATGTTCTACTGCGCGGACTAGATCCTCAGTGCGATTTAGCAGATTGCGGGTCTCACTATCGAAAGCCGCCTCCGCAAAACGACGCATGATGTAATCGGTAGCTACAACAGAAGGATGTACTAAATCTTGCCCATAAAACCGATAATCACGGAGTTCGTCCATCATCAATTCATACGACGGAAAATAAAAAACGATGTCTGGAAGAGAATCCTGTAAATAAGCTGCAGTAAGCAGTAATGCCGCCTTACTCCTGCTGTTTTCCACAGCTCCATCTCTTAGATGACGAACCGGACTGACAGTAATGATGATTTTGATGTCGGGTTTGAGCTGCTGCAAAGCCTTGAATGCCTTTAAAAGAGATTTGTACAATACCGCAGGACTGACCCACTCCTTATCAAATTGCTTATTGGGCACTTTGTGACAATTGGCTACTACCTCCTCTTTTTTCTTTTCTCTGTAAACCCATGAAGTGCCCAGAGTCAGTATCAGAAAACGGCTGCTCCTCAACTGAGTGAAAGCAGATTCCAAAGAAGTATTCATTTTTTTTACTATGGTATCTGCGTCTGTACCCGAATAACTGCCGTGAAATTGATAGTGGTGATACAAACCATCTCTGAAAAAGAGATCTTCCCGGGAAACAGTGCGCTCCTCCAACAGATTTTCCAGAAGGTGAGCTATGGAAAGCGGATTGTAAACAATGCCCGAAGGATTGGAAAGTACCCGGATTTTTCTTTTTTGAAAAAAAAGCGACATCTGCTCGGCAAAACAGGAACCAATAGAAAGTAGTTGATCCCGATGGTTAATGAGATCGGGTAGCGGATTAATTTTTATGGGCGTATTCCATTTCATACTCCCAAGATGCATTTCCATTCGAAGCCCTGATTGATTAGGCGGTAAGTTTCCCCGGTTTCCGGACATTGCGCATTATTTTCGGCATCAAAAGACAGTTTGTGGCCGGCCTTACTCACCCAAGCCTGTTGCTTGGCGGGATTGCCGTAAACCATGGCAAAATCAGGCACCTCCTTAGTCACCACCGAACCTGCACCAATTAAAGCGTATCGACCCACGGTGATCCCACAAATTAAAGTAGAGTTGGCGCCTATACTTGCCCCTTTTCCCACTAAAGTAGTCTTGAATTCATTTTTTCGCTCTATGCCTGCACGTGGATTGATCACATTAGTAAAGACCACTGAAGGACCAACGAAAACTTCATCTTCGAGTTTTACCCCCTCATAGACAGAGACGTTATTCTGGATTTTCACCCCATTGCCGATGCTAACCTTTGAGCCAATAAAAACATTTTGCCCGAGCACACAATTTTCTCCGAGTACAGCAGATGACATCAAATGACAAAAATGCCAGATTTTAGAGCCCTTTCCGATGGAACAACCCTCGTCAATTATGGCAGTAGGATGGGAGAAATAAGACATAGTTATTTATTTTTTTTATTGGACAATCCCGTCTTCTCCATTCAATGCTTCTTAAATCGTTGATCGATGTTCATTGTTCGGCGTCCAATTTTACAAGTTCTTTAAAATAATCCTACTATTTCACACCAAAACCCCAACGCCCAACTTAATTGCTATTTCCTCAAAACAGGCCTCCCGATACTCTCATAATCAAATCCCTGCTCTTCCATAATCTCCAGACTAAATACATTCCTACCATCGAAAATAGCTTTTTTGCTCATTCGTTTTTTCATCTCTTCAAAATCCGGATTTCTGAAGGCACCCCATTCTGTTATAATGGCAAGTGCATCCGACTCATCAAGCGCGTCATACTGATTGTCCACCAACTCTATGGAATTTCCAAAAAGTTTCCGGATATTGTCCATTGCTTCCGGATCGAAAGCCTTAATTTTGGCACCTTTTTCCAACAAACTTTGGATAATGGTTATGGCAGGAGCCTCCCTGATGTCATCCGTTTCAGGTTTGAATGCGAGCCCCCAAATCGCTATGTTTTTTCCCTTAATATCACCACCAAAGTAGCGGAGAATTTTATCTACAAGTATACCTTTCTGATCCTGATTCACCTGCATGACCGAATTCAGTATGCGGAAATCGTAGTCCGACTCAGCAGCAGCCTTTGCGAGTGCCTGCACATCCTTGGGGAAGCAAGAACCACCGTAGCCCACACCGGGAAACAAAAACCTTTTTCCTATACGCGTATCCGAGCCCATACCCACGCGCACCATATCTACATTGGCACCCAGTTTTTCGCACAGATTCGCGATCTCATTCATAAAAGTGATCCGTGCAGCAAGATAAGAATTGGCGGCATACTTGGTCATTTCAGCCGAGCGCTCATCCATAAAAATGATGGGATTGCCCTGACGCACAAAAGGCTCGTACAACCTCCTCATTTTTTCCCTTGCTTTATCCGAAGATGTACCTACAACCACACGATCCGGTTTCATAAAGTCATCCACAGCCACTCCTTCACGCAGGAATTCCGGATTGGAGACTACGTCAAAAAGAGCAGGATCCAGCCTTTCTGCAAGTATATTCTG
Organism: Saprospirales bacterium; assembly: GCA_007693915.1. Lineage (GTDB taxonomy): Bacteria > Bacteroidota > Bacteroidia > Chitinophagales > Saprospiraceae > PWJY01. Next base: position 18,132 of record RECS01000096.1, on the reverse strand, counting down.
CACCTTTTCCGCAGTACCCACCGGCACCGTACTTTTATCCACTATAATTTTATAGTCGGTAATCATACCGCTCAATTGCTGCGCCACATCCATTACAAAAGACAGATCTGCGGAGCCATCACCACCTGGAGGCGTGGGTAGTGCCAGAAAAATAATCTCCGCATCCGCTATCCCCTCTTTCAGTTCTGTAGTAAAATGCAGTCTCCCTTGGGTTGTATTCCGTTCAAATAAAATATCCAGATCCGGCTCATATATGGGCACCTCACCTTCCTGCATCCGCTTAACTTTGTCCGCATCGATATCAATACATACTACATGATTACCCATCTCTGCAAAACAAGTTCCAGTAACCAAACCAACATAACCGGTGCCAACAACCGCTAACTTCATCTTCAATACATTTTTGTGATAAACATTGTAACCCTACCACAGTTGGATCACATTAAAAGATCTGCAAATATAATCAAAATCAACCGGATTTTATGGAACTATAGGTGGACAATAACTTTATAAATAAATTTTCGCACTAGAATTAATTGGTAATCTAAAGAAGCTTAAAAATGGCTTGACATATAGTAAAAACATGGCTTTAGCATTCTTTTAAATCCCTTAGAAGGAATAGATTTAAGATGCTTTGAAGATTGAAAACGTGAAGATTAATACCAGATAAACTTCCCGAGTTTTAAGGTTTACCTTACTCCTGATGAAATAGATCCCCATTGTCGTTTAATAGTCTCAACCAGTGGTCAAGATGCTCCAGAATGGTGGGTCAGTATCACCGGAATATCCAGCATTGATTAACTGATTCTTTTTGGTGTTGGAAATTCAGTTTTTGGTAATTAGCATAGTTACAAACTAGGGCGAAGAATACCAGAACCTTCCCATTGGATTTATGAATAAATTTAATACTTTGAAAAAAACTTACTATTGAATTTCTATTTCAAATCTCTCCGGCTCCGCCTGATTGTTTACTCCGTCCCAAACTCTTATGGTGAACAAATAGCTCCCTCTGACCAAAGTGTTGGGTATGGTAAAAGAAATTTCAACTTCTTTTACAGTGTCCTTAGTCTCAAGCTTTTTTTCCAATGCGGTAAAAGTATTGTTACTATTGATTTGTCGGTAGGTCAATTCTACCCTTGCGTTGCCACCCATGTTAAGGGGTTGATCATCGGATACCAGAATATTATAGGTCAAATCTTCTCCACGTTCTATAGCTGCCGGGTGCTCAGATGGGGATAAAATATCAAAAACCGGTGGAATGGTATCCAAAGGGTTGCTCACTTTAAGGTTCCAGAAATCTGCAGCAGGGCTGGTATTGCCGGATTTATCTACAGCTCTCAACTGAAGGTGATAGTAACCCGCAGTTACCAATTCAGGTACTTCAATTTGAATTAGTTTTTCTACAGTTTTTCCACTCAGATTAATGAGCTCTAAAACAGTCCAGTCTGTGGTACTAATGGTTCTGTGTCCGTGACAGTCAAAATTGGGATGTACATCAATTTTCAACTGTGAAAGTTCTGTATCATCTGTAATTACTACATCAAGAGTAACTGTTTCCCCTCCGGTAACGACAATGGTTTCCGGGTCTGGTTCACCGCAGATTATCTTTTCCTGAGGCTTGGGGCTCACTTCGAGAAAGAGTATTTCAGGAGGTGTAGTATCTATATCATCATCCGTACAAGATGAAAACAAGCCAATAAATAAACTCACTATCAGAAGTCTGTAGATATTTTTCATAAGTCAAGTAGATTGTAAAAATAACCGTATTTTTGCAACTATGTTGCAAAATAAGAACTTTTTTGGAGTGACCCTAAAAGTGGTACTGCTTTTCTTCTTGTATAACGTCCTGGGGATGTCATCTGAAATTGCAGCGCAGATTACTTTGAGAGGTGTGGTAGTTGACAACAATAGAACAACCTTACCCGGAGCTACGGTATGCACTTTTCCCGATACTACCTGTACAGTTACTAATGAGCACGGTGCTTTTGAGTTACAACACAAGCGATTTCCAAGATATATAGAAGTAAGTTACCTTGGATATAAAAAAAAGAGGGTTGAAATAAGTCCTGTTTTTGATGAGGATCATTTTCATATAGTACTTCACCCGAGTACAGAAAGCCTAAGGGAGATAAACGTCTTTGAAGATCGATTAGTTAGAGATGTCTTTCAGCCGGTAAGTTTTGTTGGAGGAGATTTTTTTGATGAGCGAACAGAGGGAAATTTGGCTGCCAGTTTATCAGTTTTACCCGGTGTAAATCACCTAAATGTAGGTCTGGGTATAGGGAAGCCGGTAATCAGGGGTTTGTACGCTAACAGGGTGATCGTCGCAGATCAAGGCGTTAAGCAGGAGGGGCACCAATGGGGGGTCGATCACGGATTAGAGATTGACCAGTTTCGCGCGAGGAGGATAGAGGTATTAAAAGGACCATCATCTCTGGAATTTGGCTCAGATGGTTTGGGAGGTGTAGTTCGAATTTTACCAGATCCGATTGCAATCAGGAATACCGCAAATATTGCAGTTACACTTTTGGGCAAATCCAATAATGACCACCTAGGTGGAAATCTATTCGTATCGGGTGCAGGAGAAAATTTCTTTGCCTCTGCAAATGTTTCCCAACAGGCTTTTTCTGACTATCGCGTTCCGACTGATCGTTTTGTTTATAACACTTTTGAACTGCCTATTTTTAATGAGCGTCTGAAAAATAGTGCCGGTAAAGAATCGGCCTTCAGTCTCACCGCAGGTTTCAGGGATGAGAAAAATCTATTCAGGCTGACTGCTTCGAAATACAGACAGCATGTAGGAATATTTTCCGGTGCAGTGGGTATCCCGCAATCTTTTGCTCTGCAAGATGATGGAGATGCAAGGAATATTGAATTTCCCAGCCAAAGGGTAAGCCATCAAAGATTAGTCGCTTTTTTTCAACGTCAGCTGAGGGGAGAAAAAATGTTGGAAATCAACTTGGGTCTTCAGGAAAATCACCGTCGTGAATTTTCTTTCCCTGAATTTCACGCCATTCAAGACAGGGCTGATATCAATGAAAGATTAGCGCTGGAAATGGAATTGAGGACCATTAGTATAGATGCTGCTTTTTCTTCAAAGGAGGAATTCAAATTGGGCCTCAATATTCAACATCAGGGTAATGAAACAGGGGGCTTTGATTATTTTTTACCTCCTTTTCGGACATTGAGGGCGGGTATTTATGGTTATCGGGACTTTAATTGGGGCGAGTTACTTAGATTAAAGGCGGGCTTAAGACTGGATTATGGCCACAATAAATCTGATGAAGCGGGCAGAGATGTTTGGAATACATCAGGTGATGTTATAGGAAAGTTGAACTCAGCAGCAACTGACCACCACTTTTTCAATTATGCAGCTTCAGTAGGTTTTATTAAAAAATTTACAGACAATGATCAGCTTGAATTGTTTGGTCACTTGGGAAAAAGCTTTAGGATTCCTTATCCCGTGGAAACTTCCTCCAATGGTGTGCATCATGGATCATTCAGACACGAAATAGGTCGTCCGGATCTAGATGCAGAACACGGATATCAGTTGGATATTGGATTAAGGTATTTTTCAGAAAAAGCACTCATATCCGTCTCTCCATTTTTCAACTTTTTTAACGACTACATTTATCTGCGACCATCTCCTGAATTTTCTCCACTGCCTGATGCGGGGCAATTGTATAGATATGAGCAACACAATGCCATATTTTCAGGATTTGAAGTGGAGTGGGAATACCAGGTTTTTTCTTTTCTCAATTGGGCACAATCAATTGAAAGTGTTTGGTCGTACAATTTGGATACGCGTCTGGCCTTGCCATTTACTCCACCCCATAGTTTGCTGAGTAAAATTAGTTATCAAAAAATGTGGAGTGGACCACAGATAAAGTTTAGTGCAGATATTTCGCACCGGTGGGTTGCGGCTCAAATTCGCGTGGACAGGAACGAATTGACGACTCCGTCTTATCATATACTTGATACAGGCTTGAGATTTACCTTTCAAAATTGGCTTGGTGGGGTTAGTATATCTCTTATGGCGCACAATATCTTGGATACAAAATACTTCAATCATTTGAGCAGGTATCGTCAATTGGGAATACCCGAACAGGGCAGAAATTTTGTATTGAGATTGCATATTCCCGTTAGTGTTGGCTTTTGATCTTTGAGTATTGCCCACTTGTTCACAACCTAAAGAGTCCCCAATTTAATGGAGGCTTGTCCTCCTGCCCCCAATATGCCAACCAGTTCAGGAAAAGTTAAGATTTTGCAGTTAGTAACATTAAACAAAGTACTTATGAGCGGGAATGATTTGGATCTTTTTTCTATCAATGGAAATCAATCTTCATTGGATTGAAAAGTCGAACCTTTTGTGATTACGAAAATTTAGAGATGAGTTGAATGAGATAGGACTCTCGAAAAAAGTTAAGATATTCCAATACTGTAGCTGTGCTTTTTGTGCCTATGTGGTGTTTAAATTTGCTTGCTGAAATAAGCTTAGAGCAATTTGATGTGAGAAACAATAATAATCGCTTTAATAACCTAATATCTCGGATATTATGCCTGACTGCGATGTATCTGTAAATATTATGATCAACCAATGTAGTGAGTATGTCTGTATTTTCTGTTGTTAAAAATGCGGGAAAACCCTCAAGATTGATGTGAAGCTTCATAGAGCTTTCAAAAGTGGTCAAATTTTAATCATTTATGAGTCCGCTCCAAAAACCCTTTTCGTCATGAAAATGAGCGAAAAATTCAAGATCGAGGATGAACGAACGATCCCGGAGGGTGAAGGTCCGGGGGACCTTCAAGAGAGAGAACCGCGAAGCGGGCGGCTTGGCTGTGCGGGGGACCTTCAAGATCGAGAACCGCGAAGCGGGCGGGTTGCCCGCAGGCTTAGCCATCTCGTCCCAAAAGACGAGAAGTTGAGGAAAGATTTTTCCTAATGATGAAGATATTGAATTTTGCAGCAATTTGTAATAGAAAGGGGTTTTTGGAGCGGACTCATTTATTACAAATGAACAATAGTATTCGTTACAAATGAATAGAATAAAAAATTTATTGTATTAGGCGCATAGCTAATTTTAAAACAAGCTAATAGATACGAAAGTATTTTTCTACTTTATTAAAACATACTTTATTCAAATTTTTTTGATTGAAAAATCTACAAAATCGATTGGAGACAGGCAAGGGATCTATTAAAATATATGGGGCAGGCATCAATATTCAATTTAAGAATTTTCCATTATTCAATATGGATTTGATTTATAATCATTATTCTTAAGCTTTGAATACTTCTTAAATCAAATATCGCCTCGTCAAGTCACAGCCCATTGACGAGACAAGATTAATGGGTGTTCGGTGTTCAATTTTCTCGGGGGCAAGTCAGGTCGATTGATTATAAATCTGCCTAGCTAATCAACAAAAGTAATTATCCTTATACATTTAGTTAGTTTGGATCAACAGCCATCTAACTTTTACATTATTGTTTAATAGCCTAATTCCAAAAATTTAATTACTACATCACCAAAATCTTCTTGAATTTGATATTGCACTCGTCGTACGGGTTTTCAGAGTAGTCTCAACTAAATACCGGCTGATTTCTTAAAATAAAAAGGATCCCATAGGACAAAAAAAAGGGACTCCCTTTGGAATCCCTTATGTTCACTAAAAACCGAAACTCAATGAAATAGAAAAACGATTATTAATAGTTTTTAGTCCGAACTTATCACTCAATAGTAAATGTTATTTCTTTTTCTTCGTAATCATTACAGCTGTGATTTACGCAGGATTTAGTTTTTAGGTGGAATTCAGTACCGGCTTCAAAACTACTTAGATCAACAGTTGCATTGAACTCGATTAAAGGATCGTGATCATGAGCATCCCAATCAATAATTTTATTAGCTGAATCCCCATGGGCGTATAAAACGACTTCTATATCGTGATTTTCTTCAGTAGCTTCAAAGGTGATCTGAATGTCAATGCTCTCAGCTTCCTCCATACTAAATGTTTGACCATCCGTTGGAGATTGGATTAGGATCGTAACCTCATTATTGTCACTATGATGATGATCATCATCGTCACTACATGCTGTAAAAAGTAAAGCTCCTGAAAAAAGAAGGAGCAATCCGTAAAGTAAGTTTTTCATAATCTTCTAGTTTTTATTTAATAACTCATTAGATGCAACAATGTTGCAAATTTATTAAAACTTCATGGAAATTCCTGAATTTTGAATTTTTTTTTTGATCAAAAAAAATAGGCACGGTTTTTGTATTTGCATATATGTAGTTAACTGTTTTGAAATGAATTTTTTATACCTTAGTAAACTTCTTAATAAGAATGTGAATCAGAAATTTCAAAATAAGGGAAGGGATAGAAAATCTTAAAATGAACATAGTGGGATGAAAATTAGTTAGAATCTTAGAATGGTAGGAAGATTCATGGCTTTAATTTATTAAAAAAATAATTATATAAAAATGATTCTTTGGAGTGATTGGCGAATAAAATAAAAACGGTATATTTGCGTCTCTTAAAAGAAAATCAAATTGTTAAAGATCAAAAACTTTATTTAATATGAAAATTCAAAAACTAACTTTATTATTTGGACTTGCATCTCTCTTGGTGTTTAGTTCTTGTGTTTCTAACAAGAAGTTCAACGAATTGATGGATGAAAAGGATTCAATTGCTTCTCAATTGCAATCTGCTAACGACAGACTTTCTAATATGGAAGGCGAAATGGCTAATCTTAAGGAACGTACGGACAATCTTCAATCTGAGCGTGATAGACTTTCATCTGACTTACAAAGATCTAATCAGGAAAAAGAAGATATCAGAAGAGCTACTGCTGCTAATGAAGCGAGATTAAGTGCATTGAATGAAGAATTGGCCAAAGCTTTCATGGTTTTCGAAAAGAGTGGAATGGAAGTTCATGAGCGCAATGGTAAGTTCTATTTGGTTGTTGAGGATGGGATCAAATATCGATCAGCATCAACTGCATTAAGCAGAAGAGACATGAATGTAGTTGAGGCTATGGCAGATTTGCTAAAAAACAATTCTGAAATGCACCTGATTGTAGAAGGTCATACAGATGATGTGCCGATCAGTACTGAAGTGTATAGAGACAACTGGGATTTGAGTGTTGCAAGATCAACAAGAGTGATTCGTCAGTTGGTTCGTTTAGGAGTTAATCCTTCTCAATTGACTGCTGCAGGTGCGGCAGAATTCCAGCCATTCGCTACTGAAAACCCAAGATCTTCTGCAACAAGAGCTGAAAACAGAAGAACTGAGTTCATCCTTATTCCAAATATGGGTGGTGTTTATAAAATATACAAAGACAATTAAGCAATTAATCCAATTGAAAATTGTATTTAAACTTTAAATCATTGAGGGTGGGATTTTCCTACCCTCTTTTTTTTTAAAAAAATAATTATGTCCTTATTAACTATTGGTACAGTGGCTATAGATAGCATTGAAACTCCTTATGGTAAAGCTGACCGTATTGTGGGCGGTGCTGCAACATATATCTCTCTGGCCGCTTCATATTATACAAGTGATATTAAAATAGTTTCTATCATTGGTGAAGATTTTCCACAGGAAGAACTCAACTTTTTGGAAAAAAGGGGCGTGGATACCAGTGGAGTAAAGAGAATAAAAGACCAGAAATCCTTCTTCTGGTCAGGGAAATATCATATTGATATGAATTCCAGAGATACGCTTGATACACAGTTGAATGTTTTGGCAGATTTCAATCCTGTCCTGACTCCAAGCCAACTGGAAAGTGATTATCTGATGCTCGGCAATCTGACTCCGTCCATTCAAATGAGTGTTCTAAAGCAAATGAAATCCAGACCCAAAATAACCGCCATGGATACCATGAATTTCTGGATGGATACGGCTATGGATGAACTCAAGGAGGTGATTAAACATGTGGACATACTTACCATAAATGATGAAGAAGCAAAGCAGTTATCGGGAGATAAAAACTTGTCTAAGGCTGCAAAAATTATTCTTGAAATGGGTCCGCGTTATCTGATTATTAAAAAAGGTGAACATGGCGCATTGCTATTTGATCGGGAAAATGTCTTCTTCGCTCCTGCTTTACCATTATCTCAGGTTTTTGATCCCACCGGTGCAGGTGATACTTTTGCCGGCGGATTGATGGGTTACCTTGCCGGAAAAGGGGATTTGAACTTCAATAATTTGAAAAGTGCTATTATTCATGCTTCCGCAATGGCTTCATTTTGTGTTGAAGAATTCGGTATTAACAGATTGAAAACACTTAGTCAGGATGACCTTAATAACAGGTTGGATATGTTTGTTGATTTAGTGCACTTTGATTTGTAAAAAGGGAGATCCTCATTTAGAAATACCTGCTGCTTACACCGATTTATTGGCCAATTGACCACAAGCTGCATCTATGTCTTTGCCTCGACTGCGCCTGACTGTGACTCTCACATCATTATTGGCGAGAATGGCTGCGAATTTGTCCAGACGGTCTTCATCTGATTTGATAAAGTCAAGACCTTCTACGGGATTGTATTCTATAATATTTACCCGTACAGGGAAGTGTTTACATAGCTTAATGAGCTCCCGGGCATCTTCAGGGTGGTCATTGAAATTTTGGAAAGCAATGTATTCATAGCTAATCCTGTTTCCTGTCTTTTTATAAAAGTATCTCAAAGCCTCCATAAGGCAACTGAGGTCATTTTGCTCATTTATAGCCATGATTTCATTTCTCTTTTCATCATTTGCTGCATGAAGCGAAAGCGCTAGATTGAATCTGACTTCATCATCTGCCAGTTTTCTGATCATTTTTGCAATACCGGCCGTACTAACTGTAATTCGTCTAGGCGACATATTAATGCCATCAGGATGGCTTATAAAATGAATACTTCTCATTACCTCCTTGTAATTGAGTAATGGTTCTCCCATTCCCATGTAAACGATATTGGTCAGTGCATGACCGAATGTTTCAAGAGATTGTTTGTTTACTTCAAAAAACTGATCTACTATCTCCCCCGCTGTTAGATTTCGGACGCGTTTCATTTTTCCAGTTGCACAAAACGAGCAACTAAGACTGCAACCAACCTGACAGGATACACACAAGGTAAAGCGCTTGTCCTTCGGTACTGGAATCAAAACAGCTTCTATAATTGCACCATCGTACAGCTCAAAAACCGATTTGAGAGTTCCGTCATTGCTGTTCTGTACCTTAAACGCTTTGGCTTTGGGGATAAAATACTTTTCACTTAATTTTTCTCTTAGCTTTTTAGATAAATTGGTCATTTGATCAAAATCTCCTGCACCCTCATTCCATAACCATTTCCATATCTGATCAGCTCTGTAAGAGGGTTCACCCAACTCTTTCAGAGCTGAAGTAAGTTCTTCTCTTGTAAACTGCCTGATGTCTTTTTTGTCATTTGCCTTCATGATGAATCTTCTATTTACAAAATTGGCAAAGCTTTTGCTTTATTTGCCATGTCAAAGATAGTGTACGTTTTATTTTTTAAAATGTTTTAAGCAATAAGTAAACCGTTTATGCTTTTATTAAGATATTTGTTGATTATTAATCTTTCAATGCTCTGATGAGATTGAACTACATACATCTGAATTACAAATGGTGGTTAGGTTTAAGTGGGATACTTATTCTGTTTATTTCACTAATTTATACAAATTACTTGGCTACCCAGTTGGCTGAGGGAGAAAGAGATAAAATAGATTTAATCTCCAAAGCTTTTGAAGCTATTAATATAGAGTCTGATAATCGAGATGCAGATTTGACCTTTCAAGCCTACGTGATTGAAAAAAATAGCACCATCCCCCTAATTTTAGCTGATGAAGAAGATAATATTGAATTTGCGGTAAATTTTAGAGGTGAAAGAAATACTGATACAGAATACCTCAAAAGACAGTTGGAGAGAATAAAAGCAGATGGCAATCCACCTTTTGTCATCAATACAACACAACAAGGTCCTCGACATTACATATACTACAAGCATTCTCTAGTCTTGCAATTACTCACATATTTTCCCATTATGCAAATCATTCTCGTGGGTACATTTGTTATCCTTGGGTTTTTGGGATTTAGTGCAGCTAGAAAAGCAGAACAAAACAGAGTTTGGGCAGGAATGGCCAAAGAGACAGCTCATCAATTGGGAACACCTATCAACGCCATAGTCGGCTGGGTTGAAGTATTGAATTCAATTACTGATGAAAACGACGCTGAAAGAAAGGACATCATCGACGAGATGCGAAAAGACATTGATCGCCTGGAGTTGATAGCGGATCGGTTTTCTAAGGTGGGTAGTAGCCCGGAGCTCAGTACTACCAATCTGGCAGAAATCATCCCTACAATTGTTGATTATATGAAAAGGAGGGCACCGCGACAAGTTCAATTCAGAATGGAAAACTCCAATGAACATCCATATATGTCAAAGGTCAACAGGCACCTTTTTGAGTGGGTAATAGAAAACCTGATCAGGAATTCATTGGATGCTATGGGCCAAAAAGGTCTTATCATGACCTCTTTGTATAAGAAAAGCGGTAAAATTGTAATCGATTTATCTGATTCAGGAAAAGGTATAAGTCCCGGCAAATTCAAAGAGGTTTTTAAACCGGGTTATAGTACCAAAAAAAGAGGTTGGGGTTTAGGACTTTCACTGGCCAAACGAATTATAGAAGACTATCACGGCGGGAAAATTTTTGTAAAAGAATCCAGAATTAATGAGGGAACTACCATTTGCATAGAATTGCCAGAAGCCAATTGAACACAATAGACTTTTTGGAAGAAGTTACCAAAACAGATTTTACGCCAATTACAAATAAGACCACTAACAGCTGCCTATTTAAATCTCTTTTTCTACCTTTGCAATCCTTAAAATAATTTTGTAAAAAAATCGGAATTTCAATAATGGTTGAAACAGGATTAAGAAATCCCCAAGCGAGTTTAAAGGATCACGGAATTGAAAAAGTAGCCAAAGTAAACTGGAACCTAACAGCTGAAGAACTAGTTGAAGCTACTATCAAAAGAGATATGGGAATATTAAGTGATAGGGGTGCTATATGCGTAAACACCGGCAGATTTACCGGTAGGTCACCTAAAGACAGATATATTGTACTAGATGAATATACCTCCCAAACGGTGGATTGGAATGACATAAATATTCCATTTGATCCCCAATCTTTTTCTTTACTGAAAGCAAAAATGGTTCAGTATCTAAGTAATAAGGAAGTTTATGCAAGAGAGGCTTATGTTTGCTCTGATAAGGATTTTAGATTGAATCTACGACTGATTACCGAATACCCATGGAGCAATCAGTTTGGTTTCAATATGTTTTTACGCCCGACAAAATCTGAACTTGAAGCTTTCCAGCCTGAATGGGCAGTAATTTGTGCCCCCGGATTTGAAGCTGACCCCAAGCGTGACGGAACGAGGAGCAAGAATTTTGCAATCATTAATTTTTCTGAAAAAACTATTTTAATAGGTGGCACGGCCTATACCGGAGAGATAAAAAAGGGAATTTTTTCCGCCCTGAATTTTATTTTACCTCATGAGAGAGAGGTTTTGAGTATGCATTGTTCAGCCAATGTAGGCTCAGACGGAGATACCACTATCTTTTTCGGCTTGTCAGGAACAGGAAAAACCACCCTTTCCGCTGACCCCAACAGACAACTAATTGGAGATGACGAACACGGTTGGTCTGATAAAGGTGTTTTTAATTTTGAAGGTGGATGTTATGCAAAATGCATTCATCTTTCTGAAAGTGCTGAACCACAAATTTACCATGCCATAAAACATGGAGCAATTCTTGAAAATATTGGCTTTTACTCAAACTCCAGGATACCGGACTTTGATGATGAAAGCATAACACAAAATACCAGAGTTTCTTACCCCATTTATCATATCAACAATGCGATAAAGGGATCAAAAGGAGGACATCCGGAGAATATCTTTTTTCTCACTTGTGATGCTTTTGGAGTTTTGCCACCCATTTCCAAATTGAGTCCCGGGCAAGCAATGTATCATTTCATCTCGGGTTATACGGCTAAAGTAGCCGGTACAGAAGATGGAATAATTGAGCCCAAGACTACTTTTTCTGCATGTTTTGGTGCCCCATTCTTACCCTTGCACCCTACGACCTATGCTGAAATGCTCGGTGAAAAAATGAAAAATCACAAAGTGAATGTCTGGTTGATCAATACTGGGTGGACAGGCGGTGCTTATGGAACTGGTAACAGAATAAATCTGAAATTTACAAGAGCCATGATTAAGGCTGCAATGGAGGGAGAGTTAAACAATGTTAATTATAGGGAACACGAGGTATTTGGATTGAAAATGCCGGAAAGCTGTCCCGGCGTTCCTGTTAAGTTATTGAACCCTGTAAATACCTGGTCAGATGCTAATACTTACCAAGATAAAGCAAACGAGTTAGCTGCTTGTTTTTTGGAAAATTTTAAAAAGTTTGAAACCAAGGCATCACCTGCTATTTTGGAAGCAGCACCCAAAATTCAGTTGGTGTATTAACTCTTAAAAAATGAAGCACTATAGGTTTATTTTCCTTTTGTTGACGGCTATGATTGTTAGTGTTCCCGTTTTTGATATTCATGCACAAACCGAGGTTGATGAACGTGCTTTTATTGAAGTAAAGGATGCCATAAGTATCAAAAAGGATGAAGATTTCTTGCTCAACCTTCGATTTAGGATGCAGAACCGCTTTGGGTTTTCTACCAAAAGTCAAAGTGATTTAAGTCCTGAGGAGTTTGAGGCGAGGGTGAGAAGGCTCAGATTGAGGTTTGATGGTTACCTGCTAAATCCATCTTTCCAATATTATATTCAACTTTCCTTCTCCCGATCAGATCAAAATCTGGATGGTGGTAGTCGAATTGCTGAGGTGGTCAGGGATGCTATGGTTTACTATCATTTTAATGAGAATTTTTACGTGGGTTTTGGTCAAGGTAAACTTCCCGGTAACCGACAACGGGTAACTTCCTCAGGAAACCTCCAGTTTGCCGATCGTTCTATTGTAAATGCAAGCCTTAATATAGATAGGGATTTTGGCTTTTTTGCTTATTATTCCCTACCATTGGATTGGTCTGAGTTCAGGATAAAAGGAGCCATTTCCACAGGTGACGGTAGAAATGCACCTGCTTTAAATGAGGGTTTAGCTTATACCGGCAGATTGGAATGGTTGCCATTTGGAGCATTTACAAAGGATGGGGATTTCATGGAAGGGGATTTGTATCGCGAACCGCATCCCAAATTGGCTTTCGGCTTTACAGGCTCTTTTAATGATAAGGCGGTAAAATCCGGTGGGCAAACCGGCACCTTATTTCCGGACATGGAAACTAGAAATATAAGTTCCTTGATTGCTGATATGATATTCAAATACAATGGATGGTCCCTCTCGGGTGAATGGATAAACCGATTTGCTAATGATCCAATTATTGCTCAGCAAGACGATCCTGAAAATCCTTTTGTAATGCTAATCGGTAATGGAGTAAATTTACAGGCGAGTTATGTAAACCACAACAATCTTGAATTTGCAGTACGTTACGCATTGGTTCAGCCGGATAGTAAAATTGAATCCCTCTTAGCGAGCAGAGAGGAAATTCTGTTTGGCATGACTAAGTATTTAAATAAACACAGGGTAAAGCTTCAAAGTCATATTGGTTACTACACCTATTCGATCAGTGAAGGTTTTATAGAGCCGAGGTCTAACCATTTTGTCTTCATGTTCCAGCTCGAATTTGGTATATAAAAAAAAGACCGGCTCTACCCCCCAGTGAACCGGCCTTCATCAGCAGAAACTTAATTAAAAGCTCGCTATTATACAAAAGCTGTATATTCTCCTAATAGCATAAACCTTGCCAATTTTTTTAATATGTAATACAATTTTCCTTTCAAAATCATCATAGCTGACATTTTTACAGCCTTGACAAAATTAAAAGATGTTGTTTTCCAGCTTTTTATATATGAAAATTGTAGTTTTGACAGGCAAATACTACTTGGAATGATTATTGAAATTTTTTAAAAAAAAAGTTAAGACAAATGGAAAAAGGAAATATATCAGTTCAGACCGAAAACATTTTTCCCATCATCAAGAAATTTCTTTACTCTGAACAAGAGATTTTTATGAGGGAATTGGTGTCTAATGCAGTGGATGCCACTAATAAGCTAAAAGTACTGTCCAATAAGGGTGAATTTAAAGGTGAGTTGGGAGAATTGACCATTGATGTGGTGCTAAAAAAGGAAGAAAAGCAAATCATTATAAGAGATCGCGGTATTGGTATGACAGCTGAGGAGGTCAAAAAATATCTCAATCAACTTGCATTTTCAAGTGCATCTGAGTTTTTGGAAAAGTACAAAGAAGATAGTTCTATCATTGGGCACTTTGGTTTGGGCTTTTACTCAGCCTTTATGGTAGCTGAAAAAGTTGATGTAATTACGAAGTCCTGGAAAGAAGGTGAGTCTGCTGTAAAATGGTCCTGCAAGGGTGATCCCTCTTTTACTTTGGAGGAAGTAGAAAAAGATGATAGAGGGACTGACATTATCCTTCATATCAATGAAGACGGCGAAGAGTATCTTGAAAAAGCTGAGCTAGAAAAGCTACTCAACAAGTATTGTGGATTTTTACCTATACCTGTCAGATTTGGAAAAAAAGAAGAACACGAGACTGTTGGAGAAGGTGATGATCAAAAAACGGAAACCAAAGAGGTGGACAATATAATCAATAACCCCAATCCACTTTGGAAAAAAATTCCAACTGATCTGACAGACGAAGATTATAAAAACTTTTACCGTGAATTGTATCCCTTTGCACAGCCACCCCTTTTCTGGATTCATCTGAATATCGATTACCCCTTTAATTTGAATGGTGTACTTTATTTTCCACGTTTGGAAAACGCTATGGTAGAACCTGAGAAAAACAGGATAAAACTATACAGTAATCAGGTGTATGTTACAGATGATGTAAGCAATATTCTACCGCCCTTTTTATTGCATCTTCACGGCGTAATTGACTCACCTGATATACCGCTGAATGTTTCGAGATCTTATTTACAAGCAGATCAGAATGTTCGTAAAATTACCGGTTACATCACCCGAAAGGTAGCTGACAAACTAAAGGAACTTTTCAATACGGATAGAAAGGACTATGAATCCAAATGGGATCAGTTTGGAATTTTTGTCAAATATGGAATGATTACGGAAGAAAAATTTTACGATAAGGCTTTGAAATTCGCTTTATTGAAAACTACGGATGGTGAATATCAGACTATTGAAGAGCACAAAGAAGCGGTAAAGGACGAACAGACTGACAAAAATGATACGCTTAACCTACTCTATACCTCTAATGAAAAAATGCAGAGTTCATTTATAAAGTCTGCTACAGAGAAAGGCTATAAAGTCATTGTGATGGATCAAGTGATCGACAACCACTTTATTCAGCAATTAGAGACTAAGAACACTGATTTTCGCTTCAAAAGAGTGGATGCAGAAACCATTGATCAACTCATAGATAAGGATGTAAAACTGGACTCTGTACTAAGTGAAGATGAAGAAAATAAGTTGAAGCTGTTGTTTGAAGACCAAGTGAAAACCGACAGTAATTTCCAACTGGAGTTTAAGGCATTGACTCCTCACGATAAGCCGGTACAAATTGTACGTCCTGAGTTTTTAAGGCGAATGCAAGAGATGCAGGCCATGCAGGGAATGAATACAGGCTTTGGCGACATGTCAAATGTTGTGGTCAATACTAACCATCCTATTTTTTCAGAAAAACTCCTAAGAATGCGCAGTCCGGAGAAAAAAGAGCAAATGGTAAAAACTTTGTATGATCTGGCTCGTCTGGATCAGGGAATGCTTAATGGTGAAGACCTAAGTAATTTCATTCATAGAAACCTGGAATTACTTCAGTAAAAAAGTTTTTTAAAAAAAGCATTGCCAATTAAAAAATCAATGTATATTTGCACTCGCATTTTAAAATGCAATGCAGGGGCGATTAGCTCAGTTGGTTTAGAGCACCTGCCTTACAAGCAGGGGGTCGTTGGTTCGAATCCATCATCGCCCACAAAGAGGGAACGGTCATCATCGTTTCCTCTTTTTTTTTAAGGAAAAGATAAAGGAGTTGGGGAGTTTATCCCGCTGGAGCGGGAAATCCATCATCGCCCACAAAGAGGGAACGGTCATCATCGTTTCCTCTTTTTTTTTAAGGAAAAGATAAAGGAGTTGGGGAGTTTATCCCGCTGGAGCGGGAAATCCATCATCGCCCACAAAGAGGGAACGGTCATCATCGTTTCCTCTTTTTTTTTAAGGAAAAGATAAAGGAGTTGGGGAGTTTATCCCGCTGGAGCGGGAAATCCATCATCGCCCACAAAGAGGGAACGGTCATCATCGTTTCCTCTTTTTTTTTAAGGAAAAGATAAAGGAGTTGGGGAGTTTATCCTGCTTCATCATCCAAAATTCCACCTTTTACTTACAAGCGAAAATCTCCGAGACTTAGGGTTTTAGATACAGGCTTGATGAATTATTCACTCGGCATTCAAAAAAGCTTAGTCGGGATTAAAGATCTACTTGAATCTAAGCAAAGGGGTTTCAATTGAGCATCCTGTAGGTCAGGAACATTTTGTAGGTCTGGAAATTATCAGGTACTTGCAAAACCCATTTTTGGATCAGAGAGAAGAAAACCTCAGATACCGAAATAATTTAATACCCATTGAGTGAAATCAGGGAAATTAAAATCTCTACACATGTTTATGGAAATCACACCTCACCATCTCGCTTTTAGGTTTTATTCAGGACTACATAAAGTAGATATACCTAAGACCTCCTCGGACACAAAATTTAAACTGCTAAATCTACCTTATGTTACTGCTACACTTCTGGAAAAATATTTAGATTTGGCAAGTGAATTACCCTTATGGATCCTTTGCCCTTTAATCCAAATACTCCTCAAAGAAAAAGAAATAAAATGCAGCTACTTGATTTCTGCAGAAATCACCTCTGACCTGGCCAATTCTGCGACCGGATTGATAGACAGAGCCGTTATCCCTGACCTCGCCGATAATTCTACCGCTATGATAAACCCTTCCGTTTTGTCTTACTTCTCCAATCAGTCGACCTCCTGCATACATTTTGCCTTGGGCTCTTATGCTGCCGATTCGCCTACCTTGAGCATAAATTTGTCCATTATCGCGAAACTCACCGACTGTTCTTCCTGAGACATATAATCTGCCGTTGTCCCGAATCTCCCCGACTTTCCTGCCTGAATACCAAAGGCTTTGGGCGCTCAGTTCAGCTCCAATGAAAACAAAAAAAGTAAAAAACAGCAAAAGTAACTTCATTGAATTGGTCTTTTAATGATTAATTTGTGTCCAGCCACTTCATCCACACATTCTGGTCAATAATCGGGATTTCGTTTTGCTTACAGATCTGCATGGTATGACCGGTGCCCCCTGACATGGGATTATTGAGGTCGTCATAGAAAATGCCGAAAGTAGCAGGGGAAATGGTTTCAGTACCAATAGCTTTAACGGTATCGCGTATGATGTATGCAGCTTTAATGGCAAAGCGTCCTCTTTGGCCTGAGGCGTATTGGTCGATAAGTTTTTCCATTTTTTTATTGCCTTTGGATTGGTACAGCAATTCGGGTTCTGATGCCAGATCGATGCTGTCCATCGAAACCGTTTCATAAGCTTTATTGGTTTTTTTTCGGTGATTGTCATAGGGGGTAATGACCTGCAAGCGGGTATGATCGACTGCGGCTATCCCCTCGGAAAAAAACTGATCTGATCCCGCAGCATTACCACTTCTGAAAATCATTTTCTCTGTTTGGTGAGCAAGCAGTTTACCCAATGCAAACAATTTATCCTGATCTTCATCAGCTACTTTGCGTTTGCCCTCGAGAAGAACAATTGCTTTATCGCGATCGTGTTTCTCTATAAATTCAGTTAATGTCATATTGGGTTTTTATGATTTAAAAAAATAAATTTAAACAACTTACACCAATCAAAAATTAGGTGCAAATAAGTAAAAATTTGTTCCTACGTCTTTATTTTGCTCTAATTCTCTTTTAATTTTTGTCTCATACCTGTCCAAAATAAATTTAATCCCAAGATGCTTACACTATTTATCAAGTA
>RECS01000192.1 GCA_007693915.1 Saprospirales bacterium | reverse complement strand
ATGAGAGCTGGGACCTGATGAGGCGCGCAACGGCTGTATTTTCCTTTGCCTACACTCGCTTCAGAGATCTGCAAAAAACTGAGGAAAGCGCCCGCCAGTCAAGGCAGCAGGCCTCGCTGGACCGGGTCCGGGCCGACATCTCCTCCATGCGTACATCGGATGACCTCAACCGGGTAACCCCATTGGTCTGGCGCGAACTCACCACTCTGGGTATCCCTTTTATCCGCTGTGGTGTATTTATCATTCACGAAGAGGAAGAACAGGTGGAGGTCTATCTCTCCAAACCCGACGGCACCTCCCTGGCAGTGATGCACCTCTCCTTCAACTCCAATGAACTGTCTGTTAAAACCGTAAACGCCTGGAGAAATAAAGAGGTCTATACACAGCATTGGTCGCGGGAGGAATTTCTGGAGTGGGGCCGCTCGATGATGGAGCAGAACCAGGTCGCGGATATGAAAACATACCAGGGAGCCGAGGAAGCACCCGAATCCCTTCACCTCCATTTCATCCCGTTCAACCAGGGGATGCTCTACGTGGGCGCAACCGAACCGCTCAGCGATGGTGATACCGGTCTTGCCGCATCTCTGGCAGAGGCGTTCTCCATCGCCTATGCCCGGTACGAGGATTTTGTAAAACTGGAAAAGGCGAAAGCGGGTATCGAAGACGCATTGACTGAACTCAAAGCCACCCAATCGCAACTCGTGCAGCAGGAAAAGCTCGCCTCTCTCGGCCAGCTCACCGCCGGTATTGCCCATGAGATAAAGAATCCGCTCAACTTCGTGAACAACTTTTCGGAGGTGAGTCTCGAAATGATTGATGAAGCCCTGGAGGAGCTCGGCAAAACCACTCAGGATGACCATACCGCGGAAACGACCGCCATCCTGGCCGACATCAAATTAAACCTGGCTAAAATTCACGAACACGGTTCGCGGGCAAACGGTATTGTTCAATCCATGCTGCTGCACAGTCGCGGCGGCGATGGCAAAATGGAGCCGACTCCTTTGAACCCCATCTTCAAAGAATATGTAAACCTGGCTTTCCACGGAATGCGTGCAAGCAAAGAGCCTATTAATGTGGATATTGATCTGCAGCTTGATGATTCAGTCGGTGAGGTACCGATCATTGCTGAAGACTTATCGAGGGTGATTTTGAATTTGTGTAATAATGCGTTTGACGCGATGCGTTCGCTAGGTGCTGAGCGCTCAGCGCATGGCGAACGCTACAGCCCCAAACTAACTATTCGAACAAAATCCGAAAACAGCCAAATACTTATAGAAATCGAAGACAACGGCCCGGGCATTCCCGATGACATCAAAGACAAAATCCTGCAGCCGTTCTTTACGACAAAAAAAGGGACGCAGGGAACGGGGCTTGGGCTCAGTATCACGAATGATATTATTAAAGCTCATGGTGGTAAAATGCAAGTCGAGTCTATAGCTGGAGAGGGATCAATTTTCAAAATTCTTTTAAATAAACAATAACAATTACAATTATGGAAAATCCAATGAAGTTTTTAATAGTAGATGACGAACGCGATGTTGAAATGCTGTTCCGTCAAAAATTTAGAAAGGAAATACGAAACAAATTACTGGATCTCGATTTTGCGTTTTCCGGAGACGAAGCAATCGAAATCTTAAAAAATAAAAAACCACCGGAGGTTGTTTATATCTTTTCAGATATCAATATGCCCGGAATGTCTGGTTTGGAACTTCTGGAGAAAGTTAAATCCCAATTTCCCGAAATTAAGGTGAGTATGATTTCCGCTTATGGAGATGAGGAAAATTATAATAGAGCCATGCAGTCAGGAGCAAAAGCATTCTTTACCAAGCCCATTAATTTTGCTTCATTGAAAGAAGAAGTTTTTCAACTTATTGATAAAAACAAACAAAAATAAATTTATACTATGGTAAATCATCGAATATTAGTAGTCGACGATGAGCCGGATTTGGAAATTTTAATCAAACAAAAATTTCGCAAACAAATCCGTGCAAATCATTTTGAGTTTTTGTTTGCCTCCAATGGTGAACAAGCGCTTGAAGTATTAGAAGAAAATTCGGATGTAGACCTCGTGTTGAGTGATATAAATATGCCTGTGATGGATGGACTTACCCTGTTGTTAAGGCTTCAGGAAAACCACAAGCTTTTGAAATCAGTAGTTGTATCAGCTTATGGTGACCTGGAAAACATTCGAACTGCAATGAATCGGGGAGCATTTGATTTCCTAATAAAACCAATCGATTTTAAAGACCTTGAAATCACCATTGAAAAAACTCTGAATCAGGTCAAAGCAATCAAGAATACAATTCTCGCAGTAAAAGAGAACAATATCCTAAAAATGTACGTCGATGAGTCGGTGCTTAACTTTATGAGTTCAAAACAGTTAGAGAGCTCCCTTTTTTCCAATGAACAAATTGATGGAACGGTTGCCTTTATTGATATTTGTGGCTTCACTGAAATTTCTGAAACCCAGTCTCCGGATAAAGTGGTTGAAATGCTCAATAAATATTTTGATATTATGGTTAATGAAATTATTCGGGAGGAAGGCATAGTTGATAAATTCATAGGTGATGCAGTTATGGCTACCTTTAAAGGGGACTACCATATCGACCGCGCTATGGATTGTTGTATTGCTATCAGAAACTCATTCCAGAATCTTGAAAAAGATTCAGGGGATGATGTTTTTTATCCACAGGTATCCATTGGGATCAACAGCGGTGAGATGGTATGGGGAAACATTGGTTCAACTAGCCTGAAGCGACTGGATTACACAGTAATTGGGGATGTAGTTAATATTGCAGCACGACTTCAGTCTGCTGCGGGTAAAAGCCAAATCCTGATTACCGACAGTTGCTACAAAAAAGTTAAGGAGTCTTTTACCTGCAGACATCTTGGAAAACTAAGTTTAAAAAACAAAAAGAAACCGCTCGATGTTTATGAGGTATTGAGTTGAAAACTTAACCTAATTGGCAATATTAGATGAGTTTGGAATTGATTATCAGGGGTTTAAATTTTTAGTGGTACACTACATATTTTGTCTTTTGTGGAATAATTTGTTTGCATCCTGTTGCCCTGTATATATTGCTGACCATCTTCTATGGGCTGTGATGGTTTACGGATGTGAATAAAATACACTCCCTTGTCTTTATCCTTTTTGATCGGATCGGATTTGCGTTCCCAGTGAATATGTGTGGCATTTCCTTCACTTTCGGTGACTTCTATATTATATCGAGAGCTTACTCTTTTGTATTTTTCCTTTGCTCTTCCTATGCGTTCCCATACTTTTTCCAGCTTTTTGGTTCCTCCCTTTTTTGATAAACTATTCCGGATGCTTTCCAATTGCTCTTCAAATCGTTGTGATATCTTATCCCGTATTGACTCTTCTTTTTTTCGCTTCTCCTCACTCTGTACATACATCCAAGTGTCTGAGTATCCTTCGGGATGAAAAACACTCAACTCTAATTCATGTTTGCGCCGACCAGTTAGCCGTTTGGTTGTTTTGATATTGTCAAGACTGTAATTCTTTAGCCTTTTATTCGATACACATACGTAATCATAGCCTTTAGTTTTGACCAACTCAAGATTTTCCTCTGTGGCTATTCCCGCATCCATCACAACTGTCTTTTTCCTACCAGGGTCACTGTGTTTGTCCAACTGATTTAACATTTGCTCAAGAGTTTTACAATCCGGGGTGTTCCCTTGATAGATGTCACTATGCCTTATGAAACCGTCTTGATTAATGACTCCTGAAAATACGACCACCGGACAGTCGTTTCGTCTTTCTTTGCTTTTACCATATTGGGCTAATTTACTATCGGTTTTGGAAGTCTCAAAATAGGTGTTGCTCAAGTCAAATATTACCAGTTTATCTTCCAACTCAAACATGTCGGTAATTCGTGCATAAAGATGCTTGTCGATTTGGTCTTTAAACTTGTATAGATGATCCGTGATGGCATAGAGCTCTTTATACGTAATGACATGATCGTAACCAAGGCATTCATTCAGACTGCTGTTTGTTCTAAGAAGCTTAGAGGTTAGGTGGTCAGATGAGCAATAAATAGCCCTGGCAGCAATGGCTATCAATGCTCTGCTAGTCTGATCTGTAGAAAAGTTTAGAGAATTGAAAATCTTTCGCATCTCAAGTTTATCCATAATCTGGCAGCATAGGTTCTCCGGTCCGAAACTACGCACTTGTCGCGTCTCAATGGAATCTATATCAACCCTCTGATAATTGGCTAAATGTTCAGGTGTCGGCGTGGAGGGAAGCCCTTCAGCTTCCTCTCCGTATTTGAGCAGATATTTTTGGTATAAAGCCATTGCTAATTCTGTAACTTCACTGGTGGCTTGATCAGGGAACAATAAGGGCTGTTTAAATATCTTAGATTTCAGGATCAGCAATACAGATTTACGCTTGTCTTTATCTTTTAAAATAGAGTCTGAGCCTAAGTAAAGGATATTTCGCTGCTTGACTTTACCATCAACTCTCTCGGATTGAACAAGGTTGTACTGGTAGAAGATCTTACTATTCGGATTACGTTGTTTTTTGACTTGTTTTATAAACATAACACAAAGGTACAAAGGGTTTTTCAAATATACAACATTCATGCATGACTACAATTAAAAAAACCAAAATACAAACATTGATTGCCAAGGCTTTAGCTCAGAAAAAAACCTAAAAAAAGTCCAAATTTCTTGCTTTCTGGATTGTTTTTGCCAAGTTGGGTTAAATCCAAAACTATCTCCGGGCAACAAGTGACGTAAAAGTCATTGTTTATATC
>RECS01000090.1 GCA_007693915.1 Saprospirales bacterium | reverse complement strand
GAAATACCTACATTCTTATTTTCCAATTTTCATACATTGTTAATTTCCGGTTACACGCTCTTCAAGCGTGAATGCGTTCGGTGGTTTTAATCCTAAAATAACTTTACTTTTCTCCATGATTTTACTCGTTTTTGAGTTACAAAATGTGTAAACCTATTTTAGGACAAGACACAAGGGTGGGTGGCGCGTTGCACAGAGCCCAATTTTGGGTTCTACAATAAACGTGGCGCGATTGAAATCAAGGGGTTACATCTCAATGCTGAATTATTACCAGCAAATTAGGTCAAGTTGACAGCCTGTACCGCTCGTGCGGGAAACCGCTCTCGCTTTTCAGCGAGATGACCCGCACGTACGGTGGTACTTCGACGGGCTCAGTATTAATGTGAGAGGCGCACTCCGTTCCCTTTAGGGAGCGGAGCCGTCTACTCGATTAGCGGTTCGTGCTTCTATAATCTCTTCATTTTTCAATCTCATTGAGCTATTAAATGGTTTCTTTTTGTGTTATACATTAACAAATACCCCCTTTTGTTGGCTTCAGTTAAGAATGAACGGCTAATCAATGTTTCCACAAAAAGTTGCTTTTCTAAAAACGGATTTAATAGTTTCTCAACCCGGCTTTCTGTAACTCCAATTCTCAAGGCAAATTCTGTGAAATCGCTTTTGGAAGGATGCCCGCTTTTCTTGTATTGTTCACTTTTATAATCATCTGCAAACAGTCCTTTATCCAATGCAAAATCCGTATCGTCTACATGCAGCTTTGTATTCACTAAATCATAAGCAGGACTTAACAGATAATCTCCACTGGATGATTCAAGCAAGGAAAAGTTCTTTAAATGAGCATCTCCGTTTGAAAACAGAAAATTGAAAACAACTAAAGAAAAATACTTTTCTATTTCTACCCGCCATGCCGGAACAAATTTCTTTATCAACTGTCCTGCCTCCTCATAGCTGTAATCATATTTGAAATTTGGACCTGCATTGTCTTTTGTTTTTCCTGCCAACGTTGCAAAATCTTCTTTGCCCCATTTACTTCCGTTTTCTTTGACGTCAAATCGTTTGGTGATATAGGCAGGTGAACTGTTCTTAAAAAAAATCATAGCGTTTTCTGCCGTATTCAGTCCATACACTTGTTTGGCTATTTGCATAGTCAAATGTTCGTTGGCAGGAACCTGGTCAACCTTTTTCAAATCTCTTGGTATCGGCTTGAGTATATATGTTCCCTGTTCTCCTTCCTTTGTTAATCGCAATACATTTTTCTCCAAAAGAAAACTCAATTTTTCCTGCACACCCGATATGGATATGCGTTTGCGATTTTCCATGAATTGTTCCGCGACTTCTTCGCTTTGCTGGGGCTGTTCATAAGGCAAAACATGATTTACCTTTTTACCGCTAAACAATTTCCGCAAGCAGCTTGGGCTGTATGTAGAAAACCTCTCAGCTAATGTTCCAGGACAATAATTTAATTCATCTAAGTTCATCTCGCCACTATTGGTTTCACGGTTATTGCTCCAATTGTATCATATTGTGCTGTTGCTGCCAGCAAACCGAAATTATCTTCTTCGTCTATTCTCAATTGTGTGCTTTGCAATTTTCGGTTGACTCCTTCACTCAACATATTGAAAAAAAATGGAAATAAAAATTCGCTGCAGTATTCTTTTTGTGTTTTTGGAAGTGTTAAACTGATTCCTGGTTTATTTGCATCGTTAAAATAGTTGTCATCATACCTAAAAACATAACGCTGACGATTTTCTTCTGTCAGTGTTCCTGCTAAAATCCCGTTGCGGTATATTTCCATTGCTCTCATTTACTCAATGTTTCTTTTTCACTTCAAGGATTAGTTCCATTCCCAACACTTCGGCTAATTTATTCAAAACATCTAACGAAGGATTGCCTTGCCCCCGTTCTAATTTATACAGTGTGTTTGTGCTCACTTTTGCCAGTTCGGCTAAGTGAGGTTGAGTTATACTCAACTCCTTTCGCCTGTTTCTTATGATTTTACCAAGAGTCTCAACTATCATTATAATGTGATTTTAGGGTCAAAGATAAGATTCGTTTTTCAAATGCGCAAGTAAAATCACATTATAGTGTGATTTGTGAGTCTGTATATTTTGAAACGCAAGACGAAATTGGTAAAATCACATTATAGTGTGACTTCAAGTTCATATATCGTCAAATTATCGAACTCAGGCTGTTCCAATAGCATTACCGCTTGCGTTTTGCGCATAACATAAGTGGCGACTTAAAATGCACAAATTATTCGGTTAAGGTTTTACGTTTATAAAAATACACAAACTTACCGTTTCAGCACAAATTTCGCCATTTTTGTTATGCGCTGTTGGCAGTAGTGGTTCTATTCAGCGTCTGAATCACTATCAAATAATTCGTGTAATTTCTTCTGTAATATTTTTTTGTCAGGAAGTTGTGTTTTATAATCAGAAACCATCGTTGGGGAAAGATTCCTACTTAATGCATATTCAACAACTTCTCTATCTTTATCTTTACATAATAAAATACCAATACTTGGGTTTTCATTTGCCTTTTTTATGTCTCTATCTAGAGCTTCCAAATAAAAATTCAATTGTCCTAAATGGTCAGGCTTAAATTTGTCTGTTTTAAGCTCAAAAGCTACCAAACATTGAAGCCCACGATGATAAAATAGCAAATCAATAAAAAAGTCGCTATTTCCTACTTGTATTTTGTATTCTTCGCCAATAAACAAAAAGTCTTTGCCAAGTTCAAGAATGAAATTTTTCATTTGCTTTATAAGACCACGCTGTAAATCCTTTTCACTATGACGTTCAGGTAAATTCAAAAACTCAAAAACATAACTATCTTTAAATGTATTTGTTAAGTCCTTATTATTATCTCTCAACGCTGTCGAGAGTTTTGAGTTACCAATCATTGTCCGCTCAAAAAGGCTTGATGAAATTTGTCGGTCAAGTTCTCGAAAGCTATACCCTTCTTTTTTTGCTAATTTCAAGTAAAACTCTCTTTCTTCAATGGTCTTACATCTGGAGAAAATGGCTAAATTATGAGACCAACTAATTTCTCTCAACAGTGTTGAGAGTTTTGGAAAGTCTTTGTAAGTCTCGTAAAACTTTTTCATTCTCCAAATATTTTTATCGGAGAAACCTTTGATTTCAGGTTCAGTTTTCTGAATATATTTTGATAGTTCGGTTACAATGGAATCACCCCATTCTGAATACTCAGTTTTAATGCTGATATATTCGCCAACGTTCCAATAAAGGTTAATCAGCTCGGCATTTACTGACTTTATAGCATTAGCTTTTGATTTTTTGATCAGTCGAATTATGTCAGCAAATCGTTTATCCATTATTTAATTTAATTTTACTACAAATTTAAATTTTTAAATCGGAAGTTATCTATTGAAAACGGATTTTCACCATTACTGCCAACGTCAGTTTGTCTAATAACCTCCCTGGTCGCTATTTTCAGCTTAAAAATAAGCGAAACTTTCGAATATGAGGCTATTATGCGGCTAGAGGTGGATGAATTTTAATCTGTTGATCTGGCGCTACAGGATTTCCTGACGGCTTAAAATAAGCTAAAATGCCGAAAAAAGTAGAAATTAGCTCGTTTAGCCGAGCTTTTAATTCTTTTTGATTGATAATATTGAATATTCTTCTAAGATTAAAAGCAGCAAAGATTAATCCCACATCAGCTTCTGCGTGTTTTATTGATTTCTTGGTCATGATGTAATAGAATCCCCATTGTCGTTTAATAACTCTCCCGCTATTGGCGGGATAAACTCCCGGATGTTCTACTATGGATTGTCGGCGCCGGTAAAGTTCTTTTTTGTCTTGTACTCTTATTTTATTTGCTTCAATGAGATCCATGTGTTCAGAGCGTTCAATTAATCTGCCCGATTTGTTTTTCGTGCATCGTTCAAATAATGGGCAGTTTAAGCAGGATTTTGTTTTATAGTGTTTTACACGGTTGACCGTATTCCTATTTCGCTTATTGTACCAGCGACCATTGGTGGTTAATTTTTGTCCTGCAGGGCAGGTGTACTCATCTGATTGCTTATCATAATTAAAATTTTCCACATCAAAGGCTACGTCTGGAGCGTGAGAGGATACATTAGGAAAAGCAACAATGACCTCTACTCCCTGTTTATAGGCATAATCAAACTCAGTTCCAGTGTGATAGCCTTTATCGTAAAGAGCAGTAAAATTGGGGTGGCCAATAATGGTTTTGGCCCTTCTTACCATTTGCCCCATAGCTTTGGAATCATTGACATTAGTGACTTTGTAATCGATAGGTATATTGTATTTTGCATCAACTGTTGACTGAATGCCTGCACTGAGCGACGCCGAAGTGTTATAGGCGACTTCAGTTATATGATTTCGGGTAATTAACTGCCGACTATCAGGGTCTGAAGTTGAAATTTGAACCTCATCGGACTGGGCTAAATCCTCCTTCATTTGGAGGTACTTATCCTTTTGCTGCAGGTGTTTTTGTATTTTTTCTTTAGCTTCAGTCTTTGAGCTTTCATCACCATCTTCTTCTGCTAATATGCCGGAATATTCTTCAAGCTTAGCATCGATATATGCGATATGCCGCTCAATTTTCCTATCATTGAAGTTGTTTTTCTTGGAGTTTTGGGCTCTCATTTTAGTGCTGTCACCAGCAATGAGTTTCCCACCAATCAGTTCAAAGTGTTTAGCTAGCTGAACTGTGGAGCGAAATACCTTTTTAATGGCTTTTGGATTATTCTTTCGAAAGTTAGCAATGGTGTTATGATCCGGAACGAGTCTGCGTAGCA
>RECS01000141.1 GCA_007693915.1 Saprospirales bacterium | reverse complement strand
AGATTGCGGATTTCAGATTGATGATTGTGGATTTCAGATTTCAGATTTATGATTGATGATTTCAGATTTTTTCCTCGTAATTTTTGGAATATGCAAATCAAAAATCCATGTGTAAATTCTGCCACAAAATACTAAAAAAGAAAAATCACCAAATAAAGTGGAAATATCTAAGAGCATATTGGCTGATTCATTCTCGATTAAACCATTTATCCAATTTTAATTTGTAAAGCATCTATTTAATGCGATGCTATTGGGATGGACCACATTTGTAGACCAACTAAATGTTAAATTTTACAACAAAGTTGATAAAATACTTGCTGATAAGAAAAAATGACCTATATTGCCCTCAGGTTTTAAAACAAAGAGGTTTTTCACGGTATTCCGTTGGCTATATTTTATTGATAATATAGAATTTTATTTTATTTTTTAACCTTTAAATATTTTTCGTATGAAAAACTTAAAAACAACCAAATTACCTTCTATTTTTCGGGGGGGGGGGCGACACTAAAATCATTTCTCACAAGTATTCTACCTGTATTTCTGATCTTTAATGCCATGCCGATGCAGGCGCAAGATTGTATTGACATAGAGCAGATTAAAACCGATTTAAGCAACATTGTTGACAAATGTAGTTGCGACGATCCACTGGTTATAGGAGTGCCTAATCAGACGACCTTCATTAGTACATACCAATTAGGCGGTTTAGTTCAAAATAGATGTATTAAGGTGCACGGAACAGTAATAATTGATGAATGGAAAACTTTCGTAGTTTGTGACATAATTATGGGTCCTGGTTCAAAAATGGAAACGCAAGGTCCTCAGTTTTTAGGAATTGTAAATTCTAATTTACATTCATGTGGTGATTATCTATGGGATGGGATTAAATTAAATACTGGATCTCGATTATCATTAAGAGGAAGTATCTTTCAGCATTCATTGAATGGGATTTATTCTGATGGGGGTTTGTTAATTAGAATTGCAATGACCAACAATGTTTTTAACAACAATCATTATGCAGTAAAACTTGATGATCCATTTTTACCAATAAGAAGAACGGAAGTTCTATTGTCAGGTAATATATTTAGTCATTCTGAAGAATTAAAATTGCATTGGGAAAGTCCATTTGGTAGACCCAATTTTACATCTGGTGTAAAAACCAATTTTGCGATTGTCAACTCCTTGGTTGGAAACGATCCTTGTAATAGAGCAAACATTTTTATTGGATTAATATATGGGTATTATTTAAAAAATACTATTGCTCGGATCCATGCTGATCTTTTTCATGATTTTAACTTTAATAATTCTGTGTTTTTCTCAAAGGGAATTAAAACAGAAGGTTACCTTGAGAGAATAGGTGAAAGCAGTCTAGAATTAAGAGGATGGCCTACAAATGATATAGAATCATTTAATGGATTAGATTTTGGTGTATATAGTACCCTAGGTTATTCTGACATTGAAGGTGTTATAATTGATAATGCAAGCGCTGGGATACGTCTTACAGATCCGCTTAGGAACTTTAGCATTAAAAATAACTACATAAGGATTCAGCGATGGTCAGGGATTTCTGTGATTCCAATGTCATCATCCAATGGGAGTATTTTAAATAACATAATTGATGTAGTAGCTGATGAAGATGTTAGCCGATTTTCAGGTGGGATTTGGATTTCGGCATTTAGACCTCATTCAGGGTATTCAACTGTCATTCGTGACAATGAAATTAATCTAAATTCGGGAACATTTGGTATTAAATCCGAAGGATTCTATTCAGTTGGCAATAAAATATCTTGTAATGTAATAAATATATTAAAATTACATGAGAAAACAAATTTGGTATCAGGCATAGAAATATTAGGGGGGCAAAGGAATAGTATTGTAGAAAATGAAATATTTGGGCAATATTTAACTATTCCAAATGTAGAGGTCAGTGGGTTAAAAATAATCGAAAGTCCAAGTAATTACCTAAGGGATAATTCTTTCAGTAATACCCAAATAGGATTACATTTTTCTAACTGGAACAGCAATACATTTCAGGATGGAAATGTTTTTTCCAATCACGATGTTGGATACTATGTAGGTGAAACTGGAGTAACCGGTGATCAGTGGTTCTCTGCCAATAAATGGCTTGGCAGTTATGGGATTTGGGCGGCTCAGAATGAAGGTGATGCAGATTTGTCTAGATATCTCGATTATCAGAACCTTGTGACTACGACATGCTGGCCTGGAAGTATATCCCCTGATCCTGGGTGGTTTGAGCCAGTTCAAGGAATTGGCTTTTGCTCTGATCATGATATTTTTGATTGTATTGTTGAAGGGGATTTTGAAGTGACTGTTCTGACTTATCTGGACACTTTAGTGGCGCGAGGAGAATTGGAATTTGATGATTTTGAAAGTAGAAGGACATGGCAGGCGGAGAGATATTTGTTGCGCAACCTAATAGATTTTCCTGACCTAATTGGTAGCAGTGGTTCATTAATGGATAGTTTTCTGAATGATGCTCTTAGCACGAGCCTATGGGATTATCACGAATTGAGAGTTGCAATAGAGGATTACTCGACTATTCCTGATAGCATATCCGACTTATGGCATGCTTATTACGATGTTTATTTGGAATTGAATGATGATGCAGAATTGGCTATTGATCAATGGTTGGATTATCCTGATAGTTTGGAATTGACAGAAGTTATTTCTGAGATTTATGAGCAAATAGATTCTATATGGACCTTATCATCGACTATGTATCAGAATTGGAGGGAAGAGTCAGTGGATAATCTTGCAAATTTGCTCCCATCTATAACTTCATTGAGCACCCCCAACCTATATGCTACCAGTGAAAAATTAATTTTGAGAGCAATAGTAAGAACTGCTCAAGGTTTGGATTCAATAAGTGCTTCTATGAGAAATTCCCTGATTCAATTATCTGAAAGTTGTATGCTCGAGTATGGACCTTCCGTAATTGATGCAAGGGGAATTGTCAGTCTATTTGACTATAAACCCGATGCGATTATGTTAAACTGCATTGAGTCAGAGGGGTTTAGATTAATTAATCTCTCAGAATCAGAAGTTACTTTGTTTGAGATATTTCCCAACCCTTCAACGGGTTATTTCAATCTAGAATTTTCATCACCGGTTGAAAAAGGTGGAGATGTGAAACTTTATGATCCGACAGGAAAATTAGTTCACACAGAAAGGATAAAGAGTTCAATTAGTTTGATGGAAATATCAGTGGATCATTTGCCGATAGGGCAATATACCATAAAGGTAAACCTCAATGGAAAAAAGGAAGCCAGGTCACTAATTATTTCAAGATAACCATAGAAAACTTTAAAAATAGGGGAGGTTAATCTTCCCTATTTTTCTTACCTCAAAACATAATATTCATGTCAACAAGATTAATTTTACTGTTCTATTTATTTCTATTTCTACAATTTAATGTCTATTCTCAAAAGGAAGATTTTGTATGGTATACTGGAAAAAGCGAATTAGGATATTGTTGTGCTCATTTTTTTTCATTTAACGATACAGGTTATGTTAAAGAATTGGTTACAATCGATTATCCTTATAAAATTAGAGCTAGTTCAGGCAAATCTATAATGGCGGATGAAGATGGTAATTTACTATTCTACACAGATGGGTTTGATGTGTTTAACCGCGAGCACCGAATAATGAAGAATGGAGAGCGAACTTTTGTAATGTCCGGAGAATTATTGGCAAATGCCTATAATAACTCAGGAGGTGTGAATATACCGGATTGGACAATCATTCTTCCTTCACCCGTAGGGAACGATGAATATTTTTTGTTTTATCTCGGAATGACAGATGATGAGGTGTCTCGATCTCAAGTAAGAGGAACCGGTTTAAATTATTCTATAATAGATATAAGTTTAGACGATGGTTTGGGCGAGGTGGTGGAAAAGAATATTAATTTAATTGAAATGAGATCAATCCCCAGAAGTTTAAAAGGCATTAGACATGCAAACGGTCGTGATTGGTGGATAATGGTAAGAGAAATGTTGAATGATCGATGGCATGTTTTTTTACTGGACAACAAAGGAGTGAATTTTTATCATGTTTCAGAAGCAATTGAGATCCCGGAGTATTACTGCAGATTGGTCATATATAATTATGTTACTGACCAATATATTTGTATGACAGGAAGTCATTTTTATCCCTGGAAATTTTATCATGACCGCCCATTTGACTATCAATTTCATGTATATGACTTTGACAGATGTATAGGTACATTTAATTTTTCCCATACCTTTGAATTGGAAACCTGGTCCCACAAGTATTCCCTTAAGTCGCTAACCCTATGTCCCAAAGGAAGATATCTTTACGGTGGACTCGGTGGTCGGTATTTGATACAATACGACACCTGGGTGGAAAATGTGCAAGCATCAGCGGACACCCTATTGAATATCTTTACCATGGAAAATGCTGTGCCTGGCATATATGAACCTAAACTTACACCAAGGGGGGAAATGTGGTTGCAGCATTGGGCAAAGGATAGTATAACTGTAATATTGAATCCGGAATTAGGAGGTACTGATTTTAATGTCAGTGATGAATTTATTACAACTCCCTGGGTAAATACTGGCACTTTCCCCAACAACGCCAACTACCGCATAGGTCCGATAGACGGTAGCCCCTGTGATACTCTAGGGATAGACAATCTGCCCAAAGCATGGTTTCGGTACAATGGGATGAATCTTACTCATCTTGAGCGTAGGTTTACGGATGCATCCTATTTCAGACCGGAACACTGGGAGTGGGACTTTGGTGATGGCACTAGCTATATCGGTCGTGAGCCGGGTGTACATGAGTTTCCCGATCCCGGCGACTATTACGTATGCCTTACCGTCAGCAACGAGAATGCCGAGGATACCTACTGCGAGTGGGTTACCATAGAAGGGCCGTCCAACCTTAGCGAACAGTTGGAGGAAAAGGGTTTTGTGCTCTTTCCCAATCCAAATAGAGGGCATTTTCATTTGCATTTCACTTCTGACCTAAGAGAGAGGGGAGAATTGCGTATGTACAATATGCTCGGACAGCAAGTGTATCATCAGGACTTACCGATTGGAGCGCATCAGTTGTCATTGGATGCTACGCACTCACCTTCAGGGCAGTATATAGTGCGGATACGGGCAGATGGGGAGGTTTATAGTCAGGGGGTTGTTTTGATGGAATGATTGATTTCAGATTGATGATTGATGATTTCAGATTTCGGATTTGTACCCAAGTAGTTTTGGCATGACCTAATCATAAATCAAAAGATCAAATCCACTTTTCCGGAGATCTCCACAAACCCGACAACAGTAACTCCCTCATAAAGAAAAAGTCTTTTGGGGTTTTGTCGTACATTTTCTCAAAGAGTTCCTGATGACCAAGGAGTTCCTCTTTCCATTCTTCACGATCAACGGTCATGATTTTTGCAAAATCCTCTCTTGAGAATTCCAGTCCGTTGAAATCGAGGTCTTCGTATCTGGGCATCCAGCCGATAGGACTTTCTACGGCAGCTCCGCGTCCGTTGACTCTATCGACTATCCATTTCAGAATTCTCATATTTTCTCCAAAACCGGGCCAGATAAATTTACCTTTTTCATCCTTTCTGAACCAATTGACTGAGAAGATTCGCGGTGGGGCGGCAATATTTCGTCCAAATTTCAACCAATGGCTGAAGTAGTCTGCCATGTGATAACCGGCAAAAGGCAGCATAGCGAAGGGATCCCTTCTCACTTTTCCTATTTGTCCGAATGCAGCGGCTGTCATTTCAGAACCCATAGTAGCTGCCAGATAAACACCAAAATTCCAGTTGGCACTTTGATGGACTAACGGCAGGGTAGTGGATCTTCTTCCCCCAAAGATAAAAGCACTGATAGGCACTCCCTGAGGATTTTCCCAATTTGGATCTATACTTGGACACTGGTTGGCAGGGGTGGTGAATCTCGCATTGGGGTGAGCAACCGGTTTCCCGGAAGCGGGATCGTGTACCTCGCCACGCCAATTGACAATGCCCTCGGGAGCTTTATCGGTCAAATCTTCCCACCATACATCTCCGTCAGGAGTAACCCCAACATTAGTAAAAATGGAGTTTGACTTAATGGTTTCCATTGCATTTGGATTGGTCTTGTAATTCGTCCCGGGAGCTACTCCAAAATAACCCGCTTCGGGATTAATGGCATACAATCTGCCATCAGGACCCGGCTTTATCCACGCAATATCATCGCCTACAGTAGTTACCTTATATCCCTCAAAGGAATCAGGAGGAATAATCATAGCAAAATTGGTCTTGCCGCAGGCAGAAGGGAAAGCAGCAGCGACATAATCTTTTTTGCCCTTTGCGTCCTCCATTCCAAGAATGAGCATATGCTCAGCCAACCAGCCTTCATCTCTGGCCATAACCGATGCTATCCTGAGCGCAAAACATTTTTTACCCAAAAGGGCATTTCCACCATAT
The DNA here is from genome assembly GCA_007693915.1 of Saprospirales bacterium. Classification (GTDB taxonomy): domain Bacteria; phylum Bacteroidota; class Bacteroidia; order Chitinophagales; family Saprospiraceae; genus PWJY01. Next base: position 14,794 of record RECS01000141.1, on the reverse strand, counting down.
CCGCTACCGTATGAAACGATACTCCTCTCTTCAGGGTAATGCACAATGTATTTTACATCCGGGTTGCAAGGCCATTTCACATCTTTCTGTCCCTGTTCTAGTGGGGCTCCAAGTGTATGTATTGCTTTTACATATTCTCCGTCTTCTCCTAGTTGTTCTAAAACTGCAGCTCCCATGCGGGTCATTATTTTCATGTTGACCACAACGTATTCGGAGTCGGTGATTTCTATACCCACTTTGCTAATTGGCGAGCCCAATGGTCCCATGCAGAATGGAATGACATACATGGTTCTTCCTTTCATAGCACCATTTAATAGTGGTTGCAAAGTTTTTTTCATTTTTGCGGGTGCCATCCAATTGTTCGTCGGCCCTGCATCATCTTTGAATTTGCTGCAGATAAAAGTTTTGTCCTCAACTCTCGCTACATCAGAAGGGTCAGAAAAACAAGCATAACTGTTGGGTCTTTTTTCAGGATTTAGACGTATAAATGTTCCTTTTTCTACTAATTGGTTACAAAGACTGTCGTATTCTTCTTGACTTCCATCGCACCAGTAAATACCTTCAGGCTTTAGTAGGTTTGCAACTTCGTTCACCCACGTCTTCAGTTCTTTATGACTCAAGTTTTTCGCTTCTTTTACTATTCTCATATTTTTAACCTATTTTTTATGATTAGCTGTAGCCCCTGTTTTAAAAAGGGCATCAAGACACTGAAATTAAAAGACCCCAAAGATAGACAAAAAGGTTTTTTTAAAAAATTTAAAGAGGGTTGAATTTGAGGTAGATAAAAAAAGAGGGCGTTATTGCCCCCTTTTATTTATTACTCCTAAAACCGTTTTTAAGAAATGGTCGGAATATTTTTTAATCAGATAATTACCTTTTTAATTATACTGCTTGCTGCAAAGCTCTGATTCTGTCATCCAATGGTGGGTGGCTGGCAAATAAGGCTTTTAGGCCCTGCAATTTTCCTGAGGTAATTCCAAATGCAGCCATAGATTCAGGCATTTGACTCGCTGCTCCTGATTCTACTTTTAATCGTTGTAAAGCAGATATCATTCCTTGCCTGCTACCATATTTAGCACCATCTCGGTCTGCCACAAACTCTCTTTTTCTGGAGAACCACATGACTATAGCGGAAGCAAGGATACCTAATACAATCTGTGCAACTATCACAGTGATGTAAAATCCAGGTCCGACTCCTCTTTCAGTTTTAAAAACAATTTTGTCCACGGCATATCCAATTATTCGGGCAAAAAACATCACGAAGGTATTAACCACTCCTTGAATTAGTGCTAGAGTTACCATATCGCCATTGGCGACATGACCTATTTCATGGCCCATTACCGCAGCGACTTCTTCTTTGGTAAATCTTTCCAACATCCCACTGCTGACAGCTACGAGGGCTTTGTCTTTGTTCCAACCCGTCGCAAAGGCATTGGCCTGACGCATTGGGAAGATGGCTACATCCGGCATTTTTATTCCTGCCTCGTTGGACATTTTTCTCACTTCATCCACTAGCCATCTCTCTGTAGCATTAGTTGGTTCTTTAATTACTTTTGCCTTTGTAGTCCATCTTGCCATAGGCTTGGAAATCAGCAAAGAAATAAACGATCCTGCCATTCCAAAAATAAAGCAAAATATTAGGAGTTGATAAAGATCTAATCCACCGGCTTCGTCAAGGTAATTTCCTACACCAAGGAAGCTCATAACAATAGTTGCTAATGCAATAACCGCTATATTTGTTAGCAAAAACAAACCAATTCTAAACATATTTTAAAGTTTAATTATTTGCAAGAATGAACGCAAAGATAAGTGTATTTGGTTTTGTATAGGAAAAAATATCGACCAGAAACACATTTTTGAAGATGTAAGAAATGCCTTTATTGATCCCGCCCGCTCACCTTATAGTCATCTCGGAAAAACTTCGGATGGACGATGAGCAGACCAAAAGATTCACCATCCTCCTTTGTCCTTTTAGAATGATGCCTTCCATGAGCTCTGAGTATTGCTCTGGAATATCTGCTGTCCAATTGCTTAAACCATTTGAAACGCTGATGGATGTAGACATCATGAATTAAAAAATACACCAGTCCGTAAATCGATATTCCGATACCGACAAAAAGCAACCACAGATGGGGTGTAGCTAAGCCAACAATATAAGCTGAAGCACTTGGAATAGCAAAAACCAGAAAGAACAAATCGTTTTTCTCGAAAAAATGGCCCTCTTTTAAATTGGGGTCATGATGATCCTCATGCCAGGACCATAACCAACCGTGCATGATATACTTATGCGCAAACCACGCCATAAATTCCATAAAGGCGAAGGTGAGGATAACGATGAATGCATACCAGATGTAAAGTCCCATTGCGTTTTATTTTTTAACTAACTCTTGTCAGATAAACAAAGATAAAGAAAAACAGTTGAAAAATGAGTATCCATATCGCTAATGGGTTTTTACTTTGATGGATATTTAACCTGAGAAAGAGATAGTTAATCACAAAGGAAACAACCAACCAACCGGTATAATTTGTCCATGGAACACTCACTCCCGCCCATGACCAAAAATCCAGAGCAATCGCTACAGGTTCTATCAACACATCAAAGGCAGTCATGAAAACTGCCGAAATAATTGCAAGAGCTACCATTTTTACCTTGTTGAACAACCATTTTGCAAGGACAAAAGTAAAACAGTAGGATACCAGAATCCAATTAATACCGATTATGACTGGAGTACCCAATACAGTTGGTTCCATATTCGGTCCGTATTCATAGCTACCGAACAAAAAACCGTATTGGACGCCCAGATATTCTACCAAGCTCCCGATTACATATGCAGTGATAATCCACAACCAGAACTTAATGTGCTTTTTTTCGTGCCAGTAAACCAGAAATACAAAACTGATGAACAAATGCAGAGAAGTCAGTCCCTCTATTCCGGAAAAAAGTTGCAAACCAATCCCTAATGCCCCTACCAGATAAAGGATAGCCAGTACAAGAATAGAAATAGTTTTGGGGTTGATTTTTTCCATAATTAGCTTTTTGAGAGGTCTTGATGAATAAGGTCGTCCACTATTCGAGCAGAAGAGAGGCATAAGGGAATACCACCCCCGGGATGCACACTGCCACCGCAAAGATACAAACCTTTAATTTTAGTGTGTTTATTTGAATGTCTAAGAAATGCAGCCCACATGCTGTTTGAGCTACTGCCATATAATGCCCCGTCAGCTGAAAGTGTGCGTGAGGCGATAGAAGTAGGATCGAGCACTTCCTCTATCTCGATGAGAGACTTGATGTCTCTGTCCAGAATTTCACTGAGTTTGGAGGTGATTTTTTTCCGCAACATTTCTCTGACTTTTGACCAATCCTGTCCGGTATCTGAGGGGGTGTTGATCATCACAAACCAGTTTTCGCAACCTTCCGGGGCATCAGGTGGATGGTATTTTGAAGTTACATTTATATAAATGGTTGGATTGTCGGGAATCTTATTGTTTCTAATGGCATCGAACTCAGCTTTATAGTCCGAACTAAAAATGATATTGTGCACATCCAGTTCCGGGAATTCCCCTTTTATGCCCCAGTAAAAAATGAAGCCTGAACTTGACCGCTCTTCGTATTTTATGCTTTTCGGCATTTTGATTTCGGAGAGCAATTTTTCGTAGGTAAGACTAATGTCCATGTTACTGACCACGATGTCAAAGTCATATTTCTCTCCATTGACTTTAAGTCCTGTGACCGAATTATTGTTATGAAGAATTTTAGTCGCTTCTGAATTAAAATGATATTTTACACCGAGTTTTATTCCTAAGTCATGAAGACTTTTCGTAATGGCAATCATGCCGCCCTCTGGTGCCCAGGCTCCCATATCCATCTCAATATGCGGTATCATGGAAAACATACCCGAGCTGCGGTAGGGATCACTTCCGTTATAAGTTGAATAGCGATTGAAAAGCTGTATGAGCTCCGGGGATTTGAAGGCAGATTTGTTGGTTTTATCCATAGACCGGAACAAGTCGTAACCGAAGATGTAGGTCAGTGCTTTTGCTACATCCCTATTGAACCAAGTATTGAGTTGATTGAGGGGCTTTTTTAGAAAAATCTCCCCGGCGAGCTTGTATTTTTTCCTGCTTTTGGAGAGGTAGCGATGCAATGCATCCGGAGCTTCTCCGAATTTCTGAGAGATCACCTTCCCCGTTTTATCGAGGTCTGCATAAAACTCAAGTTCTTTGCCATTTTCCCAATAGTATTTACACAGCGTATCAAGTCGATGGTAGTTAAAATGGTCACTTGCCTCCATTCCGACCATTTCATAAAGTTCATCCACCCATTGCGGCATGGTAAAAAGGGAGGGTCCGGCATCAAAACGGTAATTACCGGCTCTGATCTCTGATAGTTTACCACCGGGGAATGCATTTTTTTCAAAAACTGAAACCTGATGTCCTCGTGCAGCTAGCCTTACAGCTGCTGCAAGACCGGCAACCCCACTACCGATTATTGCAATTTTTTGTTTGTCTTGTGTCACTAATTAATAATTTGGAAATTTTGTTTTCTCCGATTAATAAAAATGAAGAAAATCTGCAAATTAAACTGTAATAAAGCTGATAAGGTTTTGAAAAAAGGGCATGATGATGAAACCATTTTTAATGGAGGTAAGAGGAGAGTTATTCTCATTTTCCGGCTTTGGTCAAAGTTCTGTTATTCTGTAAAAAGTTTAAAAAAGTTCATTAAGATTTGTTTTTCTTTGATAATTCAACAAAATTTCGTATATTAGCTGCAAATTTAAACTTTTAGCTATGAAAAATTTTATCTCTATTCTTTTTGTGTTTTTGGTGTTATTCTGTTTTTGTCAAAGTACCGTAGTATTTTCTCAAAATAAAACCTTTAGTGACCAATCTGGAGTTTCTATTTTTAAAGTCAGCGGGGATCAAATGCAAATAAGTGTAACCGGGACTGGGCATACTACTGGTCATATTGGTGATGTACACTTGCAGAATTTGACCGACGAGGATATTTTGATTAATTTTCCGCCTGCTTTTATACCTTCTAATGGAAGGAATCAGCCATATATCTTGCCACCTCAAGGGTCGGTTACTGTTCCCGGCGGTTCTGCGTCAACACCTGCCCCTGAAATAATATTCCCACTAAATGGATATTGTGTAGATGTCACTTTACCACCTGTTCCATTAGGCGAGACTATGCCACCACTCGATAAATGGATTGAACCCCGTATGAATAATTTTGATCAGGATGGATTTAATCCTTCAATTCCTCCTGTTCCTCTTGATGACTTTTTTGATGGTGAGTTCATAATACCACCCATAAGACCCTGGAGTGCTGGTGATGATTTTTTTGACGAATCAGGAAGAGAGACGATTGAAATTGCATTGCCACCAACTATTATATTACCGGTCAATCCTCTTCCCAGAGATTTACAAGATGATATTTTTGATTTTCCGGTACCAGCTCCAATATTTGAACCTGATTTGGACCCTCCTTTAGTTACTGGTTTTCCAGAGGATCAGCCGGACTTTTTTTTAGATCCAATTTTCTCATTTGACCGGGAGGTGCCTGTTGTGCAGTTAGATCCTCGAAAAGATACCGAACTATTTGTTGATTTAATTTTTGATGCCATAATTAAAATATCTGAAACAGTTGATGAATTAATTGACGATGGGAACCTGATAACACCGTTGTCTGATAGAGAAGATTTTCGAGAAACGACTATTCAGCAAACATTCTGGATTTACACTTCTGTTTTGATTGGAACTCCATATGTATTTGATGACTTTAGAGAAAACCTAATTGATCAATTTACTGAAGCTACTTCAATTGATCTCGATGAGGCTCCTGAAAGTATGAAGGAGGAGTTTGAAGCGGGTGCGGTCAGTATTTGGGAATCATTTAAGTTTGTTGGAGAGCAAGCTAAAGTAATTAAGGAGGTTGTCCCGCATAAGGATCAAATTGAAGAATCGTTTGGAGCTTCCCTTGATGATGTAAAACCACATTTAGGTTCAGGCGCTGAGGAAGACACCGAATCCCTTGGAGCAGAGGCTCCTGCACTTGGTGATGATGTAGCCTTTGGCGAAACTCCTAATTTATTTGATGCAACTCATGAGGCATCTCATGTTGTGGAGACAGCAGAAGGGAATTTAGAATCCACAGAAACCCCTTCAGATGTTTTTGAACCTGCCGATCCTCCATGTGTTTGCGATGAGGTAAATGTGGTAAGTGAAGGTGTCGCATATGGTATGGATGACATCGGACAGCATGCAAATCGATCATTAATTGAGGGGAATACTGTTACCTCACTTACTCCTTATATTGAATTTCAGCCACCTGAGGTGACTGTTAATTGTCCCGATCACTGTCCCTCTTCCATAGAATATTCTCACCAAATGACAAGAAATCAACCATTTAAGTCTCCAAGTGGAAGAGGGTGGAGAAGTGGGCCAATATCTGTTGGTACCGACGGTGAACCTAAAACTTTCATATTTGAGACAACGGTAACAGCATCCTGTGGTGGCGTACCTTGTCCTCCGATGGAGATGAGAAGAGAAATTGAAGTTGTTGAAACAAATGACTGCTGTACTGAAATCAGAAACAGGAACAATGGCAGACTGGTTTTTGATGCCGGCGATCGCAGTGTCTTGATTAGTGGAAATAGTTTGATTGTCCACCCCAATAATCGATGGGAAAAATCTAGGTCTTTTAATTTTCCTTATAATATTGAAGCAGTTTTCTGTAACCTTGGTTCAGATCAGGTTTTCGGATTGACAGAAAGTGAAATGGAATCCTCCTCAGCAGGAGAGCGATATCGTCGATCAAACCTTACCATGAGTGAGTTGCCTGAAAGAAATAATGAAATGGTAGAAATGGAGATTCACGGTCCTTATGCTGAAGAAATTCGTCGTCAAATGCCCAGGACTTTCCCTGCAAGTTATGTGATTTCTTTTCAACAACAACAAAATGGAGACGAATTTTCTTTTGCAATGTCTATGGATAAGGAGACTTGCCGAACCATGATTCAGGTTTTTCAAAACGGACGTTTAATTGAATCCATTGATGGAGTGGTGCAGAATTAAAACGGTTCATTCGAATACTTTTTTTCTTGGTTTTCTCGCTAATTTGAAACTATTTTTTACTATTGACCATTTATAGTAAAAAACAAAAACTAATGATCAAAGAACAAATCCTGAATCTTTTAGATGAAAAAAGAGAATTGTCCGTAAAGGAAATTTCCAAAACTTTGGAGGTGACAAAGCAGGGTGTTCATATTGCTCTAAAGCAATTGATGAACTCAGGGGAAGTGGAAAAGTTTGGCAGGACTCCCAGAACTATTTATCGATTAGCTGAACCTGATTTGCTCAAGGATTTTGAGGAGATTTATGTGAATCAGGAGACGAAAGATTATTTGAAAAAGCACTTCCTGATGATTACTGAATTGGGCGAGCTATATGATGGAGTCATGGGATTTGCGGTATGGTGTACCAAAAGAAATCTTCCGGCGGAGAAAACCATTTCAGAATTTATAAAAACAAGGAAGAGGTATGAAAAGTATTTCGCTGATACTATTGTCATTAATGGTATGAAAAAGCTCGAAAGTACAGCAGGTTTCGAGGAAATCTATCCCGATCAATTGTTTTATCTTGATTTTTATGCCATTGAAAGATTTGGAAAAACCAAGCTCGGAACTTTGCTGCATTTTGCCAAGCAAGCTCAGAATAAGTTTTTGATGCAGAAATTGGTTAAAGAGATAAAACCCACCATCGATCAATTGATAAAGGAGCAGGATTTTGATGCTATTGCTTTCGTGCCTCCGACCATTAAAAGGGAGACACAAATCATGAAATACCTTACTATGGAGCTAAAAATCAATTTACCACTGATAAAGATTCACAAAGTCTCGGGAAGGATTCCTGTCCCTCAAAAATCGCTGAGCAGAATCGGAGAGCGCATCAACAATGCTGAGAAAACTTTTGCAGTAACTGATTCCATAAAATGCCGACATCTACTCATAATTGATGATGCAGTAGGAAGTGGTGCCACATTAAATCAAATCGCCGGAAAAATCAAGAGAAAAAACATTGCCGAAAAGGTCAGCTGTCTTGCGTTGGTAGGAAGCTATAAGGGGTTTGATGTCATTACGGATGTGTGATTGTTAAGGTACATAAAGGGCAAATCTATATGTGTCTATGATTCTAGGTGGTTAAAAAAAATTAAATCACAGCTTTTTCCTAATTGTTTCGTAAAGCGGATTACAACATTATTTGTTAAGCCAAATAGATAATTTATCAAGCCCAAGGCATTGCTTAGCTGTACATAGGATTTTGGGAACAATTTATCTGGTAAAGTTGGATTGTGGCATGTTTTTTAAACCACATCGGCACATAGATTTTTAGGTGCTATTATTTTTTTCTGAAATCCGGATTAAGTGCTGTAATTTTGAACGATAGATGGCCTACAAGCATTCAGGATATTAAGATGAGGCAAATGAAAAAGGAAGTATTCTTCAGTTTAGGTTTTATGTTTTTTGCCTTTCTTTGGATGTTAGGCAGCTATTTGGGGTCTGGTGGAATCCAATTTATTGAGGGACTTGCCATTGTTTTTTTATTTTCTTATGGGTTAGTTTGGTTACTCCTGAGCTTGGATGTACTTCCTCAGAACAATATCATTGAAGTTGATGAGGATAGAATAGCTTACAAGCCTGACATTATATCTCCAAAGGTAAACCTAAAAATAGGTGATATTGAGGATTTTGTTATTGATAGATATAAAGAAAAAATCAGGTTTAAACTAAAAAAGGGGGAGACTTTAATACTCGATTTTAGGAAATTGGGTCTGGACGAAATGGAAAAATGGGTTGCTGAAACTAAAAGTTGATGGTAAGCTAGGGTATTAATTACAAGCATGTGGTTTAAAAATAACCATTTAGTGTTTCAATAACCTTGGTTATTTCTTCTCAATGTTCAACAAAGGTGATTATCTTATCCTTTTTTATTAACTTTATGCTTTTAAAATAAGCAGGTCTCTATGTTCAAAAAGAACAATGAAAAGAAAATCGGACAAAACCTAAAGGCTATTCTCGGCAGGAAGGAGCTTTCCTCGGGCTATAATCAGGTTCGTGTTAAAAAATGGTGGGAGGACAGCATGGGAGCATTAGTGAAAGAACAAACAAAACAAGTGACTTTTAGAGACGGTGTTTTGCGCTTAAATATTGAATCAGCTTCATTGAAGTCCGAATTAAATATGTCGCGCCACCAATTGAAAGACCAGATCAATCAGTACTTTGGAGAGGAAATTGTCGGTAAGGTGGAGGTTTATTAATGCTTAAGAGTCATACTGTATATAGAAATCATTTTTTTCGTCTCCGCTTTAACTCATCCAGTATCATTTGGTGTTCTCTACCTATTTCTCCGGTTACAGTAGTATTTTCTTCTGCTCTTCGAATTAGGTAAGGAATTACTTCTTTGACGGGACCGTAGGGAACGTATTTTGCTACATTGAAACCACCTTTGGCTAGATTGTAGGTAATATAGTCACTCATGCCATACAATTGGCAGAAGTTTAGATGAGCGTGATCTTTTTGGAGACCACCTTTTTCAATGAGCTCTATCATTAATTCAGAACTTCTTAGGTTGTGGCTTGCGTTACAAAGTGCTATTTTCTGGTAGTTTTCTATACAAAATCTGATTCCTTCATCATAGGCATTGTCGGTATCTACCTTAGTGGTGTGAATAGGAGAGGGGTAGCCACCTTCCTTTGCCCATTTGCGTTCTTTCTCCATATATGCACCGCGCACTAATTTTGCTCCAAGTAGATATCCTTTGTCATTAGCATCCTTTAATAGTTTTTTTAGATAATCCAGTTTATCGCGTCTATACATTTGAAAGGTTTGATAAACCACCACCTTTGTTTGGTTGTGTTTCTCCATCATTTTTTCTACCAGAAAGTCGATAGAATCCTGAATTGGGCTTTCTTCGGCATCTATCATTATACCTACCCCTTTTTCTGAGGCAGCTTTACAAATCTTATCTAGTCTTTCATATGCACGGTTAAATTCCTGTAGTTCCTCTAATTCTAAGTTTCCCCTTTTTTTCTGGTAATCTTTTAATAATTGGGTTCGTGCTATTCCGGTTACCTTTGTACTCAATACAGGTACAGATGGATAAGTCGCTGCAAAATCTATGGATTTTAAGGTTTGATTGAGGGTGCGATCGAAATCTTCCTCGTCTTCACTTCCTTCTGCTCCATAATCTAAAACCGTAGCCACCTCATATTTCTCTAAATCCTTAATGGTAATTATGCTGTCCTCTAAGCTTTTTCCACCACAAAAGTGGCTGAAAATGGTTTTTTCAACAAAATAGCGAGCGCCAGGAATCCCCCATTTAATAAACTTCAAACCTACAGAAGATGCAAGATTTGTAAGCTTTTGCTTGCTCATCATCCTGAATAGGAATTCCATAAATTTCAATTCTTTGTCCGATTTAGATTCGAATGCGATCTGAGTATCTGAAAAATCTATTTTGCCCATCAGTTATTTTGCTTGTTTAAATAAGTTACAGGAACACTTTAAATTAACTTTCTACCGATACTATTTGTTAAGCTTCCTTTACGAATGAGTACCAAATTTCCCAAGATAAATCAGCTTGGTTACAGAGCATTTCATATCCATTTATGGTTCTGCAACCGGCTTTTTTTCCACGCCTCAAAAATACGGTTTCTGGTGGATTATATACAAGATCGTAAAGTATTTGATCAGAATTAAGTTGATGGTAAGGTATATCGGGTGAGTTTTTAGTCTTTGGATAAGTGCCGATCGGGCTGCAATTGATGATGATATCAGTAGATCGGAGTATGCTTTCATCTTTCCACAGATCCGCATAAGTGAAATCTCCACTTTTTTTGGATCTTGAAACAATAATTGACATACCTCCCTGATTTTTAATTGCAGTTGAGATGGCTGAGGCGGCACCGCCTGAACCAAGAATTAAGGCTTTACTTACTTTAATCTCTCGATCAGTTAGCGTTTGTAAAAAACCGGGGGCATCAGTGTTGTAACCAAATACTTTACCGTGAGGACTAGTTACTAATGTATTGACTGCTTTGATTTTCTCCGCCCAATGATCGAGATAATCACAAAATTTGGCAGCATCCTTTTTATAAGGTATGGTTACATTAAATCCATGATATCCCGATTGTCTAATAAAACGCTCAGCTTTATCCCAATTTTCAAATTCTAAGGCCTCATACGAATATTCATTCTGCTCACCTAAAGCAGTAAATTTTTTCTTGAAATATTCCGGTGAAAAGCTGTGACCTAATTCTCTTCCTATCAATCCAAGTTTTATCATAAAAGTTACTTTAAGAGCTATTGGAATATAGCCTATAGATTATGGTCTTTAGCCACTGGCTTGTTGCAAGAATTTAATATCACGGATTTTTAAGGATCTATTTAGCTAATTGCTTATGCTGTAGATTTTAATTTATCGCTAGACTTACTGTCCGCTGTCATTTATCCATTATCCATTACTTGCCCTGCTATGTTTCGAGTCTGTAGAAATAACCGAAGCCGAACGGTCATTTTATTTCGTATTTCGTATTTCGTAATTATCCATTATCAATTATCAATTGACAAATCGCCATAAGCCCCAACTACATAATCGAGATCAGTGATGACTTTGGCAATTTCGTCCAGACTGATTTTATTTGGATCGTATTCAAATGCTGCTTTTTCCTCTTCCAGACTTACTTTAATATTCGCAACCCCATCTAATTCTTTAAGTGCATCCGTAACTTTTCCTACGCATATCATGCAGCCCATCTCACCAACTTCCATTGATGCATTTACACCTTTGAATTCAACTTCCATTGAAGCTTCTTCCATTTCGTTTTCGTCGGAACAGTTGTGTTCACCGCAAGCTGAAAAAACTAAACCGACAAATGCTAATAATATCCAGTAATGTTTCATATTTTAATTTTTCAAATTTATTTGTGAAATAATGCCATTCTGCTATGGTTATTTTTCTTGCGACAAATATAATCTTTTTTGATGTACGCTACTTTTTTAGCAGAGAAATAAAATTATTTTATCCCGAACTCAAAGTGCTTTTTTATAATATATTCAACCTTAGACAAGCTTATGTGTTTATCTTTGGAAAAAAAATTTAGACTGATGACGAAGTTATTTCAGGTTTTCTTCCTCCTTTTCCTTTTTGCGCCATTTAACTTTTTTGCTCAAACTACGGACATTGCTGATGCACTAAAAGAACATGTTAGACTTTTAGCTTCTCCGGAAATGGAAGGTAGGGGATTGGGTACTGCCGGAATAGAGTTAGCACGTGAGTACATTATAGACGAGTTTGAAGCTGCCGGATTGGAGCCGATAGGAGAGAGTTTTCTCCATCCTTTTCAAATTAGAGTTGGCTTAGCATGGGTTCCTGCCTATAATATTGTAGGTAAAATTCAAGGAAACAATCTTGATTTACGCGATGAGGTTATAGTTATAGGTGCACACTATGACCATATGGGGTATGTGATAAGAGCTGGTGAAAAGGTTATCTACCATGGTGCAGACGACAATGCTTCAGGGACGGCAACTCTGATTGAACTTGCGAAATATTTTTCAGCAAACAGGGATCAGATTGGCAGAACGATTGTCTTTGCAGCCTTTGATGCAGAAGAAAGTGGGCTTCATGGAGCGCGCCGATTTGTTGGAGATTCCATTGTAAATCCAGCTGATATAAAGTTAATGTTTAGCCTGGATATGGTTGGAATGTTGGAGGAATATGGTGGCTTAGATATGAAAGGTATCGGCGCTCTTGATGGAGGTGAGGAAATTGCTGCAAGGATCGCTGGCGAAAAAGACATAAGGATAAAAGCAAGAGGACACCAAATTGAAAGGAGGACTGATACCTGGCCTTTTGGTAGTGTCGGCATACCGGCCATTCATGTATTTACCGGTCTTACTTCACCTTATCATCAGCCTGAAGATACCTATGATTTATTGGATTATGACGGTATGTCAAGCGTAAAAAAATATATGGCAAAGTTGGTGACAGAATATTCAAACCTTCCTCAACTACAACCTTCATCTTCGTTTGTAGCAGCTGCTAGAGTTGTTGATGGGCAAGTGGTTGAATTAAGACGCCCATTCTTTAATTATGGTATTATATCCCATACGGGCAGTGGGCATCATAAATACAGGGACGAGTTCTTTGACGCCAACGCTGTATTTAATTTTGGGATTGGTTTGTTTGCACAATTTCATTTGAGTGATAAGTTTACTTTACAGCCAGAAGTGCTTTTTGATTTAAATGGCAGCAAATGGGTGGAAGATAATTTTAGAAGACAATCCCTAACAGCACCTTTGAATATTCAATACAATTTATTCTCCGAGGGAACCGAGGCAAGAGTTTTTGTGCTTGGCGGACCGTATTTTAGGTATAATTTTGGGGGAAAACAAGGTGGTATTTCTATTGATTACGATGACGAATTTAGTGAAACAGAGTGGGGGTATAATATTGGATTCGGCCTTGAAATCTCCAGATTTCACTTTGGCTTTACTACCAGAAGGGCGTTGACGGATATCTATCAGAATGAGTCAGCTTCTGGAGAAATAAGAGATGCATCAGCCTATTTTACATTTGGATTAAAATTTTAACTAAATAAATAGAAATCATGAACTCATTAAAAAGTTTTTTGCTGAAAAAGCCATCTGAATTGGGCTACAATTTGACATTATTAATTACCAGACTGGCTTTTGGTGGAATGATGCTTACTCACGGTTGGCCAAAATTTGTAAATTATTCTGAGCGAGCTTCCGGCTTCCCTGACCCATTAGGAGTTGGGAATGAATTGTCAATGGCTTTGGCTATTTTTTCTGAGTTGTTTTGCGCAATTTTACTAATGGTAGGTCTTGGAAGTAGGTTAGTTTTAATTCCACTTTTGTTTACCATGTTTGTTGCTGCATTTATCCTACACGGACCAGATCCTTTTTCTCAAAAAGAATTGGCATTGACTTTCTTTTTCGGCTATTTTATTATTTTTGTGACCGGTCCCGGTAAATATTCTCTAGATCATTTGATTTTTGGCAAAAAGTCGTGATGGCTAGCGAGAGCCATTTAAGTTTATAGTTTTTGGTTTCTTTGTTTTTTTGAAAATACCTCAAGTATTCTTTGTTTGAATTACTATGGTCTTTTTTATAAATAACTTAGCATCTCTTGACAATCCCTAGAGTTATTATCATGTAGGATTGTTTATTAGTTCCTTAGCTTGATGTCTTATTTGTGGTTCGAGAAAGTTTCATTGCAAAGTTCGCGGAGGACACAGAGAGTTTTTTTTGTTAAGACTGTGGATAGGTAATTGATCTTGCAAGCTGACTAACTGTTGAGATTTATTCTAGAAGCACTCCCCGTTCATTTCAGTCTGGGGGAAGAATAACTAATTATTAAGAAAATAGAAGTCTATTCTTTAATAGTATGTATTGCGATCAGCTAGGTTTTTTTCCTTCTGTTTTTTTATTTACTAAAATAGAATAAAAGCTATTCCCTTTTTCCATGTTGCCTCAAAATGTCTTCTACCACTGAGACAGTTAAACCAGTGATATTTGCCAATAATGATACATCTAAACCATTATTAAATCCATTGAGGATTACTTGTGTTTTGGTCTCTATTGATCCTCTTTCGATTCCTTTCTCTATTCCTTTCTCTATTCCTTTCTCGATTCCCTCTTTAACGCCTTCTTTTCTTTCAAGTTCAAGTATAAGTTGCTCAATTCCCATGGGATAAGTTTTTCCTATT
>RECS01000137.1 GCA_007693915.1 Saprospirales bacterium | reverse complement strand
GATGACCGTATTGATTGGTGACCCAGATCTCTACGGTAAAGGTGATTTCCTGCTCTCCGTCCAGATCATCGCAGGTCCAGGTGTGGTGAGTGTGGCTCAGATCACTGCTGAAAGTGAAAATCAGATCTTCTTTATCCGTACAATCATCCCAACTGCCTACGTCAAATACCCTTGCAGGTATGGTCACCGCGCCGGTATTGGAACTCAGATTAGTGGATATGCCGTGCATACAGACCGGATTGGGAGGATTCATGTCCACCAGAGTGATGAATTGTTCCTCAATGAGCAGATTGCCGTGCTCGTCTCTGATCTCCCAAACTAAGCGGTGGATTCCTAGTGGTAGCTCCTCTTCTATCCTTAGATTGTTTCTCGCAGAGCCATCGGGTCGGGGCTGAGTACTGAGGATATCAAACTGTCCTGTATTGAACAAATCCAATCGCCAATGCGATCTTTTCTCAATCTCATTGATATCACCACAAGTCAATATCTCCGCCTCCCAAAAAGCAAATCCCCTACAATTGGGTCGTGTGGAGCGCAGCACTGCATCACCTACATTCAGCAGTATGGGCGGATCGGAGGGATCCAAAAAAATAATCTCTAAGGCATCGCTCTCCTCACTTTCGCAGTTTTGATCGTCTGTGTAGATGACGGAGTATAAGCCCGCTTCTATCACAACAAGAGTCCGCTCGTTTTGCCCCACTATCGGCTGACCGTCTTTAAACCAGAAGTATTCCTCACCATCGCCTTCTGCTCTGAGCCGGATTTCTTCACCCGGACAGGAGGGGTATTGGCCCAAGATGTTGATTGTTGTTGGGGGGAGGTCGCAGTCTTTATAGTCACAGTCCGCAAAGGCATCACCACTGATGTTCCAGCCTTTTTCATTAGTTAGAATCGCTCTTGCATCTGCTGCCAGCCAGTAATGAAGTCCTATAGCTCCCAATGTGCGGTTATCCGGTGTATTGGGATTATCTGCCCAGCCCATTAGGGTGAGGTCGTAGTTTTCGCAGCCCATCCCCGAGCGATCGAACATTTCATTCAGTCGGCTTTCTTCATTAAATTCCCACTTACCCAGATTCTGATCAAAGGAGGTGGCACCATAAAACATCCTTCGCATATCTGTTGCTCCATACACATCCCAATTATCCAATGGCTGATTAAAGGAAGTTGCCCCGGCAAACATTTCATACATAGCCGGAAGTGTTACATTTGGTACAATTTCCACACCAGAAACATCCCAACTGTTAAGCGGTTGATTAAAGGAAGTAGCATCCTTAAACATTCGACCCATACTTTTTACCTTGGATACATCCCAATTATCAAGGGGTTGATTAAATGAGATAGCACCCTGAAACATCAGCCCCATATCTGTTACACTAGATACATCCCAAATGTTAAGCGGTTGATTAAAAGTTCGTGCCTGTAAAAACATGCCACCCATATTCGTTACACCGGATACATCCCAATTATCAAGGGGTTGATTAAAGGAGGAAGCCCCATTAAACATCCCAGACATATCTTTAACATTACTGACATACCAGTTGTTAAGTGGTTGATTAAATGCACTTACATGCCAAAACATGGCACTCATATTTGTAACACTGCTTACATCCCAAAAATCTATATCGACATTAAAATTTCTTGCAAAATTAAACATGAAGGACATGTCGGTCACATTACTGACATCCCAATTTGATATATCTCCATTAAAATCAGTTGCACTACTAAACATCCAGGACATATTGGTCACATTACTGACATCCCAATTTGATATATCTCCATTAAAATCAGTTGCACCACTAAACATCCAGGACATATTGGTCACATTACTGACATCCCAGTTATTCAGATCCTGATTAAACAAAGAATAGGAAAACATCCCAGACATAGTCGTTACTTTAGAGACATCCCAATCACTTAGTGGTTGATTAAAGATACTCAGGGCAAATAGGCTGTCCATATTGGTTACATTACTTACATCCCAATGATTGATATATGAGTTAAAATTAAAGCACAAAAAGAATGTTTTACTCATACTCTCTACTCGACTCAAATCCGGGGTATCGGTAGCATTTAGTTCCATATTGTTGCAGCCCATAAATGCACTTTCCATTGTTGTCCACTTAATATCTCCCCATTGTTCTATGGATAACAACTTTAGGCGATCACCCTCATTGTTAAATTGAATACTTTGAAAATCACCACTGATACTTACTCTGTATATGCCCGGACCAGGAAAACTCACCAATTGATTTTGAGAACCTATTAACGAACCTGAATTAACCGGATTGTCTATCTCCTCCCATTCAATTAAATAAGACGAGCCAGAGCCGGGTATCAGGATTTCATTTGAGTCTGTTACACCGGAGTTTTCTGTATTCCAGGTGGTGATAAAGGGGCGTTGGGAATATACAGATATTTGTATCAGAATTAAAAATGCAATAACGAATACTTTTATAATAAAAAGCCTAAATTCAAAAAGTTTTGCACTAAACATCCTATAAATTTTTCCAAGTACTATTCAAAGATAATAATTTTTTTCTTTTTCCAGAAATGAATCGTATATTAATTACAGTCTTCAATATGGCAATGATTAGTAATCCTGAAATATTTACATTGTCCACCTGCCAAGGTAAATGTAGCCATCTGATAATTTGGAGCATCCGGATTGCACATTAAGTGCATGTCTATAGGAAATGAATATGGATTACAAACCATTGCAATATTATCGGGGGTCATACAAAAATGATAAAAGTCGTTATAATTAAATCCACCTTGGTTATCAAATTGCAGCACATGACCTATAGCAGGTGGTGGAAGTCCTTCTTCATCGCATACACCTAATGGTAAATTACAAAGCAACTGAGGCGGAACATGAACACCATTGGCGTCCTGCATAAGTGAAGTAGCTGACCCTCCAACAGGATTTAAACCAGACATACAAGTATAGGCGCGGTGTGCAAAACTTGGTGGCATTACACTCATAACAATACAGGGGCAGTTCCCTTGTTGAAAGCATGGTAGATAATCAATAGTCCTCTCCTCCGACCCCACCTCCGTATTATCAACGAAAGATTGCTCCACAACAGGCTCATCCTTCTGACAAGCAAAAAATAATACGCCCATGAGGGCAAAACCGATAAGTAAATACAACTTTTTCATAAGTTAAAGTTTTAAATGTTAAAAACATAATGCTCTAAAGATCGGTTTTTTTTTTTTTACAAAACCAATTTTTTTAGTGCATTTAACATTTTATTAACTTATAAAGATAAAATTTTTCTGCGAGTCCGCATCTTTCTTTATGAATTTCACTTAGGATTTACTTTGTCTTTATCCGCTCCTATTCAAGACCTTCTCTTGAAGATCCTTCGGACTGTCCACTACTCCGCTTCGCAGTTCCTTCCTTTTCTCCACAATCTCCCCAACAACAACAGAACATCAAATCCTCTGTCGGTAGATGTAAAAAACGGGAAAGGTACATTTTCTTTGCTTTTCTATTGTTCTTTTTTTCTTGCATCACGCCATTGGGCGTGACAGGCTCCAAAAGAACCAAAAAAGTCAAGGGCTGTTTGCTTTTTCTGATCCATTTAGCAAAGGTTCCGCCGGACCCACTTAAACTCGCTTTGACAATTCTTTAATGACTTATAGGCTATGGGACGAGTTCCATTATTTTTGTAAATATTAAAATTTTATCACTTTGCAACTTAACTCAGGAGAATTGTCAATGCTCAAACACTAAGTGGCTCTTTTTCGGCTACACCTTTGAATAGCCTGCCACGCCCATGGCGTGGGAGCCTCAGAAAAAGCAAAAGGCCCGGATAGAAAAATAAGACTTAAAAAAAGCTTTACTACTTGGCTGAAATCCTGTATCGAAAAACTGCAATGGTTGTGATGAAAAACAAATTATGCAATGTTTCCACTCTGTAAACCAGCCAGTCAGTCCAAAATAACCTGCTTAAAGTAACTCACTCCACTCTCAACATCCTACCCGGCAACACCTCTCCTCCAAACCCCAATCGATAAATATAAAAACCCGAATGCGGTAAGTCCCTTCCCTCGATCAACCACGACTGACTGCCGGCATCAAAGTGACGAGCCTGTCGGTAAACCTGACTACCGTAGGGATTGTAAATGCTGAGGTGTACAGCTCCGGATTCCGGCAAGTCAAAACTGATGGTCGTATGAGTGGTAAAGGGATTGGGGTGGTTATGGTGAAGCAGGAAAGCATTAGTTGCAGAATGATCCTCTGAGAAGGGAGTAAATTCTGCTGATTCTAACTCATGAGCGTTGTCCACTACCAATGGAGGCAAACTGCCGCTCTGCGGACAGGCATCCCGATTGTCCTGTACCTTGAGGTAGGTGAAGCAACGGTTTTGATGACCGTATTGATTGGTGACCCAGATCTCAACGGTAAAGGTGATTTCCTGCTCTCCGTCCAGATCGTCGCAGGTCCAGGTGTGGTGGGTGTGGCTGAGATCGCTGCTGAAGGTAAAAATCAAATCTTCTTTGTTTGTACAATCATCCCAGCTTCCAACATCAAACACTCGGGCGGGTATGGTCACTGTGCCGGTATTGCTACTCAGATTGGTGGAAATACCGTGCATACAGACGGGATTGGGTGGATTCATATCTACCAAAGTGATGAGTTGTTCTTCTATTAGGATATTGCCGTATTCGTCTCTGATTTCCCAAACTAATCGGTGGATACCAAGTGGCAGCTCTTCTTCTATCCGCAGATTGTTTCTCGCAGAGCCATCGGGTCGCGGCTGAGTACTGAGGATATCAAACTGTCCTGTATTGAACAAATCCAATCGCCAAT
>RECS01000017.1 GCA_007693915.1 Saprospirales bacterium | reverse complement strand
TAAACCCAACTTAGGATTAAGCTAAAAAACTGTAAACTTTTTTTAGGACGATACAGCTGCTTATTTCCCCATCGCCATCTTCATCCCAAAAGATAACTCGTGGGCTCCCCAAATACATGGTGAGCGAAGTCGAACCATGATCGTAGATTTTATAAATAGCTTCAAAGTCCTCATCGATTTTCCTTAACTCCCCATAGGCATGCCTGACTTCATATAATTCACCATTAATAAAATTAAATGGTCCGGAATACTCCATGGTGGTGGTTTCATCATTAGCACTTACGATCTGCTGGAGTTTTACTCCATCTGCCGAATAGACGTAGGTGATTTCAAAATCGGGACCTTCTATACGGGCAGGTAGGTTGAGGGGGTTGTATGTTGTTTGGTTTTGCATTTTCTTGAATTATCCGGGGGCTAATATAATGAGATTCCGGGAATAAACATTCTGCTATATGGTATAATGTTATCTCCAGTTCATCGGGAGGTGGCAATATTGTCAACTGTGCTATCAAATTGTTTTTTGGTTTATTGTTTCTGAGTATTTTCCTTTAAAGATTATATTCTTTTTACACAGAACCCTATTTAACAAAACCCTGCAATTCATCAGCAATTTTCCTGTCATTAGAAAGTCTGGGGACCTTATTTTGTCCGCCTAGTTTTCCCCGGGATTTCATGAAGTTCCTGAAAGCGTCTTTTTGCATGGAGGTGATTTTGAGCGGACGCAGGATTTTTCCTTCGATTAGATCTTTGTAATAAATATTTTGTTCGACCATTTCCTTGTCTAACTTAGCTGCAAATTGGGTCATATCATCAGGTTCAGTTTCAAATTCAATAAACCACTCGTGGTAGGGCGTGCCGCCTTCCGGTGGCTTGACCTGTGGAGCGACGGTAAATTCAATGACTGAGGTGGTGGCGATTTGTTTAGTTACATTTAAAAGGGCTTCTTCAACCTCTTTGCCGATTACGTGCTCACCAAAAGCAGAAATATAATTCTTAATTCTTCCTGAGACTACCAACCGGTAAGGCTCAGTACTTAAAAAGCGAACGGTATCACCCAGATCGTATGCCCACAATCCTGCATTAGAACTCAGAACAACTGCGTAATCCACATCCGGTTCTATTTGAGAGAGCATCAGTCGTGTCGGGTTTTCTGAGCCGACTTCTCTCAATGGTATAAACTCATAAAAAATGCCGGAATTGGTATTGAGCAATAGTCCCGGGTCCTCAGTTTTATCCTGAAAAGCGATAAAACCCTCACTCGCAGGGTAAGTCTCAACACTGGAAACACTTCCGCCGATTAGGTTTTCCATGGTCTCCCTATAGGGTTCGTAATTGACTCCACCGAAAACAAAAACCGAGAATTTCGGAAAGACCTCCAGTACTGTATTGGCTCCGGTTTTTTCCAGTAGACGCTCAAAATACATCTGTACCCAGGGCGGAATACCACTAATCAGACGCATGTCTTCTTTCAGGGTTTCTTCCACTATTTTTTCCAGTTTTTCCTCCCACTCCTCAATGATGTTGGTTTCATATGAGGGCATTTGGTTTCTCTTTAGCCAATTGGGGATGAGGTGGTTGGATATGCCTGAAAGGCGACCTACGTGAATTCCGTTTTTTATTTCTAATTCCGGTGATCCGGAAAGAAAAATCATCTTCCCATCCATGAAGTCAAAATTGCCTGTCTGAGCGGCATAATTAAAAACGGCATTCCTGGCGGTTCCAAAATGATTGGGCAGACTATCCGAAGTGATAGGAATGTATTTTGCACCTGAGGTGGTGCCGGAAGTTTTCGCTAAATAGCGTGGTTTTCCGGGCCATAAAATATCCTCCTCTCCTAATGCTGTTTGGTCGAAATAGGTTTTCAATGCTTCATAGTCACGAACCGGGATCAGTGATTTAAAGTCTTCATATGTATTGATACTTTCAAAATGATGGTCTTTTCCAAATGTAGTATCAGAACCTTTCTTAATTAGTTTTTGAAATATTTTTTCCTGTGTTTTTATTGCATTAGCGGCATCACCTTTGATTTTTTGTCTGATCAAATGCGCAGCAGGCCTCGCAATAATTGACTTAAGTCCCATTTAAAGTTTTTTTTAAAATCTCAAATCTTCGACTTCAACACCCGGAAATTCAGACTCATTAAAGCTGAATGTTCCGTTAGGGTGGTTGGCTCCTCGCCTATGGTCATTTATGATGAGATTATAACGCGTTCCGTTTCTGGCACTAATTCCCACAGCGTAGGGTATCTTATTAGCCATATCGAGGAAAAGGTTGATTTTGACATACTCTGATGGTCCGGGCTGACTTGGCTTAAATTCTATTAAGTGCAAATTACGTCCATCTACTTCCTGAGTGCCGGAGTATTGATAAGAATATTCGCCACTTTCATAAATACTGACTATAGATGTCGGACTCAAAAACATTTCTTCCATACCCTCCTCATAGTTGGAAATTTGGACTTCATTGAAATCACGGATATATGTCCAGACGGTTTCTCCGTCACTAATTAAAATCTGATCACCCAGATCTGCCCTAATTTTTTTTCCGTCTTGATAAAGCTTTCCTTTAATAACTTCAGGGTCCAATTCGGGAAAAAATATTTCCAGCTCAAAATCAAAAAACCAACTTTCTTCCGAAAGCACATTTTCTTTTACCTGATTGAGCATTTGGGTCGCTTGATTAACACTCTGTGCTTTGGCTTGTATAGACCAAATCAGAGGAAAAGCAATAAATATTGAATAAACTATAAACCTCATAGCGGGAAATTTTCTTTAATAACAGCTCAAAGTTAATTCAGATTATATTAAATTGCACTTTCTTAAAAATCATTTTTTAGAATCTTTATAATGGTTTTTTACAAACGTAAGTGTTTTGCTGACTTCTCATGTTATGGAGTAAAAATGCTATTTTTATTTTTTTTAAACATCAAATATGTACAGATCTAAAATTGCAGGCATAGGACATTATGTTCCTGAAAGAAAAGTTCCCAATAAGGAATTAGAAAAAATTATGGACACCTCGGATGAGTGGATAGTTGAACGCACCGGAATAAATGAGAGGAGGTTTGGAAAGCGACATGAAGAAAATACCACTATACTTGGTGCAAAAGCTGCCAGAAAGGCTATAGCTGACGCTGGTATCGATGCATCCGATATTGATTTTATTGTTTTTGCCACTTTGAGTCCGGATTACTTTTTTCCAGGGTGTGGAGTTCTTTTGCAAAGAGAATTGGGGATTACTTCCACGGAAATAGGGGCATTAGACGTAAGAAATCAATGTTCCGGCTTTATTTATGGTCTTTCTGTTGCGGACCAATTTATTAAAACAGGGCACTATAAAAATATATTACTGGTAGGAGCAGAGATGCATTCAATGGGCCTGGATTTTACAACCCGGGGTAGAAATGTGAGTGTTATTTTTGGAGACGGGGCCGGGGCTGTTGTTTTGCAACCTGCTTCAGATGTAGAACCATCTGAAATCTTGGGGACTTATTTGCATGCCGATGGAACGCATGCAGAAGAACTGGCTTTTATTTCTCCGGGATCTCATGGAGGTGTTCATGGTCAAGAAGTAGATTTTGGCTTTGATGATGATATGTGGAAGTCTATTTTTGTAACTCAAAAAATGTTGGACGATGGTATGCTTTACCCACACATGAATGGTCAGTTGGTGTTTAAGACCGCTGTGCAGAAATTCCCTGCGGTCATAATGGAAGCCTTAGAAAAAGCTGGAAAAAGTCCAGAGGATTTGAAGATTTTAATTCCTCATCAGGCGAACCTTAGGATCAGTCAGTTTGTTCAAAGGCGGTTGGGTTTAAAGGATGAACAAGTGTACTCCAATATTCAAAAATACGGTAACACCACTGCTGCTTCCATTCCCATAGCCCTATCTGAAGCCTATCAGGAAGGAAGAATTAAGAGGGGTGATTTGGTTTGTTTAGCGGCTTTTGGAAGTGGATTCACCTGGGGCTCAGCACTATTGAACTGGTAAAAAATATAAATTTATGGTTGACATTCTGGCTATTGGGGCACATCCGGATGATGTGGAATTAAGTTGTTCCGGTACACTCCTCAAACAGATTGATTCAGGGTATACCGTTGGTCTTTTGGATCTTTGTCAGGGGGAATTAGGAACGCGTGGTACGCCTGATATTCGAAAAAAAGAGGCTGATGAGGCAGCACAAAAAATGGGGGCTCAATTCAGGTGGAATGCAGGACTTAAAGACGGCTTCCTTTTTTCAAATGAAAACAACAATAGGGTAGTAGCAGCCTATATCAGAAGGGCAAGACCCAAATTCATTCTCGCAAATGCTCCTACCGACAGACACCCGGATCACGGTCGATCTGCTGAAATTGCCAAAGAGGCTTTTTTCCTTGCAGGACTTAAAGCACTTAGACTGGAATTGAATGGGGACGAGTTAGCGGCATGGAGGCCCAAAGTACTACTTCATTATATTCAGGACTATCATCTTGTTCCTGATTTGGTTGTCGATATTTCATCCTTCATGCAACAGAAACTCGAATTAGTAAAAACCTTCAGTTCACAGTTTTACGACCCTGACTCCAATGAGCCGGAAACCCCAATTTCTACGAAGAGCTTCTTGGATCAATTAAGCGGGAAAGCAAGGACTTATGGTCGCTATGCCGGTTTTGAATTTGGTGAAGGATTTATTAGTCCAAGACCGATTGGTGTGGGGGATATCAATGAGCTGGTTTAGGTAATGCTTGGTGAAAAAGATTGGATGATATACAGACTAAATTGCACATTCTTAGCAATCCATTTGCTTTGTGTTCTGTTCTTCTTTTCCTAAAATGGATGCTAGCCCGGATTATTCACAAAATTTCTACTGCAAAGCCAAACTGTCGGCTATAAT
>RECS01000018.1 GCA_007693915.1 Saprospirales bacterium | reverse complement strand
TTCAACTGTTTTCTCAGCAGGAAAACCTGCACATTACTCAATCATCTATTCTTCCTATCACTTTTACTGAAACCCTTCTGTTTTGCCTTGCTTGGGATTCAGTTTGAGGATTAGGAAAAATCATATACCAATTTCCATAACCTTTCCACTCCAATCTACTTGAGTCAATTCCATTCTCAATAAGATAGTAATATATTGTCTTTGCTCTTGCATCAGATAATGGATGGTCTTTAAATTTTGTGGACCTATTACATGAAGTATTTACGTGACCTTGAATTTCAAATCGATAATTTTTTGCATAATTTACCAAATCTAGTAATCTGTTTATTGCTTGTTCAAATCCAGGCAAAAGGGTTGTGCATTGATAATCAAATAAAATATCCTCAAAAGTCAAAATTTCTCCAGATTCCAAAACCTTCAAAGTAATAGTAAAAAAGGAGGGATTAATTTCATTTAAGTTAAAGTAAGTTTTCCTCTTAATGCGGTCATCTTTTGAAAAAAACTCTATAAAAAATATATTGTCAACTACAGGAACCGGAAAAGAAAATTCACCACTACTGTCTATTATAAATGAATCATTGTGGTGTCTGCTTCCTATATAGAGAATACCCCCTATTCCTTTACCATCCTCATCTGATACAAACCTTCCACTGATCATGCGTACAGGCGAGTAGAGTCCCGCCACCACTCTTACAGATCGATTGGCTTGCCTGCCTTCAGGACTATTATTGTCTGCCAATGGCTCTTCCTCCCCAAAAACGAATTCTATAAACCGATCTTCCTCAATTCCCCTTTTGATGAGTTCATTGCGAACGAAATTCATCCTTCTATTAGCAAGTGCAAGATTGTATTGCGGGCTGCCTACACTATCGGTTCTCGCCTCCAATCGAACACTGAATGCCGGATATTGGTCTAAAATATTTTTGAGTTTTTCAATTTCATTATCCGGAAAAGTATCGATCATATGTCTGTTGGATTCAAACTGAATCATGAAGGACCAGTTTTCTTTCATTATTGAATCAGTCTGTGACTCCAAGTAATAATCATGAATTTCACCTTGATTAATGGAAGGAATGGAGATACTAGCATGTAGAAAATAAGCACTAGTAAATAGCAGAAGAAGTAGAAATAACTTTGCTACGGCAAGAGCCTCTCCAATGTTTTTTATTCGAAACTTCATTTTCATAACTTCCTAATTTTTTCACAAGCGTCCAAAATAAGAGTTAATTTGATGATTTCTCTTGATATCCTGCTTTTGGGGATAGTTCTCACTTTCTCCTTTTAATTTTTTGCTTGTCCCTCGTCTTGGGACGAGGCAGGCTAAAAAAAGAAACAAAATGACTGAGTGAACCCTAGAATCTTTGTCCATAGGACAGCCAGCCCACCCGCTTCACGGTTCCTTCCCTTGAATGTCCCCCGGACTGCTAGCCCGCCCGCTTCGCGGTTCTCTCTCTTGAATGTCCCCCGGACCTTCACCCTCCGGGATCGTTCGTTCACTCTTCGAGATCGGTCAGTCACACATATATATGCTAGTGATCAGGGGGTTGTTCTTAAACTGAATCTAAAATGGTAACAACAAAAAACTTGTTCCTCTGACCCTTTGCTCAGATTTTTCCAATCAAGAGGATTCTTTTTCGAAACTATTAATTTCCTGGCTTAAATATTTGATTTTGAGGGTCCTATTTTTGTCTGTTAAAATTATTATGGACGGCTGTGAAAACATTCATTTAAATAAGATCAGTAATCTAGAAAAATTTAAATCTGGGTGTTTTTCCCCGGTTTTTCCACAAAAGCTCTATAGTATTTAAAAAGATCTTGAAAATCCTCATTATTCTACGTTCCTTCTTTATGACGTAGCCCGCTAAATCTTCAAACATGCATCTCATTTAAGAAGTTTTCAACTTTGCTTAACCCCTTTTAATTTTAAGAATGGGAGAGAATTATACTTCTTGATAATATTCGAGCACATGTTAATAGTCTAAATCAATATCCTGAAATAGTATTGACAAATGACGAGGAAGATAAAGATAATTGATGGCAAAAAAAGACAAAGGGAGACCACATCATCTACCTTTGTCTCTTATTTTTTATTCAATTTTTAAAAACTTAATGTACACCCTGAATTGCAGTTAATACAAGTTCTTATTTGTCCTAATCTATAAGAAGCAAATTTGCAATCTCCATCACATCCCGAACATCTTGCAGTAGTCTCACCAGCAGCATCAGATAAATTAATAGTGTACATCATATTTTCTTCAACTGAACCATAGGGTACTTCCATCAAAAATCGAGATGAATCGATAGCAACGGGAATACTAACCAATAAATCGCCCTCAACATAGCCATCATAAGCGAAATCAAAAATTTCACTCAACAATTGTTCATTGTTATCAATTAATTCTTCATTAGCCCAAGGAAGTTGATCCCATAAATGAAGGTTGTTAATTATTAAAACGTCATCAGCAAATCCCGGCATAAAGGAAGTTGGTGTAAAAATATAATACTCTCGAAAGACAACCAATCCCGATGAAACAGTCATTTCGCAGTTATTACAAATTTTGTCCTTTTCAGAAGCACAACCAACCTGACTACTAGTTTCAAACGGTGCACATGACCCAGTAGAAGGAGTAATACAATTGCAAGTGACAGTTGAAGACCCTGAAGAAATCATATGAATATTACCTTCATAATCGATTCCACCAAACCTATAGCCTGTCGGTAATTGTATATTAATATTATTGCCGTCTATGGAGGTTTGTGAACCAACGGGGAGAGGTAATCCAACGATAGTATCAGTAGAAGGAGATACCCGAGATTTAGAAGTTTTTTCGGATACATGCATGGTTTTGGATTTGATATCGCCTTCTGAATAACATCCAAACAACAACATTGACAGTATTATTATAGATAACAAAATATGCTTTGCCATGATAAAGTGATTTTAAATAATCCCTACTTATTTTGGTGTGGTTTCGGGATATCCCACAAAAGTGTGTTTGCGCAATAAACTTTCAAAACAAAAATATAATAAAATATCAGAAAAAAAAAGAAAAAACCAGGTAATTTTTAGATTAATATTTTTTATAAATTATATTGTTCTTATTTTTAGACATCTATGTCAAATTTATTTTTCTCCAAACAATCCTAGATAATAATGCGAGAATTTAGGTTCTTTGTGCTTTTTCAATGCAATTCTAAGCTCTTTAAACATACTTGTACCGGATTGAGTCATATAGGATTCGGGATGAAATTGAATTCCCTGCAGGGGCAATTCCTTATGTCGCAAACCCATGATATACCCCAATTCATCATCAACAGCTGTTACTTGTAAACAGGAGGGCAAACTTTTTTCATCAACTACCCAGGAATGATATCGACCTACCTCAATTATCTCCGGCAAATTGGCAAAAACACCCCTTTTCTCTATTATCCTGATCCTACTTTTTATGCCATGTGCAACAGTTGCAAGATTGATCAATTTTGCTCCAAAATACTCAGCAATAGCCTGATGCCCCAAACAAACTCCTAGCATAGGAACAGTTTGATGAAAGCGATCAATTAGCTCCATAAGTTGCCCACTATCAGTCGGCAGTGCAGGTCCCGGAGAAAGTATCAACAAGTCGGACTCCTCAATAATATCGAAATTTATTTCATCATTTTTCATGATAACGGGACTTACCCCAACAGCATCTTCGGTTAAACGAAAAAGCAAGTGAGTAAAGGAATCATAATTATCAATCAGGCTAATTTTCATTGGACGTCCCTACAATTATGATATCACCGACTAGAGCCTTCAAAAGTTCAGGTTCATCCACCGATGGAGAATGAATACCTTTTGACTTCAGATCGTATTGAAAAAGCAAATCAAAAATTTTTTCACATTTCGATTTATTAAAAAATTTAACCGCTGACACGTATTCTTTCGCGAAAAAAGCATGCCCAAGACTAAGTGCTTTGGCAACTTCCTGATCAGTTCTTTTTTGGAGAGAATGAACTTTGTATATCCTTGAAAAGAAATTATGCAACGCCCCGGTAATCATGTAGATTGGATTGGATTTGGCATCCTGACTCATGTAATAGGCAATCTCGGAAGACTTATCCCACTTTCCAAAAGCCATTGATTTCTGTAGTTCAAAAACACTGTACTTTCTAGACAAGCCGACGTATTTTTTAATCATAGCCTCAGAAATAGACTTACTGCCCTCAGGTAAATTCAGCACCATTTTATTGATTTCCTTAATAATGCCCTCCAGATTGTTACCCAAATACTCAGCTAAAAGAGCGGCATTGGACAAGTCTATTTGATAACCCAAATTCTTAACCTCACCGACTATCCAATCGGGGACTTTATTATCATAGAGTTTTTTTGCTTCAAATATCTCAGCAAGCCCTTCTTTTTCAAGTTTTTTTACTTTTTTGTAAAAAACAGTCCTGCCATCTATCTTTTTTTCAGGATGCACAATCAACAGAACGGTAAAATCAGAAGGTGAAGAGACGTATGATACCAACTCATCCCATTTCCGAAACTGATTTGCATTTCTTAAAACAATCAGCTGCGGACCACCTAACATGGGAAATGTACTCGCCTGATCCAGTATATGCACAGGATTAGCATCCAATCCGTAATAAACAAACTTATTGAAATCCTCAAACTCAGGTTTTACAATCTGCTTTTCCAGTTCACTAAACCGCTTGTTGACCAAAAAATCTTCTTCTCCGTGTAAAAGATATATTCGTTTAAATTTATTTTCCATTATCCTTTATCTATTAGTAAAAACCACATATAGTATTTATTAAGCCCACTTCATTGCATTCCGTGTTCTTAAAAGACCGGCCTACTTTCTACTTTCTACTTTCTATCTCGTCATCCCACTTCATTTCATTCCGTGCTCTTACGAGACAGGCTTTCTATCTCGTCATCCCACTCCACTTTCCAACTTTATACTTTCTACTTTCTACTTTCTACTTCATTTCATTTCGTGTCCTTACGAGACAGG
>RECS01000019.1 GCA_007693915.1 Saprospirales bacterium | reverse complement strand
TCCCTCGTGTTATCTATAGTCGACCCCAACATCCTAATTTTAGCTTTATAGAGGGATTATATAAATATACAAATCCTTCAACCCCTCAATATCTATTATTATCAGAGATTTTTGAATTTCATAATACAAGTTACAGCGATTGTTCTTCATTAAAACTAGACTTTTTAGATGACATGACTGTTCTTTCTGAGATAGAATATGAATCAAATCGATTGAATTGTTTGCTGTGTCTTTTATACGATTACATTGAATCTATAAAACCACAAAATCAGGAGCTATGCGACATTATTGTTTGGGGAGATTATTTAATTGGATTTAATGATATTCATTGGCAGGCACTTATTACCTTTTGCGATGTCGAAATTATTCCTGCCAGTATTACATGGAATGAACCTCAGCATCCTCAGTTGGATCCTCCCACAGAAGATGATTTTCTTAGGCTTCTAGTAATAACTGACTTACTTGACCTTAATTAATCCTTATGAAATTCACCATATTTATAGTTAGTTTTTGTTTAAGTATTTCATGTGCATTTTCTCAGCCATCAATAGAATACTATTCAACCTCAAGCAATCCATTTTTTCAATTTGTTACCTCAATTAATGAAAAACCTTTTTTTATTGCTAATTTCAAGTACAGCAGTTCTGATAATTTTAGAGATGAATCTGAAATTTGGACTGTAGATAACGAACAACTAATTCAACAGTTATTTATCACACAAGTTAATGACTCATTAAACCATCTATTTTTGTTCGATTTTTGGAGTTATCAAGGGGAAGTTATTGCATTTGGTTATGCTGAAAACTTAATAAAAAACGAGAAGTATATTTATTTTTCTAAATTGGATTTAATAACAGGGGAGTTCTATGATATCACTTTATTTCCTTTTGAAGATTTTAGGTTGATAGGATATAATCAAACTGTATTAAATGACCAAAGAAATTGGTTTTTACTGGAGTTGGAACCTGATTCTTCTAATAGAATTGCACTGCATAGATTCACCTTTGAGGATGGTAATTACAGTAGGAATAGATTTGAGCTTCCGGAGGAAGTTGATGTTAACTTTATCAGAGATGTCTTTTTTGATTTCGAAAATGATCTTATTATAGTGGTCGCTTCAGGGACAAATAGACAATTTTTATTGTTTGATTTTGAATTTAACTATATATCCACACAAGAACCTATTTCCTTAATAAATGGTAATCCGCATAAACATGTTGGGACTATCATTGTTGGGCAGAAAACTAAAAATTTTCAAATTATAGAACGGGTCAGAATTCAAACCCAATTTGTTCTACACCAACGTCAAATGTCTTTTGAAAATGAAATTTTTTATATAAATGAGAATTATGATGAAATACAACCTTATGATTCTTACCTATTCAGGAAATACCAAACTACTGATTATTCAATAATGCAATACTCAAGATCGACTTTAAATAATTTTGATGATAATTTTGGATTCAATCTGGATTATTTCAATCCATCAGGAAAATTGATAAAAAGCTATGCTATCGATACAGAATATCCGGTTGGCATTGACGTAGTGATGATAGATGAAGAAACAGGAATAGGTTATGGTACTGGCAGAAGAAATATTTTAGGAGTTTGGGATTTTTTTGGTTTTAAACTTAACCTTTCCGACACCACCACATCAACCGAGGATATCTGGCAAGAAGCATCTGTCCCCCTGCTCAGAAGCAACTTAATTATTGATGGTCAATTGGTTTTTAATGATGATGAGCTTGATTTAAAACGCATTTCTGTTTATGGCATCAGTGGGCGACAGATGATCCAAGGGCTTAGTGCAAATGGAGATATTTCATTTCTTGCAGCGGGGCACTATATACTATTTTATGATGGAGCGGAAGGGGTAGTTACTGAGCGTTTTGTGAAGGTTGAGTAAGGGAAGGTATATGGTAAGTTCTTGTGTGGAGACTGCTTTTCTTCACAGCATATATTTTTATAGGGTTTTGATTTAAACTTTAGATAGTTGCTTTTCCGCTTTGTGGCTTTTGACCCGTTTGACTTCAACTACTCAATCTCCGCTACCACAAGTCGCTCAAAGCACTTAATCTAGACCATAAAACCAAAATTAGCTTTCAATTAAAATTTATTTCCTCAATTTTTTAGATCTTAGCTTTTTTAAATAAAAGAAAAAGCCAATATGCAAAATATTCCCAATTGTCCTCAATGCCAATCCGCCAATGTCTATCCTATGGACAATCTCTTCATCTGCCCTGAATGCGGTTATGAATGGATTCAGGGAGCCGAGGTGACGATTGAAGAACAAAAAGATTCCGCTGTTATAGATGCCAATGGAAATGCGCTGAAAGATGGTGATTCAGTTGTGGTAATTAAAGATCTGCCCGTCAAGGGTGCACCCAAACCCGTGAAAGCAGGAACCAAAGTCAAAAGCATCAGATTGGTGGATGGTGATCACGATATTGCTTGTAAGATAGATGGTTTTGGTTCGATGTACCTCAAGAGCGAGTTTGTTAAGAAAGCTTAAACCTTAAACATCTGTCTTAATCCCAACTCGGGAAAGGATCCATAAATTTCTCCCCTTTAAAAAAGGCTTTCATTTCTTTTTTGTCCAAAAGGCAGCCTTTTAAGTCCTCAATAATGGCTTTTTTATCCATATCCTGTCCAATAAAGACGATTTCATTCAGGCGGTCTCCGAGCTGTGCGTCCCAACGCGATTCAATTACTTGGCGGTTTTGGATAAAGGATACATAATTCATTCGCTGCTCAAATGCCATGCTTGCCCACCATACCCCTGCTTTTTCTACTCTAAGTGACCCCCCCGCCTGACTAAAGTTAATGGCTACGTCAGCTCTTGAAGCCAGCCAGAATAATCCTTTTGCCCGAATGATGGCGGAAGGATATTTTTGATTGAGGTAAATCATAAGGCGCTCAGGATGGAAAGGTCTCCTGTGCCTAAATACAAAAGATGAGATACCGTACTCCTCAGTTTCGGGTTGATGCTCCTCTGCTTCTAATTCCTTTTGCCAACCTGCTGAGGATTCAGCCTCCTCTAGATCAAATGATCCGGTATTTAAAATTTCAGATGGGCTTATATTTCCAAATGTTGATTCAATTATTTTGGCTCCTGGATTGAGTTTTTTAAACGCAGCTCTCAAAAGCCCTTTTTTGTAGTCATCAATCAAGTCTGTCTTATTCAGGACGATTACATTGGCGAACTCAATTTGATCAGTCAGCAGATTTACTATGGTTCGATAGTCATTTTCCATGTCGGTCAAATTGCGATCCATTAGTAAGTCGTCTGAACCAAAATCCTTAAAGAAGTTAAAGGCATCCACGACCGTCACCATAGTATCCAGCTTACTGAAATTACTGAGGTTAATCCCATTGTCATTGTCTTCAAAAAAGAAGGTTTGTGCTACGGGTACCGGCTCACTGATACCCGTACTCTCAATTAACAAGTAGTCAAATTTTTGTTGCTTAGCTAATTTTTCTACCTCAACAATAAGGTCTTCCCTTAAAGTGCAGCAGATACAGCCATTGCTCATCTCTACCAGATTTTCCTCAGTTCGGGAAATATTAGTAGCCTCTTCAATTAGCCTTCCATCCACATTGATCTCGCTCATGTCATTGACAATCACAGCTACTTTTAAGCCGTGATCCTGATTGAGAACATGATTCAATAGTGTAGTTTTTCCCGCTCCAAGAAATCCACTTAGAACTGTTACCGGTAATTTTTTCATTTGTTTGCTTTTTTTACAATTTTGCTGAACGACCAAACTCTTTTGCAGCCAACTCGTACCAGCTTAATACATTTTGTAAATGCCGTAGACCATAAAGTTTTTTAAACTTGATCGTCTCTGGATTTTTGGGATTATTAAATACTGAGATTCTTTTGGATATAAAACCCGGCGAGAGTTTTATTCCGCAATCTACTTCAATGCATTTTTTCCACTCCTGATAATTTCTCGGGATCATAAACCGTAATTTCCAAAGCTTTCTGTGTCTAATCTCAATAGTAACCTTTTTGCGCCGCTTTCTTCTATAGTTGGTGATCTGTGCACTGCGGCCCTGACTGCTTTCCCGGGATAAAGACTCCCTTTTAAAATCAACACATCCTCGGGCTCAGCATAGATGACTTTGTCTTCATTAATGATGATTTCTTCATTGTCTTTGCCTGTATGCAGCGCATTGCGGTCTATGGCATCTTCCGGCAATACCAAAGTTCCCGGACCAAGATAAGTGCATAACAACCTGAGTTCATTGCAATCTGTATGAAAGCGACGACACATGTTGTTGTTGATGGTCGATAAAAAGAACTTGATTTTTTCCGACTCAGCCAGATCGCTGAAAGTCTGTAATAAGAATGTGATGTCCTCAATCAAATAATAGGGCTCAAAAGAAGAGGAAATAAGTTCACTCTCAATAAATGCCCTTATTTCCTTAGTCGTCCCTTCTGTCTTCAAGCTTAGGTTGCTTTCTGAAAGAGTGGTGTATTCAGCCTCGGGTATATTTAGATTTCTTTGCCAATGCACAAAACTACTCTCCGGATGATGAATTTTACTTAGGGTGGTCAGCTTGGTTTCGCCGGTAGATACTTCCTGAATCATGAATCAAATTTTAATTCTAAACTCTATAAATGCAACAATGTTGCAAAAATAGGATTTATTTTTGAATTGAGTAATTCAAACCTCATTTTTTACTTGTCAGATTTTTTAGAATACTACTGCTACACTTTATGAAAAACTGTAGGTTAAATATGGCGCACCCTTGGTGCTTGTTTCTAAGGTGATGCTCCTTTCCTATGGCTCCACCATAGGTTAATTATGGCGCACCTTTGGTGCTTGATTGTTCTGTTCTGTTCTTGGGCTGCACCCAAGGCTAATTATTTCGCACCTTTGGTGCTTGATTGTTCTGTCTTCTGTTCCTTGGGCTGCACCCAAGGCTAATTATTTTGCACCTTTGGTGCTTGTCTATAAAGTCATGTTTTCCTATGGCTCCACCATAGGTTAATTATGGCGCACC
>RECS01000020.1 GCA_007693915.1 Saprospirales bacterium | reverse complement strand
GGGAAATGGTGACTTTGGAAAAAAGGGTCATGATCAATTCAATTGAATCTGAGAATAGGTCAACTGCAGTTGACAGTTTAATCCAAACTTTAGTAGATTCAAATCTTGCAAGACTTTTAAATCAGGATGAGCGTAAATGGTGGATGTACCACTATGAAGTGCAGGTCTATGGAAGTTCTAGTATTGTACCACCATCTAGTAATCCATTTCTATCTGTTCTTCCTCCTGATGGTGGCAGTGTCTATGAGCCATTGGTAATGATTTGTCACCAAACGCCTAGTGGTTCACTTATAGGCTGTTATGGGGTTTGGACAGTGGAAAATTGCGGACACCATTTGATTGAGGGTATAGGATGTTGTAATATGGATGAAGATGAAAATGAATGTGAAGGCGAGACTTGTTTCTGTCGTAAGGTTGAACAATAGATTTAAAATTTGGGTTTATGTAATTTCGATTCATTGCTTTTTCTGTGTTCCATTAAAAAGTCAGAGTGATGAAAGTATTAATATTGTCAAAAATCCTGGACTTGAGGAGATTGTCAATTCAATTGATGATGGACTCGAGGTAGGATTGGGGTTAAGAAATTTCAGAAGACCATGGCAACCCATAAAGAAATGCAGTATAACACGAGTCTCAGTTGGTCCTTTCGGCTGGTCTAAATTTTGTTCTTTCAATGGAAATGCTTACGGTGCTGTAAATGAAAATCATGCCCGAAGCGGTGATGTATATATGCGCTTGAGGGTTAGTTGGTGGGCTGGAAGTAATCGAATCAGACCGGGAAATATTGCAGCCAACCTTTATCAGCCTATGGAACCTGGATGCGATTATCGCTTTGGAATTTGGGTGGCTCGCTCACCGGATGACCCTGAGAGAATAAATAATGTGCGTCTAAGAATAAAGGGATTACAGGGAAAGGTCAGGGCATTAAAATACTCCCCTCAAGATACTGCCTACCTCGAGTTTAATATCCCAATACACGAGATGGAGGTGGGAGAGTATCGGTATTACGAAGGGGTATTCACCGCCTTGAGTGATGATGCTCATATCTACATCGAAGTAAATACCGATGAGTTTGTATTTGATAGGAAAGCGAGACGTATTCACAGAAGGTGCAAAAAAATGCGAGGAGGTTGTAGCGGGGTACAACTCGCATCCATCATTTTTGATGATGTTTCTCTGGTGGATATCAGTGGTTGCCATGAGAAATTGTTTAAGGAAGCTGAGGAAATGCCCGAGGAAGTGGTGGAGACTCAGGCGTTGATCAGTTTTTCTCAATTGTCATCAGATTGGGTGCAGCAGGATACCGCGAGATTTTATTTCCATCACGACTACTCCTATATGAGTCAGGAGGAATTGGATCGTTTTATGCAGCATTTTGAAGATTTCGATGGTCGTATGGTTAGTATACATGGGTATACGGATAGTACGGGCGGTTATTCCTACAACAAGAAACTTTCCACTTTGAGAGCCAGCTATATTTTTGACCACCTTCAAGAAATGGGTATGGATCAACAGCCTGAAGTTTCCGGAATGGGTCCGTGTACTGATTCGAGCTGCAACTCATTGGAAGAGTGTCGAAGGGTGGAGGTGATATGGGTGCCGCGGTATAGGGAAATGGGTTGGAAACAAAATAAGAGTGAGCAGGTGTTAAAATTTGGAAATTAGTATTTTAAAGGTAATCTTTATTTTGGCTAGAACCCATTAAAGTTTTTTGCCTTAAAACAATACTTTCTCAAGAGTATCAAATTCTTTTGATTTGAAAGATGGCTATTGTTTTTTTTCTTTTGTGGAAATGTTGAAGTTAGAATGATGTGCTAATACTATGGGCTTTGATTGAAATTTGGCTTAAGATGTAGGATGAAATAATAGATGAGCCCACTCCTAAAACCCTTTTCTATTACAAATTGCTGCAAAATCCAATATCTTCGTCATCAGGAAAAATCTTTCCTCAACGTAGCTATGGCTACGCCTGTGGAATATTTTCCCCTCTTCCTTAATCTTGAATTTTTCGCTCATTTTCATGACGAAAAGGGTTTTAGGAGTGGACTCATAGATAAAAAAGAAATGATTTTCATCGAAATACTTTCAATAAGAAACCTTTGAATTGAATTATTTGTCGTATTTTTATTTAAAATATTACAATGGAGACTATAGAAATCGATATCCTTAACCCAAAGGCAAAAACTTTATTGAAAAATTTAGCTGATCTTAAATTGATTAAAATCAATAAACAAAAAAAGAAAACTGACTTTTCTCATATACTTCAAAGGTTAAGAACAAGAACCAGAGAAGAAATCTCAATTGATGATATCACAAAAGAGGTTGAGGCTGTGAGAAAGAAAAGATATGAACCCTAAAAAGATAATTCTTGATACTAATTTGTGGATTAGTTTTTTGATTTCTGAAAAATTTAATCAGATTGATAGATTAATTGAAAATAAAGAAATTATTATAGTATTCTCAGAAGAATTAATTGAGGAATTTATAGATGTAGTAAATCGACCAAAACTTAAAAAGTATTTTTCTAAAAAAGACATTGAAAGAGTACTCGAGTGTTTAGATGAGTTTGCATTGTTGGTTGAAGTTAAATCAAATGTGAAAATTTGTAGAGATAAAAAGGATAACTTTTTATTGAATTTATCAATTGATTCTGAGGCCGATTTTCTACTTACTGGGGATAAGGATTTATTAGTACTTGAAAAAATTAAGTCCACAAAAATCGTTACATTTTCGCATTTTATCACCTCTTTGGCTTAGTCTTCTTTTTTTAAGAACATCTCATAGAAATTTTTATTAAATTCCGGATAAATTTCAATTTTCTTCTCTACTTTATCCTTTCCATATCCCAAAATTCCTTTTCTTGCAGCAAAATACATTACTCAAGTGAAGGAAGGGGAATTTATCAAAAATCAAAGCAGGGTGCTCAATGCCTGGGCTTTTTTTGATTGGGCGAATTCTTCCTATGCACTGGTGATTACTGTGGCCATTTTTCCCGTCTATTTTCTTGGAGTTACAGATGACGAGCTAGAGGTATTTGGTTTGATGATTAGCAATAGTGCGCTTTATGCCTTTGCCATAACTTTTTCTTACATTGCCATATCCATATTGGCACCCCTGTTGTCCGGAATTGCAGACACAAGCGGAAGAAGGAAATTCTTCATGCAGTTTTTTACCTGGCTTGGTGGTCTTGCCTGTCTCGGCATGTTTTTCTTTACCGCTGATGTGGACTGGAGTTGGAAAATTGGAATCTGGGGATTTATTCTCTCCATGATAGGTTTTGCAGGTGGTATAGTTTTTTACAATAGCTACCTTCCGGTCATAGCAACTGAGGATCGGTTTGATAAATTAAGTGCTCAGGGTTTTGCCTGGGGTTACATTGGAAGTGTGTTGTTGTTATTGGGTATTCTCGCCATGATACAGTTGCATGAGAATCTGGGCATCACTGAGAATTTTGCAGTGCGGTCTGCCTTTTTGTTGGTGGGGATTTGGTGGATAGGTTTTGCTCAGGTCACCTTTAGAGCGATGCCAAAGGATGTTAGAAAACCCATTTTAAAAGATAGTCTGAAAAAAGGTTATCTCGAACTGGTTCAGGTTTGGAAGATCATCAGGATTAAAAAAGGCACAAAAGGCTTTTTGATGTCATTCTTTTTTTACAGTGCCGGTGTGCAAACGGTCTTGTTTCTCGCTTCTGCTTTTGCTGAAAGGGAATTGGGTTTCGGTGCCACAGAGTTGATCGTTATCGTTATTTTGCTACAGTTGCTGGCCGCAGTAGGGGCTTATTTTTTTGCTTACTTTTCAAAATACCGGGGCAACAAAATATCACTGATTACCATGCTCATCATCTGGACTACCATCTGTCTTGCAGCTTTTTTTGTCATGGAAAAGTATCAGTTTTATATTCTGGCATGCATGGTGGGTATGGTCATGGGTGGAATTCAATCGCTTTCACGCTCTACTTATTCCAAATTGATGCCGGAGTCCAACAAAGACGTTGCCTCTTTTTTTAGCTTTTATGAATCCACCGAAAAAATTGCCATTGTACTGGGAACATTCAGCTTTGGCCTCATCAATCAACTTACCGGCAGTATGAGATATAGCGTGTTGATCCTCAGCATCTTCTTTATCATTGGTCTTGTTATTCTCTATTTTACTCCTTTTGATAAGGTTAAAAAAAGAGATACTGTCTAAAAAGGATAAACCACAGAGTGAATTTATCAAACTTACTTCATGATAGGGGTCACAGAGATTTTTTTATCAGAATAAATTGCTAGAATTGTCAACCAAAGTTTTCCTGAATGCAAAACTACCACAATCAATAAGTCATGAGTTACAAGCTTTCTTTTGAACTTTCAAACTTTTCAACTGGATTTACTTTGAACCACAAAGAGAATTTATCAAGCCCAAGGCATGACATAGTCCCACATAGTTTATAAAATACTCTTTGCGTAGAATCTTTTTCATTTAGTATTAGTCTGGTACACTATGTCAAGCCCTTTCCACTTTCCGCCCCGCTTCGCACTGAGCATTCTAAGATAAAACCAAGTAAAATAACCATTTTTTTTTAGAATATTTTAGCAAGTATTTCCCAGTGTGTTTACACACAAATATTTTTCATTTGAACGGTCGAAAAAGGTTTCTATCACCTATAAATCATAGCTTACCGAGCTTGATCAAGATTGTGGTCGTTGCCATCCCGGCAAACCTTCAGGGTTTTGGAAACCCTATCTCGTCTTTTGGACGAGAAGCCAACCCACTCTACTATCTTATATATAACGAAAAAAATACACATTTCACCACCCTAAAACCTAAAGAGGAGTAAAGGACTTATGCTCAGGATAAATCTAGAATTTAGAAGACGAAATAGTTCACCTTTACCTTCTGGTTGTGCAGTTCGATTAAAAAATACATGAACTGTAAATTTACTAATGCAAATCTAATAGAGAAGTCAAATCCTGTCGGCTTATTGGTATCTTTTTAGTCAAAGGTCAAAAGTCAAAAGTCAAAAGTCAAAAGTCAAAAGTCAAC
>RECS01000190.1 GCA_007693915.1 Saprospirales bacterium | reverse complement strand
TGGATTCAGCAAAATCTACCTACTAAGAATGATGCAGCCATCGGAATCACCTTCACTTTTATGTTCGCATTGGGGGTAACAGGTATTTCCCTACTTTCAAGAAAGGAGGGCGTACATCTTGATTTGAATGATTTTCTCTTCGGCAATATTCTGGGAATATCACAAGAGGATCTCTGGTTAAACGCAATTATTCTACTTGCCATTCTTTTCAGTATGATCGTTTTTTATCGGTTTTTTTATCTGACCACTTTTCAGGAAAAATTTGCAAAAACTATTGGAATCAACACCTCCCTAGTGCATTATTACCTCATGTTGTTGTTGGCATTTACAGTTGTCGCCTCACTACAATCGGTGGGCGTCATCCTTGTGGTAGCAATGCTCATCAGTCCGGCCTCCGCTGCCCTTCTTTGGTCAGACAGTCTTAAAAAAACGATGGTACTCTCTTCCTTTTTAGGGGCTTTCTCTGCATTATCTGGTCTTGTTTTTGCCATTATTTTTGAACTTCCACCTGGTCCTGCTATGGCCATCTGCGCCTTTGGAATTTATCTTTTTTCAGCTTTCTTTGCTCCTCAAAAAGGAGTGATCGCTAATTATTTTGAAAAGAGATACTACCAAAATAAAATAATCGCAGAAGACATTTTAAAACTCTTATTTAAGGTGGGCACAAGCAACACTTTAAGTCATGAGGATATCTCTAAACGACTTGGAATAAATACCCAAAGATTAAAACCTGTTTTGCAAAAAATGACTGCAAAAAAATTCATTACCCCTGCTGATATCTCTCCTGCTTACTTTCAATTAACAAAAAAAGGCAAAGAGACAGGTGAATTAATGGTAAGGGCTCACCGATTATGGGAAAGCTGGCTGGTAAACCAAACCGGACTAAAAGATGATCAGATTCATCAAGATGCGGAAATTTATGAGCATCTTCTCGATAAAGAATTGATTGACCATCTTGATGCATCATTAAATTTTCCGGAAAAAGATCCCCATGGTCAGAAAATTCCAAGATTATTTTCTATTGAAAAAATCAGGCCTGAAGAAATCAAATCAGGGGACGAAATTTTTATTCATCAAACCAATGGACAAGAACATCTTTTTAAAGAACATCAATTCCCACTTCACCTATTTAACTACAGGCTTCTGGTTGTTGCGCCAAAAAAAAATGAGATTGAGGTAAAAAAAGTAAATGAAAAAAAATCGTACTGCTTAAAAATTGAGCGGGAAGCAATTATCAGTAGAATTGTGAAGTAGAATTCCAGTCAAAAAAAAAAAGACAATTCAATTTACTTGCTGTCCCAAATAAACAACATTTGATAGTTTCTTGCTCTTTGCGACCTATACACTAGGTCAAACAACTACAAGATTTACAAACCTTTGGTCTTTTAGAGATTCCGACTTTGGGACAAATCCAAGCATGCGGTCCTCCATTTCAGTTCATCACCTTCCAAATTCTCAGCCAAACTAACCAAATGCTAATTTGACGTTTAAAGCCGCATCTTAATAAATTAGATTTGTACGAACTAAAATTTATTATCATGAATAAAATTTTTCTATCCCTATTCTTCATGGGCTTGCTATTTCAGCTCAATTCACAAAATGACTTATGGTTGATTTCACCTTATGGTACGGATTTTCGTGACAATACCTTCATGATAAGTGCATCAGCTGGTGAACCCATAATCGAAACCTTTAGGACCAATGAGTTCATCTTTACTCAAGGCTTTCACCAAAGCTTTGACGGCGATGGAACCTATACCACTGAAATCAATTCCGACTTAGTCCTTAGTATTTATCCCAATCCATTTATGGATGTAATTGTCCTTCAGTCAGATTGGGAAAACTCCATTCAGGAAGAGCTGATTGATCTGAAGATTTTTGACATACTTGGCCGTACCCAATATGTTAACATCCTAAACCCTAGTATTGAACCGAGAAAAACTATAAAAACCTCAGAGTGGGTTGCAGGGATCTACTTTCTGCAAATCAGTGAGCGCTCCAAAGCTGCCTCAACAAAAACTTTCAAACTAATTAAAAACTGACACACATGAAAAATTTACTTTTAACAATTGGAATGAGTTCCTTTATTCTATGTTTTCTTGCACCATTAAACCTAGTCAGCCAAGATGCATTTAATTATCAGGCAGTAGTTAGAGACAATGATGGCACTCCAATGGCCAATGAGGGCATGGAAATCACTTTCATCCTCCGCGATGGCTCCAGCACTGGTGAAATCCTTTATGAAGAGGCTCATACAACCCATACCAAT
The DNA here is from genome assembly GCA_007693915.1 of Saprospirales bacterium. GTDB lineage: Bacteria > Bacteroidota > Bacteroidia > Chitinophagales > Saprospiraceae > PWJY01. The sequence continues at coordinate 19,887 of RECS01000190.1, read as the reverse complement.
GAATTTGGTATTATTAATTTACAAGTAGGTAGAGGAATTTCCATAATTGGTGAGATGTCCGCAATAGATTGGGGAAATAATCCCATATTTTTGGAGGTAATTAAAGCGGGTGGGAGGATAAATGAACCCACTACCATTGGCTTAGCTGAACTCCTTAGTGTACCTTTCGCCATGCATGCCGCTAGTGGCGGTTCTCCAGGTCGTGATGGAGTCGGCATTGAAAGTATTAGTCCCGGACAAACCGGTGAATTAATTATTTTACTAACAGACGGAGAGGTATTTGTCACTCAGGACCTAACAGGTCCACAGGGAGAGCCAGGTCCCGAAGGACCACAAGGTGAATCTGGTAGAGATGGTACAGGAGTATCTATACAGGGCTCTTTAGATTCACCAAATGATCTGCCAACAGAAGGTGAAGATGGGGATGCTTGGTTAATAAATGGTGATATCTGGATTTGGGATGGTACTATGTGGGTCAATGGTGGAAACATACAAGGACCTCAGGGTCAAATGGGACTCCAAGGAATGCAGGGTGACCAAGGCCCTCCCGGACAACAAGGTCCACAAGGTGATCCAGGACCCGAAGGACCAATGGGACCACAAGGTTTGCAGGGTGACCAAGGTCCTCCCGGACAGCAAGGTCCACAAGGTGAGCCCGGACCCGAGGGACCAATGGGACCCGAAGGACCACAAGGGGAACAAGGACCTCCGGGACAACAAGGTCCACAAGGTGATCCAGGACCCGAAGGACCTATGGGGCTACAAGGACTGCAAGGTGATCAAGGACCTCCCGGACAGCAAGGTCCACAAGGTGAGCCTGGATCCGAGGGACCAATGGGGCCCGAAGGACCTATGGGGCTACAAGGACTACAGGGTGAGCAAGGCCCTCCCGGACAACAAGGTCCACAAGGTGATCCAGGACCCGAAGGACCTGCCGGCAGCTATGATGCGGGGCAAGGAATAACAATTGTTGGAGATGAAATTTCTGCTGATGTTGAGGATCCTATTTGGAACGCGTCAGAAATACAAAGTAGAGCAGTATCTCCAGCAGCACCGTCTCAAGGTCAGGTATTGAAATGGAATGTACAAAACAGTTCATGGGAACCTGCCGAAGATGAATCTGGCGGTCCTCCATCAGGCTCTGCCGGAGGGGATCTTACTGGTAGTTATCCCAACCCATCAGTTGCAAATAATGCTATTACAACTTCAAAAATTGCCAATGAGGCAGTCACTTTTGAAAAATTGGCCCCGGCACCAAATATCGACCATTTTTTGATGTACACCTCAGGTGGCTGGGAAACTTTTGATTTTTACTCATTTCAAGGAGCATTTGGACCTGCAGGTGGAGATTTGAGCGGCAGTTATCCCAATCCATCAGTTGCTAACAATGCAATAACTACAGCCAAGATTGCCAACAATGCTGTTAATACTGCAAAAATCGCTAATAACGCTGTGACTAGTGCCAAAATCAATCAAATGGGAGCCACTCAAGGACAAGTGTTGACCTGGTTCCCAGCAAATACGGCCCAATGGGAACCTGCGACTATTGAGCAATCAAAATGGACGGAATCAGGTAATAATATTTACCGGTCTTTTGGAAATATAGCTATTGGTACATCTACTACGGGAGAAGGAAGATTAAGAATAGAATCCCCTGTAAGTAATGTGGGGATTTTCCTACCCAATAACGACAATTTTATCCGAAGTAATAACTGGAGATTTGGATCTAGTAGTTCAAATGCGAATTTTGGTGTAGGGACAGGTGATTTTGTGATTTCACGTCTGAATGCGAGCGATGATTGGACGCCAAGTTTTGTTTATTGGATTTCATATTTTAGGCCTGCCACAGACAACCTAATAACTTTAGGAGGGTCAGGTCGTCGATGGACTGCAGTTTGGGCAGCAAATGGAGTCATCCAAACTTCTGACGGCAATCTAAAGGAAAATATCCGCCAACAGCAATATGGACTTAGTGAGGTTCTTCAAATGAAACCGGTAATGTTTGATTGGAAAAACGAGGAAAACTCATCTTCAAAAATAGGATTTTTAGCAGAAGACCTTTTGGAAATAATTCCTGAAGTGGTGGTAACTCATGAATTTGAGGAAGACCGGGAAACCGGTGAGATCAAAAAAGTCGAAGTAGAAAACCTTGGGGTAATGTATGCTGACCTTATCCCTGTGCTTACCAAAGCTATCCAGGAACAACAACAAATGATTGAGGATCTCAGAGCTGAGGTGGAAGCGCTTAAAGCTCAGTCTAAATAGTATTTTCATAATTTTTAAAGATTGATCTCATGATAAAGTCCCTGAAAATCAGAATTGCACTTAGTTTGGCGATGCTCATTTCAGGGACTTTTTTATGGGGTCAGGACATTGAGACCATGCGAGAGGCAGACCCATTTAAAATTAGTGGCTCTATTGGTGCCTCAGTAACTCAGGGATCCAATAAAGGTTTAAATGGTGAAGCCCTACCATTAATGTATACTGTTCATGGCAATATCAATATGGAAGTATATAGTATAGCCATTCCAATAAGTTTTGCCTTTTCTCACGGGCAACTGGCTTATACCTTACCTTTTAATCGATACGGTATGAGTCCACGATACAAATGGATAAGATTGCATTTGGGCTACAGAAATATGAGCTTCAATCCCTATACTTTGGCCGGAAGGACATTTTACGGAGCAGGTCTAGAGCTTACACCCGGAAAATTAAGATTCGCCGCTATGTATGGAAGACTACAGGATGCAAGACCATTTACACCGGATTTATTAGAGGGTTATCGGTTTGTGCGACCAACTTACAGCAGACGTGGATACGCTGTAAAAATGGGTATAGGAGATCATAGCAATTTTATTGACCTAAGTCTTTTTAAAGGATGGGATGACGCCAATTCCATTCCCAATGTACCTGATTCATTGCAAATTTTCCCCGAAGAGAATCTAGCCTTTGGTCTAAGTTTTAGAAAGTCTTTATTCGGCAATTTTAGTGTTTCATTTGACGGAGCAGCAAGTGCTTTTTCCAGAGACATCAGAAAGGAAGAAATTGATGAAGAAATCCTGAATAAGTTTTCTTTTCTTTTCACCTCTCGCTATTCTTCCAGAGTAGCAACCGCCATGAATGCAAGTCTGGACTACACTCAGGGAAGATTTTTCACAGGCTTGAGATACCAAAGGATAGATCCATACTATCAAACAATGGGTGCCCATTACAATTTGGGAGATATAGAAAACTATACACTTAACATGAGTATGAATATTCTTTCAGGAACCACTACCCTATCAGGGAGCATTGGATTTGAGAGAAATGACCTCCTCAAACTCAGGTTAAGTTCAACTGAGCGCATTATTGGTTCTGTGGGAATACAATATCAGAGTCAAGAAGGAAATTCCCTCGGATTGGGCTACCACAACTATACAACTTCAACCGGTCAATTTGATCCGGATTTTTTCAGTGATACCCTGCGGATAAATCACCAGATGCATACATTCTATGTCACACCGGGAATACGCTGGGGTGCACTAGAAAGTGTGACTAATTTCATCAACTTAAATTTGAACTACAACCGAGTTGACGATAATAGCCCACTAACTAAGGAATTTGGAAATACGGAAATGTATTCCATCTCCGGAAATTACAGTAGAACATACGTACCAAGCTCACTAACCATTAACACCGGATTGCAATACCACAAGATCATTTCTTTCTCCGGTGACAATCAAAGAATAGGGATGAGTGCCGGACTAGGCAAAAGATTTCCGGAAAGTGGAATTAATACCAATTTTTCAACCACCTATTTCAGAACTTTTGGCACCATCAAATCCACCTATTATTTAAGTTCTAGAATAGGAGGGTCAATAAGAGTGGGAGAAAAACACTCCCTGAACATGAGTCTGACCTATTTTAATCGGCCGGCGCCCCGATCCTTTGAGCAAGAAAGAACTTCAGATTATCGTCTAACTGCCGGCTACCACTTTAATTTCTAAATCCTACAAAAATGACTGGACAATCACTAAAAAAAGCAAATAGATGGTATATAGCCCTTTTCACAATACTACTTACTTCAGTATGGAATCATACCCTAAAGGGGCAGGATTTGCCCATCGTTATTAATTTTGCCGTACCACCTCCATATTCACCCTTTATTACTGATTACGAGGATAAAATTGATGACATTATTTTTAATCTCAACAATTTGAGCAATACCGGATATCCCCTTTATTTTCATGGTGAATTACAGCGAATAGAAGGGGGTAGAGTTTTTACCAACCCTTCTTATAAACCAGCATTTCCTTTTAATTTAGGTCCAATGGAAAGTCAGAGTTTAACAGCAGCGGACTTAGCTAATCTGAATCAGACTTTCCGCAGTTCAAATTTAAGTGCCTCGGGAATTGACATAGACAATATTTTGGGCCGAGGGATTCTGCCGGAGGGCACTTACCGAATTTGTATCACCGCACTTGATTTTAATACAGATGAAGTCAGATCTATGCCGGGAACGGGTTGTTCCAATCCATTTGCAATAACTCACGCCAATCCACCAAGGCTGAATACCCCTTCTAATGAATTTGCATTTTGTGACCCAAATGGTGTTTTGCAGTTTCAATGGACTCCGGTTATGGGACTTGCCGGTTCTCAAATTGAGTACGATATAGAAATGATTGATCTCACCGCTTTGGGAATGGGTACAGAAGATCCAATAGCACCTTTTGTAGACGGTGCTACGCGATTTTATACTGTTGAAAACCTGATGACTCCCTTTTATCAATACTTCATAGGAATGTCTGACCTTCCCTTCGAAGCTGGTCATCACTATGCCTGGAGAGTCAGAGCAAGAGACGTAAATGAAGTAGTCTTTATTCGCGATGATGGTTATTCAGAGGTCTTTACTTTTCATTACAATTGTGAGGACATTGGTGCCACTGACTTTAAAATAAAAACTGTTTTTCCCAAAAACAAGGACAGTATTCCCTATCGATTCCCCTATTTGGCAATAGAGTTTGAGCCTTTTAGCGAAAGATATACCCGTATGTCTTATGATCTGGAAGTCAATTTAAAAAATGGTGATGTAGTTTACTCAAAGAGTGACGCCATTCCCTTTGGTACTGAGGGCCCATTAGCCAGAATGAAAAGGCATCTGCCTGAAGTAGGTAAAAAAAGAGCAGCCATCCACCCGCTTGCTGATGTAAGAGATTTCCCTCAACTCCCAAAAGGCTTTATTTACGAATGGCGTGCAACAGTAAGAATGGAACATCCCGAAGGTAATCTCTCCGCATTTATCCTAAACAATGAATTTTTCTACGGAATGCGGAAACCAAAGCTTGAATCTCCCGCCAAAGGTGAAAAAGTCGCCCCCGGAAACATCAATTTCCGATTTCATACCGGTAAAAAACCATCTAAAATTGCTCCGGACAGCATCATGATACATATGCCACAAATCCACCCCGTACCGACTTTTCATCGGATTGAATCTCCGGCATCTGAGACTTTTGTACTTGAAGTATACAAAACAAGGGAAGGAGTTGATGATTTAGATAAGAGGATATACTCATACAAAGGCACTTTTACAGGAGGGATTCCTTCCTTTGACCCTATTGATAAAGAAGCAATTGAAAATGATCTCTTTAGGATGATAAGTCACGAAAGTACAAGTCCTTTTCATATTGACAAACCTGAAGGAGAACCGGGACCCTTTTTGGATACATTGTACTGGCAAATTGTCTATCTAAATAATCCCGATAAAGATAACGAAGGTCGTTATCAAAAAAGCAAAGTCAGTTATTTTGTACTGGATTCCTCTATTGGCAGTGAAGAAAGTGGTGGAGATGAAGATAGTGAATGTGGAAATAATTGCGAACTGCCGGAAATAGCTGACAGATCCTCAAGAAAAACCATTTCTATCAATGAGGAAATCACGGTAGGTAAATTTAAAATGACCGTAAATGAAATCACCAGTTCCAGCGCAAATAGTTACAATGGAAAAGGGGTTATTGAGATTCCTTTTCTGGCCAACATAAAGCTAAAGGTCCAATTCAGAAACATGCTGGTCAATAATGCAGGTCAATTCTACAGTGGATCAGTGGAAGCAATGGATGATCCGGTAGGTTTAAATTTCACTGAACTTTCTACAGGTTTTGGAACCTTAAAACAACTGGAAGAAGGTGCGGATCGCGATGCATTTGAGTCAGCCCTGGTCCTAGGTGGCAGGTTGACAAGTATGCTTGCCAGTGGAATGGAGATAGGATTACCGGTTGGTTTAGACACCGACATAGGCGGTTCAAGATTTATTCTAGGAATAGTTGGTGCCGAGTTTGAACCTAGGGAGGCAAACATACAAGTGATGATGTACCTCAGTATTCCCGAGGCAGAATCGGAAGGTTTTGAAGCCCCGGGCTTTGGGGCGCAATTGTGTATCAACCCCAATGGATTCGGGCCCGACAAACTATTGTATATGGTAGGAAATCTAGGAATTCCCTTTGGTGGTGAAGAAGACTTTGTCCTTCGGATTAAAGGGGCTTCTCCTGAAGGTGGAAGTCCGGATACTAACCGAATATCATATATTGAATTGGATTGCAATGGTTTCAAAGCTGCCCAAATTGCCATAGAAGCTGAATTCCCAAGATCAATGATGGTTCCAGAAAACCCTGATGGTAGTATTAAGGAAGAAGGCAGAGTAAAAGGGTTTAGTCGTTTTAAAATAACAGGTTCAGACGGTTGGATCGCTCAATTTACTATGGATAAATTTCAGATTGCGGGACTTGAAAACTGGACATTCCACGTGAACGATGCATATCTTGACTTTTCGGACAATGAAAATCCTGTCGGCTTTAAATTTCCGAAACACTACGGCAACACCTCATTATCAGGCTCCTCAGATCCCGCTGTGAAAAACAGATGGCAAGGTTTTTATCTAAAAAATTTAACTGTATATACCCCAAGAGGCCTGACTGATGACAGCGACAGTTATAGATTCCATTTTGGAATAAAAGATTTGCTCATAGACAATACCGGTTTTAGCGCCAGTATTTTTGCTGCAAATATTGCACAATACAAAGAGATGAATGAAGACAATATGGAGCCCAAAATTAGTGGATGGGCAATATCTCTGGATACTGTCTCAGTAGTTTTCACTTCCAATAATTTTATTTCAGGAGGTATCAGTGGAAAAATCGGACTGCCCATTACAGAACAAACCCAATATTTAAAATATAAGCTCGCGCTTGAAAGAAATCCAACTACTCAAAAGTTCAAGTTTAAAGGAAATGTCAAGCCCGATGGCACCCTCACTATTCCCATGGTGATTGCTCAACTTGAATTGGAACAAAGCTCGCAATTGTACTTTGAAATTGGAAGTAGTTCAAAGGCAGGGGTAAAACTCACCGGCAATCTTGGAATGTCAAAGGATTTTAATGAGCAAATGGCATCTATCCCGGGTGATTTTGAGATGCCCGGCTTGCGGTTTGAAAACCTGGAAATTGACACCAAGGATGGCTTTAAGGGGGGAACTCTGGCAGATAGAGGGCTATCCGGTCTTGGCGCCATGGGTAGTTCCGGGTCGGGAGGGGGATCAACAAGTGATTCAAAAGCGCGAAGCGTAGGCGGATTTCCACTTTCCATCGAGAGTATTAGTTTCAATGCAAATGGGTTCAATCCAGTATTATCAATTGAACCTATGTTGAGTTTTTCGAGTGATGGGGAGGGTTTGGCTATGGCAACAACTCTAAACTTTGAATTCAAATACGACACAGATGATAGGACATTTGGGCTAGAAAGACTAAGTGTCAGTTCAATTACACTTGATCTTAATTTTTCAGCGGTTAAACTAAAAGGTCGCATTGAATTCTACAACCGACCACATGGTGATGGAATTGTGGAGGGATTCAAAGGAGAACTTGAGGTCAAACTCCCCATGAATATTGAAGCCAAACTGGCTGCGGAGTTTGGTGTATATAAAGTCCCTGAGACAACAAGGGGTTTTGGTTCTGAAGAGTTTTTTGGATATTTCAGTCTGGATGCTGAGGTTAGGGGACTAAAAGTTACACTCATGCCAGCAATTCAATTAACCGGTCTTGCCGGTGGCTTTTATCACCGAATGAGGCAGGAAAATTCCTCTGCAATTTCCTCAGGTGCTTCAATGATGGGAGGATCCGGAAGTGGTCCATCGGGTGCTAGATATGTGATTGATCACAATATTGTGTTTGGAATGAATTTCAAGGCAATGTTTTGCTTTCCAGAAAAATGCGACTTATATAGCTTAGATGTGGGTTTTGGAATGAGTTTCAGAAATGGAGGTGAGCTCGGACATATTGGAATCCTGGGTGAGCTGTATGTTATGACGGATCGATCCAAGGGTGAAATTCCAAAAGTTTATGCCGGAGTACAACTTCATTTCAATAACCCTCCAGATGGAGCTTCAGAATTTAATGGGCAATTTGTTATCAATCTTGCTGTAGGACCTCAGGGAAGGGATCCCATCCTAAGAGGAAAGGGTAGGGATTGTCCTCCCCCACCCTTCCCTCAGCCTTCTTTTCCATGTTATACGGTAGTAAATGCACATCTTTTCATTCCCTCGGTTGACACTGAAAACAGATGGTTTTTCCACATGGGTAAACCAAGCCCTGAATCCGCAAGGGGAGGATTGGAATTAGATATTGTTGCATTAACCGTAGATTTTACCAAGTACCTGATGATTGGCAATGAAATCCCAATCAACCTTCCTCCATTGCCGGCCAAAGTTGAGCGAGTTCTTGGCAACCAATTAGATGCAACCAATCATAGCGAAGTAAATAGGATGGCTCAGGACCGAACTACTAAACCCGAAGACCGTGCTAATGCCCAAACAGGTAGCGGATTTGCATTTGGAGCTTCTTTTGAAGTTGGAGTCAGATTAGATATAGCTATCTTTTATTTTGCATTGGAGTTTTTACTTGGATTTGATATCAATCTTACAAAATCTGCAGTATGGTGTTATGGATCAGGGGGAGACGACCCTTTTTTAAGAGGGAAAAATGGTTGGTATGCCCAGGGACAGGTATATGCTTACCTTATGGCTGATCTGGGAATACAAGTCAATCTATTATTTATTAGAGGTGAATTCAGCATTTTAAGGGGGGAAGTTGCCATGGCCCTGGAGGGGAGGCTACCCAATCCGGAGTACTTTGTAGGTAGGGCGGGCTTGCGATACAGTATATTGGGAGGTATGGTAAGTGGACAATGCAACTTCAAAGCAGAATTCGGTGAAAAATGCGAGGTATTAGCCGGAAATCCCTTTGGTGATGTACCTTTCATTGGAGATGTCAAACCCCAGGGCAACAATAGCAACAATGGCCACAGCGTATTTTCCAATGCTGACATAGCCTTTAATTGGCCAATAAATACTATTTTACCCTTCCCAAAAGATCCGGATGATCCTGAAGCAGGGGTACGTTATATTCATGTCAGTCCTGAATATGCTAGAATCAGAAACCTATCAAACAACAGAATTGAATCTGCCAGATGGATTTATAGTAACGAAAATTACGCTTTAACCATTGAACCAAGAAATTGGCTAGAAGGCCATAGAAATTATCGCACTGAAATTCGTTTAAGAGGAAGAGAAAAAGGGCTTAATCCTAGCATGAATCCTTTACATTGGGGTCCCATTCGTTACCCGGATCCAATTGACACAACTCGCCTTGTAACCTGGCATGAAGAAAGAACGGAGGGATTCAGAACAGGTCCACGACCTAATGTAATCGTAGAAGAAAATGTTCATCATACCTATCCTTTGTCCCGTCAACGGTATTTTTTACAGGGTGAGGGTCAGCCATACTTGAGACAGTTTGTGGCGACCAATGAATTATTTGCCAACCCATTTGAGGGTGTCGATGTAAGGTATATCGTGAGGTTCAGACCTGTTAGGGGAGGAGATGACATTGAGGTGCCTTTTAGGGCATTTGGTTTTATGATTCTAATGGAACAACCCAATTTAGCAAATAGTACGCTTTATCAGGTTGACTTTATCAGAGAGCCGGATCTTTCTGCTTTAGACTATTCTCTTGAGATGATTAACAGGGAGGTACAAATGGGAAATGTCAATCTTAATCTTCCCCCCGGAATGAGAACTAGTCTCGCGTCGGTTTTCGAATTTAGGAATCTGGCACACGATAGCGGGGATGCAACTATTGAAAAAAGAAGGGTAACTACAGCTTCAATCAGAGAAGACAAACAAACCATTTTATACACTTATCACTTCCAAACCAGCAGGTACAATACTTTAATGCATAAACTGTGGCCGGTGCAATTTGATGTGACAGGAAGTTTTTTTCATATGGCTATAGGACTCCTTTCCAGATCAAACCTAGTAGAACCCTTTGAACAATATGACCTAAATGGTTATACTAAGAACGGTCAATTAAGAGTACCCCCATTGGTTCAGTTCAGGAAACATCCAATATCAACAGCTTACCACAATCGAATTAATGCAGATTATAATACATATAATGACTATTATAATTTCGCAACAAATATAGCCTGGTCATCTCAATGGCGAAGACTTGCCAGAAATCGCCTAGCCCGGAATGAAACAGTTTTTACTTTTAATGGAGTTAGCCCAGAGAAAGGAAATACAGTCAGACCAACTCAAAGGAGTTTAGAACCACCATTATATGATTATGAAACTACCGGAGGTTGGAGAATAACTTATAATCCTTGGAACTCCACCCCGGATACTAGACTATATATTTCCTACGAGGAGGCTGCCCTGGTATTTAACCAAACTAACCGAATGAAAAACAAAATTCAATCCGTACTGAATTACCATGTAGGGGCAACCTATCCATTTCAACTTCAATTAGCAGGGAATCAGAATTTGAATTGGCGTGTCCATACTTTTCTAAATAGACCTGCATACTTCTATGCCTTCAATGGTGGATGGTATTATTTCAGAGCAGAACACATTAGACCAAATCCATGGTATCATCCCAATTTTATTCAGACCAATCACAATCCAATAACCGGCACAGCCCGAACTTGGAGTTTCAATTATAACCGATAAAAGTTGAAAAAATGAAAAAAAATATTTTCGATACATATAGCCTAAATTCCTTACCAACCTCCCTTCTTAATTTAGTGAAGGTCAATAAAAACTCTATAATTTTTTCAATTTTATTTATTGGAAGTTTTGGAAACACCTGGGCTCAGGAGCAATTTTCGGATACCACCGCTGCTGAAATACCTACCTGGGAAGAAATGATGCAAGAAGCTGAGATCTCCGGGTTGATGGAAATTGAATTAGATACTTCAGAGGTAGAAATACCCTTTGAGGGTCATATCCATGCGATAGGAAGATATAGAGACGGTTCGATTACACTTAGATGGGGTGTCGACAATGCCGGTTTGTGGTATGAAAACAACCCCTTTGGTTATGGAATTAGGAGAATTGCATTTAATGAAGAAATCTTGTATGATCCGGATAATGCAGTTGAACTCATAAATGAACCCTTAAAACCCTGGCCTGAAGAAAAATGGGAAGCATACTTTGTCAATGGTGGTGATTCAGATTACATGGCGATTGCTGCACAAATTATTCTGGGTGAATATGGTCTAGATTCCAGAATGACTATGCTGGGCTTGTCAGATGAAATGGTCAACAGGCATGGCTTCGCACATTTGGTGGCAGATTGGGATCCCTTAGTTGCGGAAGCACTTGGTATGAGGTGGATAGATGAAGACCTTGAACTGGGCATGAATTATGCCTACGAGGTTTATTGCTTGAAAGATACCTTAATAGGAATGCCATGTTATTCAGGATTTACCATTGTAGTAACGAGTGAAGAAGAACCCATTTTTACCCCAGAAATTGATACTATTTCCGGAAAAGATAAGCAGGTTGTTTTGCAATGGAATACCACTGGAAGTCTTCACAATATGAGTGGCTTTCTTATCGAAAGGTCTTCAGACGGTGGACAAACATTCCAAAGGGTGAATGAAAATCCATTTGTCAATCTATTAGATAAAATTGACGACCCTTGGGCATTGAGATTTTATACCTATCACGATTCAGTACCCGAAAATGAATTTTGGTATTTTTACCGGATTGCCGGAATTGATCCTTTTGGAGAACAGACTCCATGGTCTGATGCTTATCCCGGAAAAGCTGACGAACCACGCCCCATTGCTGTGCCACAGGCACAAGTTTCTGAAACAGGAGATGGTCGCGTTATTATCAATTGGGAAGTGGAGAATGAAGACCATATTTTTGGCTATTTAGTTACCCACTCTACTTTACAGGAGGGACCATATGACTGGTTGAATGAAGATTTATTGCCAGCGGGAAGTCGTGAATTAATTCATAAAGAACCGAATTTGTTATCGATGAATTACTATATAGTATATGCATTCCGAGATGATGGAGAATATGAACATTCCATGCCACAGGCGATCAATATAATAGACACTTTTCCTCCTGCAGCTCCAACAGGACTAGAGGGTTTTGTAGATAGTCTGGGAGTGGTTCATGTGAACTGGAGGCTGGGTCCTGAGGAGGATATTTATGGGTACCACGTATATATCAATAACCAACCGGAAGAGGTGCCCAGCAGGGTTACCCCTTCTCCACTGTTCGATACCACTTACCAACACAAAGTTACCCTAAGTACTTTTAACAGAATGGTTGTGGTGAGAGTAGTTGCCATGGATATGGCTCAAAATGCCTCAGAGATTTCAGAACCTCTTATACTTTTCAGACCGGATACCATTCCACCTGTATCACCAGTAATCAATGCTTTTGAGATTAGGGATGAAGGAATCTTTATCAATTGGATAGCCAGTACGAGCCTAGATGTGGATTATCATCTCATTTTTCGAAAAAAAAGCGAGGATGAAGAATGGTTACAAATTCAAAGACTCAAACCCGAGCAGGTAGAAAACCAGTTTCTGGATAAAGATGTAATCCACTACACAAGCTATGATTATAAATTTGTGGCATTTGATGAGTCTGGCCTTCAGTCAGAAGCTGCTTCCCTTTTTGGATTGCGAGCATTTACGCGAATACCACTTACCTCAGTTGTAAATTTCACTAGTAATCAAAATGGTGACCAACCGGGAATTGAATTAAACTGGGTATGGCCACATGAGGAAGAAGTCCGAACCTTTGCCATTTATAGGCAAGTAGATGATCATCATTTTAGATTGATCAGAAAAGTTAATGGAAGCGAAAACTCTTTTAAAGATATGGTCTATCCTGCCGGTGAAAAATACAGATATCAGATTCATGTAGAACTAAAAAATAAAAGACCGGTTGACCTTAGCGACATAGTTGAGTTGACTTTAGCCGGTTCTGATTAATAGTTATAACTTTGACGAAAAAAATGTATGCAAAACAACTTTACTATCACCCTGAATTCAAGCTTGATACACTTGAAGGCCACCTAATAAAATGTAAAAAATTAGTTGGAATTTTTTTTCTGACCATTTTTTGTCTTTATTCCAATTTTGGTGAAGCACAAACAACTAAGGCATTTTACATTGGGCATTCTCTTTCAGATCAGATCCCTGATATGGTAAATTCTCTATCAATAGATCATACTGAAACTTCGTTTGACTGGGTCTATCAATCGATACCCGGAGCACCCTTGAGGTGGCAATGGCAAAGGATGAAGGAAAACGATTACGAACCCCTCCCTCCGCACATTTACGGCTTTTATCATCCAACCTATGGCCTGCCGAGTGGTGAATATGATATTCTTATACTGACTGAGAGTGTTCCCCGATCCTTTGGTCCGTGGGGAATTGAAGAAACTATGGTTTATGCCGATAGTTTTTACCAATTTGCAGTAAGTTTCAATCCTAATATTCGCGTCTATTTATATGAAGTCTGGCATTGCATTGAAAGTGGAACACCTACAGGCTGTGATTACGATATCGACAGCAACCCCTGGACACAAAGACTGGCAGATGACCTTCCCATGTGGGAAAGTGCTGTAGATTACCTCAATGAAAAGTACCAACCGGAAATCCCGGTTTGCCTGATTCCCGGAGGTCAAGGGCTCGCAAGACTTCACCAGGAGATTGAATTAGGGACAGTACCGGGTTTAACCTCAGTTTACGAATTATTTTCTGATAATATTCATTTGAGTGATATCGGAAAATACTTTATAGCCTGCATTCACTTTGCTATGATACACAATACCAGCCCGGTTGGACTAAGCCATCAACTACAAGTTTGGTGGGGAGGTGATTTTGAAGCGCCCACGCCAGAACAGGCCCTTAGATTTCAAGAAATTGCGTTGGAGACTGTTACCCAATATCCCAACAGTTGTTATGATGATATTAGCTCCAGTACCACTACCCAACTTCACCAGAAAGATTTGGTATATCTATACCCTAACCCATCCTCCGGAATCCTCAACATAAGCAGTATTAATGACAACTCAAATTGGGAAGTTTTTTCTGTAATAGGAAAACTACTCAAAAGAGGTAAAGGATCCCAGGTCAATATATATGAGCTTGGAGCAGGGGTATACTTTATTAGAATAAAAGGTAATTATCTAAAGGTATTAATCCATTAGGTAAAAAAAACCGAAAAAAAAAGTTTAATTTTAATTTGCCTTATGAAACTGGTGATCCCAGACATATCAAATCAACTTATTGCAACTACCATTTTATGGTCCATGCTTGCTTTGCTCCTGGGAGCGAATTCAAGTTATTCACAAGAACACCTAAGGTTTGATCAGTTATCCTTCAAGGAGGGGCTAGGAGGGGACTGGTATTTCCACATTACAGAGGATTCCTCAGGATTTATTTGGATGGCGAGTCATACAGGGCTTAGTCGTTTTGATGGAAAATCTGCTAAACATTATACGCACTACACCGGTGACTCCTTGAGTCTGGGAGAAAACCAAGTGTTTAGGCTTTTCATTAATGATCCTGATGAGATTTGGTGTTCAACCTTAGGAGGAGGGTTGAGTATACTGAACCCAAAAACCGGAGAGTTTAGAAATCTAAATCCTGTAAATGGGAATTGGCCTGTAGCAAGAACTGGGCAAGTAATTCGCAAGTCAGACAGTCTATATTATTTTATTTCAGGTGGGGACCAAAACTCTCTCTGGGAACTCAGCATAGTAAAGGATTCCTTTCAATTTCGAGAGTTCCCAATTGAAGGCACCTCTGAAAACCTGTATTTCAGAGACAATAAAGTCAGGTATTTACTCGAAGATCCAACAAACCCTGATTTTCTTTGGATAATTGGTAATTTTAGAGTTTACCGCTTTGATGTACATTTAGATAAACTTGAAATCTTTTATGAGTTTGAGTTTTTATTGGAACATGGTATACAATTTGATTTAATACCAGCTGCAGAATGGATGGATGAACACCATTTACTTCTTTCAATACAGTATTTTGGCATAACAAAATTTTCTGTTCGGGATGGGTCTTATAAAATACTTTATCAAGATGAAGACAAACTACCTTTTCATGTGAGAAGTATTCACAAAAAAAGAGATGGAAATTTTTTAATGGGCTATTCAGATGGCAGTCTATTGGAATTTGATCCTGAGAAAAATGAATTTAATGCGGTCGGCATTCAATACCCCTATAATTTGACACCCAATTTTGAATATATCTTTGAGGCTAGGAATGGTGATATATATCTCGCTACCAATGGAGCAGGCGTTTTTAGGTTAAAAAAAGATTTTCATCGCATTTCTACTTTGGGAATTATAAACGACTTAAAACCCAATTATGGGAATTTATTTCAAAGATCATTTTTTTTACCTGATTCGGACATCATACTTTTTAGCAATTTTCGAGTAGATTCTTTGTTCCTGCTAAATGCCAAAGACGAAGAAATCAATATTGTTCAGAACTCATCGATCCCCGGAATATTCTGGGGAAATTTCTCCAGTGACAAAAATGACTTAATACTGACTCATAACGGAAGAAGAATTTACCGATTTTCACTTGATGACTATAGTTTACATAGGTATCCCCTTGAGGGGATTGATACACTTTATAATCAAAAACGTCATATCAAAACTATTGAATTTGATGAATCAGGGAGGCTTTGGATTATGGGAAACAACTTTATTCGAGTTTATAAAGGGGAAAACTTAGTAAATGAATACCTCTTAAAATTTGAAGATGGGTACACCCTTGAAAACTATCGAAACTTTTTACTTCTGGACCGGAAAATCCTTTTTATAGATTGGGATCAACAATTTTTGCTTTATGACTTAGACCTTCAGTATATCTATAAACTAGAGGACAATCGAGATCAATTTGGATTCTCGTCTTTTGTATTTAGAACTCCCATTCAAATTGATTCCAAAATATACATGGCATGTAGTTATACCGGATTTTGGGAAGCTAAAATCACCTCTGACAGTATTGCTTTTCAAAAAGTGCATAGAGCTCCTGAAAGTTTACTGTCAAATAATGTATATTATCTCACTAAACAGAATGACTTTTTATGGATAAAAACAGGTTTAGGCTTACAACGCTTTGATCCCAAAAACCAACAATTTATTAATTTTGACTACCGCCATGCACTACCTCAATTATACATGGATAGGCAAATGGATATAAGAGATGATGGCAATTTCTCTTTGGCATTAAACAATTACTTGTACTATGGGAATCTGAATGACATAATTCCTCAAAGGGTGGATGCTAAAGCCTATTTAACAGGGCTTAAAATAGACAACAAAGAATTAATTAAGGGGTGGTTAACAGCAGATGAACTACCCATTCACTTAAATTACTTCAATAAAATATTTGAGTTCGAATGGAGCATTCTTAATGCATCCCCTGACTACACTTACCAACTGTATTACCTATTGGAAGGATTTGACACCGAATGGCGGAATCTGACCCCCAATGATGACTTTAGAGCCATTTACACCAATCTATCACCGGGTGAATATAATTTCAAATTAAAATGTGTTCCCTTAATTGATCAGGATGCATTTGAAGTTTTGAATATCCCAATGATCATCACCCCACCCTTTTGGAAAACATGGTGGTTTCGGCTAATTTCTCTTTCCTTAATTCTAGGTCTGGTTTTTAGTTTTTATCATTGGAGAATCCAAACCATCAGAAAGGAGGAAAATATAAAAAGGGAGTTCAATGAAAAAATAACAGAACTAGAATTGGGCCAACTTCGGTCTCAGATGAACCCTCATTTTATGTTCAACTGCCTCAATTCTATCAAACTCTACATTCTAAAAAACGAAAAGGAGTTGGCTGCAGATTATTTGTCCAGTTTTGCGCAATTGGTGAGAGATATTCTCAATTACTCAGCATTGGATTACATCCCTCTCTGGGACGAGATAAGGACGCTAAAAACTTATATTGAATTGGAAAAAATGAGATTTTCTAAAGAGTTCAATTTTGAACTGGATATTGACCCAAATATAGATCTTATGAACACTTCAGTCCCCCCAATGCTGCTTCAACCATTTGTCGAAAATGCAATTTGGCACGGACTTATGCATAAGGAAAGAGAGAGAAAATTAAAGATTGACTTTTATCTGGAAAACAGCTCCCTTATAGCTGAAATTTCAGACAATGGTATTGGTAGGACCCAAGCAGCCAAAATCAGGTCTAAATCAGCTGCAAAAAAATCTTACGGCATCAGCATTTCTCGATCCCGTCTAAATCAATTTCGCAAGAAGTACGCTTTGGAAATCATCGATTTGAAAACAGAATTTGGAATGCCAGCCGGAACAAAAGTTATCATTGAATTGCCTCATAAAACAATGGATTAAGCTATGGAAAAGATTAACGCAATAATTATCGATGATGAAGTTGCATGTACTGAATCACTTAAAATAGAACTTGAGATGTACTGTCCTCAAATTGAGGTAATGGCAGTTTGCAACACAGCAGAGGAGGGTCTGTCTAAAATTGTTTCTCTGAAACCTGATCTGGTGTTTTTGGACATAGAAATGCCGTGGATGAATGGATTTGAACTGTTGAGACAACTGAATCAAATCAATTTTGAAGTCATCTTTATTACCGCCTATGATCAGTTTGCATTAAAAGCTTTTGAGTTTAGCGCTGTTGACTATCTCCTGAAGCCTATTAAAAAAGAGGACCTTATTTCCGCAGTCCAAAAAGTGGAACAAAGACGAACAAAACTGCTATCCACAGAGCATATTGAAGCCATGCTCAGCAATATGAATTTTCTGACCAAAGACTTTTCCAGTATAGCAGTACCCACAGGAGAAGGTCTTGAGTTTATCCCTGTCGATGAAATTATTTATTGTGAGGCTGACAACAACTATACCTACATTCACAAATCAGGTGGCGACTCCCTTTTACTTTCCAAAACACTAAAAGAAGTAGAGGGCATGCTTTCCAATCATTCCTTTTTCCGAATTCATCAATCCTTTTTAATCAACATGAAACACCTCCGGAAATATGTCAGAGGGCAAGGAGGCTATGTAGTGATGAGTAATAAAAAGGATTTGCCCGTAGCAAGATCTAAAAAAGATGGCCTGATGAGTTCGTTTAATGGGTAGGTGGATAAAAAAACTAAAATTTAAAAATCGCGATTAATTTCAAACTGATCTGATTATGGGAACAAAAAAATACTACTTGCGAAGCTTATTGCCTTGATATTTGGAGGTAAAAGCATGATTTTGACCTTTTGTATTTCTCAATTGAAAAATGTCTCACTTCTCAATAATTCTAAAATTAGTGAAAGCGGTTAGCTAAATTATAATTTGTGCTCCAACAATTGTATTTTGATTTGTTCTAATAATTATTTCTCAGATTGGATATCAGAGCCTGACCAAGGTCAAGAAACAACTGAGATTTGAAAAAAATTTGGCACAATTTATTTTGGAAAATTGTCATTATATTTGCATTAAATAAATGTCTAAGATATGTTGACTAAAAATACTGTAAAGAAATCCATTGACAACCTTCCTGATATATTTACAATTGATGAGCTTATTGAACAATTAATATTTGTGGAAAAGATTGAGCAAGGAATTAAACAATCGGATGAAGGTAAAACCATTTCAAACAATGATGTAAAAAGTATTATTGAGAAATGGTCAAGTTAGTTTGGACTGAACTATCAACAGAGGATTTAAGGGAAATCTTTGACTATATAGCCAAGAATTCAGTTCGATATGCGTCAATCACAGTAAATAAAATCTACAATCGTGCACAAGATATTATTGAAAATCCATACATCGGACGGGTTGTTCCAGAAATAAATAACAAAGCCATTAGAGAAGTGATTTCTGGAAATTATCGGATTGTTTACAAAATAATTAATGATTTTCAGGCTGATATTTTACGAATTTATCATTCAGCAAGATTATTAAAAGCTGATCAATTGGAATAAGCTACTTAGACTTCATCGAGAAACCAACTTTGCCAACCAAGCTGACTAGTGTATCTATACACCAGATGAGTTTTCAGCTTGGGTAGTAAAAATCAAACAAGCCGGTAAAAATTAAACATTCAAATTATTTACTTATCTTTGACGTTAGTAACGTAAATCGATACTATGATTATTTCATTTGGCTCGAAAGAGACCGAACAGATTTGGAACGGAATCCGAGTCAAAAAAATGCCGATTGAAATTCAGAATATTGGTCGTCGGAAATTGAGAATGTTGAACAACTCGCAAGATATTGCTGATTTAAGAATTCCACCTTCAAACCGACTGGAAAATCAAGTGAACTTTATAGTATTCGGATTAATAGACAATGGCGAATTATCTTTATTTGGGACAAAGGAAACGCAAGCGAAGTGGAAATAATTGATTATCATTAAAAAAAAATATATAAAATGAAAAAGTTAGCAAATGTACATCCTGGAGAAATCTTGAATTCCGAATTTCTTGAGCCACTCGAAATTTCGGCTTATCGACTTTCTAAAGATTTGAAA
>RECS01000139.1 GCA_007693915.1 Saprospirales bacterium | reverse complement strand
TAATAAAAATCCAGATCATAGTCAATATAAATCAAATTATCATACCGGCTGCTACAGTTTCATTGGTTGCTTCATCAATTAGAATTAAAGAACCTGTATTACGGTTTTTTCGATAAGGATCGACAAGAAGGGGGTGAGTTGTTCTCATCTTCACTCTAGCAATATCGTTCATAGCTAAATTTTTGTCTTGTGTATTTCTGTGAAGGGTATTGATATCCATTTTATATTGAACTTCTTTAATGATGGCTTTGACTTCGTTGGTAGTGTGGCGGACAATGTACTTTGCTCGTGGTCTTGGTGGCTGATGATGTAGCCAACACATCATAAAGTCAATATCCTGTGTGAGTTGTGGTCGATTATTTATTCTTACAATCATATCACCTCTACTTACATCAATATCGTCTTCAAGCCTTATGGTTACAGACATTGGTGGAAAAGCCTCAGTGACAGCTCCATCGCAAGTGTCTATGGCTTGAATTCTTGACTGGAATCCTGATGGTAGTACCATGACCTCGTCTCCGGACTTAAAAATCCCTCCAGCCACTCTACCTGCATATCCTCTGTAATCTGGGTAGTCAGTTGAATGCGGTCTTATTACTGTTTGAACAGGAAAACGACAGTCAATAAAATTTTGATCAGAACCAATATGAATGGTTTCAAGAGAGTAAAGCAGAGAGGAACCTTCATACCAAGGCATATTTTTAGATTTGTTAACCACATTATCTCCGTGAAGTGCACTGATGGGAATAAACCTCAAGTCCTTAATATCTAATTTAGAAGCAAAAGACCTAAAGTTTCTGACTACCTTGTCATAAGCCTTTTCAGAGTAATCGACTAAGTCCATTTTGTTGACGCACAGGATCAGATGGGGTATCTGTAGGAGTGAGGCAATGATGGAGTGGC
This sequence comes from Saprospirales bacterium, assembly GCA_007693915.1. Lineage (GTDB taxonomy): Bacteria > Bacteroidota > Bacteroidia > Chitinophagales > Saprospiraceae > PWJY01. The sequence goes on along the minus strand of RECS01000139.1, from coordinate 21,616 downwards.
GACAGGTTTGTTCTATTACACCGTGTCTCGCATCTACCAATATTAGTGCGAGGTTTGCAGTGGTAGCTCCGGTCACCATGTTTCTTGTGTACTGAATATGCCCTGGGGTATCTGCTATAATGAATTTTCTTCTCGGAGTATCGAAGTACCTGTAAGCCACGTCAATAGTTATTCCCTGTTCTCGCTCATCGCGGAGACCGTCAGTAAGCAATGCTAGTTCTATATGTTCCAGCCCCTTTTTTCTACTTGATAATTTTACCGCCTCTAACTGATCCTCAAAAATTGATTTTGAATCATATAATAAACGTCCAATTAGGGTAGATTTTCCATCATCCACACTACCTGCAGTTGTAAATCGAAGTAACTCTATTTCTTGTTGGTCACGCATTATGTAAGATTATTATGGGTTGATTTTTGTAGTATAATTAACGCTAAAAATATCCTTCTTTTTTCCGATCTTCCATTGCTGTATCTGATCGCTTATCATCAGCACGATTACCCCTCTCTGTTTCACGGGCTGCTGCAACCTCAACAATCACTTCTTCAAGAGTGGTCGCATTAGACTCTATTCCTCCTGTAATAGTAATATCTCCCAAGGTTCTGAATCGCACAGTTTTCAGTAAAACCTCTTCCCCGTGTCTTAGTTGTAAAAACTTAGAGTATGGTAGCCAGGAATTTTGTCTTTTTACCACTTCTCTTTCATGAGCAAAGTAAATAGAAGGAATCTCTATTTTCTGATCCATTATATACTCCCAGACATCCATCTCTGTCCAGTTAGATATGGGGAAGACCCGGAAATGTTCACCCATGTTTTTTCTTCCGTTAAAAAGGTTCCAAAGTTCTGGTCTTTGATTTTTGGGATCCCACTGACCAAACTCATCGCGATGAGAAAAAAATCGCTCCTTTGCCCTTGCTTTTTCTTCATCTCGTCTGCCGCCTCCGATCGCACAGTCTATTTGGTGTTTTTCTATAGTATCCAGAAGTGTAGTGGTCTGTAGTATATTTCTGCTGGCGTTCAGCCCTTTCTCTTCTAATACTCTTCCCTCATCTATGGATTGTTGAACTGAACCAACAATTAGTCTTGCGCCTAAAGATTCAACTAAGCGGTCTCTGAATTCAATAGCCTCGGGGAAGTTGTGACCTGTATCTACATGAAGTAAAGAAAAAGGAATTTTAGCCGGCCAAAAAGCCTTTTTAGCAAGATGAGTTACGGTAATGGAATCCTTTCCCCCGGAAAAAAGGATTACCGGATTTTCAAATTGTGCATACACCTCTCGCAAAATATAAATTGCTTCGGCTTCCAACTCTTCCAGGTGTTTTAAACTGTATTTCATCTAAGAATATATTTTAAAGTGGATTGACCTTTAGTTAAATTATCGTTTGTTATTAGTTTTGCTTTATTTTTCAAGGTCTCGGGTTAGTTTTTCCTCTAAAAACTGTACTAATCTCAATGCACATTCTTCTGCTGTTTCAATTTCTGTATTCAGCTTAAATTCCGGATTTTCCGGTGCTTCATAGGGCGATTGTATGCCTGTAAAATCTTTGATAACTCCCTTTCTTGCCTTTTTGTAAAGTCCTTTCGCATCCCTTTTCTCACAAGTACTGAGTGAGGCTTCTATATATATTTCAAAAAAGTCCTCTTCACCAATAATTTGCCTTGACTTATTCCGATCTTCAATAAAAGGTGAAATAAAGGCCGTTAGTACTATTATGCCGGCATCTGCAAAAAGTTTCGAAACCTCGGCGATCCTTCTGATATTTTCGCTTCTGCCTGATTTTGAAAAATCAAGGTCTGAATTTAGACCGCTGCGTATATTATCGCCATCGAGCAAGTAGGTTCTTATTTTTTTATTATGAAGCTTTTTTTCTACGAGATTAGCTATCGTACTTTTCCCTGACCCTGATAGACCCGTAAACCAAAGCACCATTCCTCTGTGACCGGAAAGGCTTTCACGTTGTAACCTATCAATCATATGACGATGGGTATGGAGGTGCAATTTTTTTTCAAGCATAAATCGGATAGTATAAATAAACAAACGTAATAATCACGATTGCATAAACAAAGGTAAAGGGAATTCCTATTTTTAAAAAATCAGTGGCTTTATAGTTGCCCGGACCAAGAACCATTAAATTGGTCTGATAACTGACAGCCGTTATAAATGCGGCGGATGCACTGAAGGCGAGCGTGAGGTACACTGGAGTTGGATTGAGTGACAGTTCCACAATAAGTTGATAAACCAAAGGGAACATTATACTTATGGCAGCTGCATTGGTTATAAAGGATGTAAAAAAAAGTGTAGTCAGAAAAATAGAAACTAAAATAACCAGAGCGGGAGCGCCTGTTAGAATACTTACCAGGGGTTGTGTAATGATTGCAGCTCCTCCTGTATGGATAAAAACCATTCCTAGAGTAAGGGCACTTCCTAGAATCACAAAAAGATCCAGGCTGAGATTTTTCTTAGCCTCCTCCTCAGATAGCAGATTAAGAATTAGTCCACCTGTAAAAACGGTTATCAGTGCAATAAACAGTTCAATCAGTCCTATAAAAACAAGACCTATGGAAGCAATAGTAATGAGACCTAAAGATATTTTCTTCCATTTAGGTATTTTTTCTTGATCTTCAATTACTGAGACTGTATAAAAATCCTGATTTTTTGAACTGAGTCTTTCAAAGTCGGGACCTTTTGTCAGCAATAATAAATCACCCGGCATCAATGGTATTTCGCCCAGCTTTCCATCGAGTTTTGCTCCCTTACGATGGATGCCAATTACTGCTGCATCGTAAGTTTCCCTAAAAAGTGAATTTTTAAGTGTTTTTCCCGTTAAGCCAGAATTGAATGGAACAACCACCTCAACTAAATCAGGTTCATAACCCTCTTCAAATTGACGAAATTTGTTCCAGTCTAAATTTTGATTCTCTTTTAGCAGAGTTACAACTCCCTGAGTGTCTCCGGCAAAATAAAGCCGATCCCCTCTAAGGATTTTCTCTTCAGGTTTAACAGGCTTTATAATGGTTTTGTCTTCCCTGTGTATTTCAGCTAAAAATATCCCTTTAAGATTTCTTAATTCGGCTTCCTGTATGGTTTTTCCAATAAGTTCTGATCCATCTTTTACATGGGTTTCTGTGAGATACTCACGGATATTTTTTCTGGTTTCGTCCATAATATCCCTATATTCTGGAAGTAGATAGTTTGAAGCAAGTGTTAGGAACAGAATGGCTACTACAAAAACAATAATGCCGGGAAGTAAAAAATGTCCAAATGTGAGTTCGGGATGCCCCGTTGAAATAATGAAACCGATTAGAATAAGGTTGGTACTTGTTCCTATTGGGGTCATCATCCCCCCTACAATAGCTGAGAATGAGAGTGGAATCAGCATTTTTGAGGGTGGATTGTTGGTGTTTTTGCTCCAGCGGTATACATAGGGTATCATTAGCGCTACTATAGGAGTATTATTCATTAAGGCTGAAACAGATCCCACTGAGGCTGACATTCTCAGGATCATAGATCGAATGCTGCGTGCTGATCCAAAAATCTTATCTAAATACAACACAAGTCCAAAGGTTTTACTTAATAAGGCAGTAACGAGAATCAGCAGGAAAATAGTTATGATGCTTTTGTTGGAAAAGCCCAAAAGGAGATTTTCAATACTTAAGATTCCTGTAATGAGTAAAATTAAAATCGCAATAAAGAATACTGAAGAAGGTTTGTAGCGATCCCAGATAAGAAATACTACAACCAAAAATAATATAAAGAGGCTAAACCATGCTTCAAAATTCTCTTCCATGAGCAACTACTTTAAACCACGGGTTTAATAGATTTTCTTTGTTGTAAATCAACGGTTCCCCAGTTTTAAAATTCAATACTCTACACCCTGCATGTCTGCAAACTGCATCACCCGCAGCAGTATCCCACTCCATAGTAGGTGAAAGGCGAGGATAGAGATCAGCCTCTCCCTCCGCTACAAGACAGAGTTTTAACGAACTTCCCGCACTTAAAAACTCCACTTTTCCATGCGAATCCTGTAGTTTACGTATATAGTTTTTGGTTTCCTCACTGAGGTGTGATTTGCTTGCGACTACCCTCAACTGCTTGTTGGATGAATGAATTGGTAAACTCCTGCCATTGGTATTCCAAAGGGGGGAGTCGTGGTTTTTCAATTCATATTTTTTCGATTTAAATCCATTTGCTCCAATGTACAGACATTTTTTTGCCGGCACATAAACCACGCCGAGGATAGGGACACCGTACTCAATCAAGGCAATATTAACGGTGAACTCTCCATTGTGATTGATAAACTCTTTGGTTCCATCTAAGGGATCTATCATCCATACTTTCGCTAGCTTACCTCTTTTTTTAAAGGAAATTGAATCACCCTCTTCACTCACTATTTCGATTCCGTGAGAAGAAAGTTCCGCAAAAATGATGGTATGAGCGGCTCGGTCAGCTTCAGTGAGAGGGGAGTGATCGGATTTTTGAATCACTTCAAATCCACTTTGGTAAATTTCCATGATTTTTGCACCGGCTTTTGTAGCAGCAACGGTGGCAGACTCAAGTAAGCTTTTTAATTGAAAATCCGAGTTTGTCATCTTGCAAAGATAGTTTTTATAAGTATCATCTGAAGATTCAGTTAATAATTTAGGCTTAAACTAGTTATTTTGACCAATGGGCTAACAGGGTACATGATGTAAACAAAGTCTTCCCTAAAAATACTACCCCTTGCTGGAATGGTCAGTTCAGAGATGAGAATGCACCCTAGGGGGAGTATGTGTATGTGCTGGAGTATGTGGATGCTGATGGCAGGAGTATTATCAGTAAAGGGGAGTTGCTGTTGGTGAGGTAGGAGCACTCAATTGTGGTTTGACCTCGACTCAGCTTAAAACCAAAACCTTAAAGATACTTGATAACTTTCATGATAGTTTTTATAATAGTTATTTGTTGGTTGTCCATTTTGGTCTGTTATATTTAATTCAAGAAAAGGTGTCAATCCCCGATTGTATCTCAATCCTAAATCTAGAAAATCCAGTACCGCAAATTGGAGACTGGCCATTGCGGCAAGATTTACCGACTCATAATTTGACTTTGATAAGACTGTACTATTAGATTCAAAATTAATCAGATAATTTAGCTCCGGACCTAATTCAATGCCCAATCTGTCCCAAAGCCGATATTGCAAAAGTATGGGTAAACTAATGTAATAATGCTCCAGATCAGCGCGCTGACCAGTGGGCTGGATCGCGGTCGTAATATCCTGACCGAATTTAGTAAAGTAAAAACCCGGTTCAGCAATAATGCTCCAATTTTCTGTAAAAGAATATTTTGCTAATGCTGCCGCTCCCCACGACCAACCTCTGTGGGTTTCGAGCTCTATAGATATTCCATCTACAGTAATATCATTGGTTAATATATCAGAACTAATCATTTTGAACGAAACACCAAAATCAAAGGTTTGCGGGTAGGCAATTGAGAGTACAAAGAATAAACTTAGGATAGACAAGGACAATTTTTTAATTAACATTATTTTGTTTTTTTGATTCGGACTTAAAAACTTTCCAAATTCTATTTTAAATCTAAGGGATTCTTTTTTTAACATTGGTTAAATATTTTGACTGGTGCAATAAGTTAGAAATAAATTAGGAAATCAGTGATTTTTACCTTGAAAAATCCTTTGTTTGGTGTTGCTCTTAGAGTTAAATGAAATGTTAAAAACTGTGTTAAAAACCAGTTTGTGTTGCACAATTATTTTCAATAGATTATCTTCAAGCCTGAAATCAGGTTACAGTTTAACTTTTGGATGATGAACAAATCTATGATTTTAGGTAGAATTTCAGAATTGATTACATCCAATTTTCCTGTTTTTGCCTTATTTTTAACTCTTAAAACTTCTGCTTATGAACTTAAATTTACCTATCTTATTTTGCATGATCTTCACGGGTTTGCTATTTTTTTCTATCCATTCAAATGCTCAACAATTGGTATGCGGAGATGGTATTTTGAAGAACTATCTCGATAGAAATTATCCTGAATACATGGATAGGGTAAGAGCGACTTTTGAAGAAGCTCGTATGAATGGAATTACCCCATACCGCGGTCAGGAAATTTATACCATTCCCGTAGTAGTCCATGTGGTGTGGAATGAAGAAGAGGAAAATCTCCACGATTCCATCATCATTGATCAGATTAGAATCATGAATGAGGATTTCAGAAGGCTGAATCCGGATGCCGAGAATCTTAGACCTATATTTTGGGATAGGGTAGGAGATCCCGGTATTGAATTTGAATTGGTAGCAATAGAACGCGTGCAGACTACCGCTTTATTTACGCCTTCCTTAACAGCTCTTCCTGACCAATTAAAACGTTCTGCAGATGGCGGCAGTGATGCCTGGGATCCGGAAAGATATATGAACTTGTGGGTTTGTAAGTTACAACCCTTGACTGTATTTGGAATTCAATTAGGTCAGGTTTTGGGCTATGCTTATCCACCTGCTAACCTGGATAACTGGCCTGAAGGCTCATCTGCTCCCTCTCCTGAGGTAGATGGTGTAGTGGTAGATTACAGGATTTTTGGGAGAAATAATCCACTCGAAATAGATCCGGGAACCGGTGAGTCGGTTAGTGGATATGGTAGAACGACCATTCATGAAATTGGTCATTATCTGGGATTGAGACATATTTGGGGTGATGTATTGTTTGGCGATGGTTGTTCTGAGGATGACGGAGTTGAAGATACTCCCAATCAGGCGGCTGCATCTAACTGGGCATGTGACACGACTGTAAATAGTTGTATAAGCCCGTTGGATAGTTTACCCGATATGATAGAAAATTATATGGATTACTCTGATGAAAGATGCATGAACAGCTTTACTAATGGGCAGATTGCAATTATGAGAGCTGTATTAGAGGGACCCCGTAGTGGACTTCTTCAGCCGGTTTCGACCAGAGAAGAGATTTTAGAGAAAAGCTATAGTATTTATCCCAATCCATCAGCTGTTGGTATTTTTAATTATTCGCTGTATTCCATGAATGGTGAACACTTGAAATATCAGGTTTTTGATCAGATGGGTAGATTGATTCAATCGGGGGATATCCAATCCCGACAAGGGGCGATTGATTTATCAGGAAATATTCCCGGTCTCTACTTTTTGCGTTTGATTGATATGGAAGGATCTCAGGTCTTTGCTGACGAAAGGTTGCTAATTAGTGGAAATTAAAATAAACGATATACCTTAATTCAGATATTGATAAAAGACATTTTTAGAAAAGCTCAGTCAGTTGTGGCTGGGCTTTATTTTAATTGACTATTATATAAACTTTTGTGGCTTCAACCTTTCTTCATGTTAGCAAACCCAGCGCGTCTGACTTTTTGGAGTTCTAAAGATGATTGATCAAGGCACATACCCCTCGCTAAAAACATATAAGATTTATAAATACCTTGTAGGTTTCAATGATCAAAACAAAACAATCTGTTTGTGGTCCTTTTATAATATCTGTTTTCGAACTTATCGTATGTAAACAGGAAATATTTACTGTTTTTTACTTTGAGTCAAAAAGTCATTAATCCAGTTAAACATTAGATCTCTTGTATTAGTGGATAGTTCTAGGTCCCTGTTGCTACCAGTAAAACACATAGGTGAAATTCTAAACGAATGATCCTCCCCTAGGGCAATAAAGTAGGATATATTTTGAGGTATACCATCAGGAAAAATGGTATATAAGTCTTCTATGCTCCACTCAGGACTTACCAGGGGGTCATTTTCAGCGAATAACATCAAAAAGGGTTTTTCTATGCTTTTGATGTAGGGTTTTGGTTCAAAGTCCTTGATTATTTTCAGTTGTTTGAGGTTTCCTCTTCGTGCAATTAGTGAAATAAAGAAAATATCCCGATTGACTTTTCTTTTTGCTCTTCTCAATGCTCTTTCTGCTTCCATTCCATTGCAGATATTTTCACTCATATAATCGTTAACTAATTGTTTCCTCACTCCGAAAGTCGGTCCCGCCATACTGATGCCTCCTGCAAAAACATCAGGGTAGAGTGCCAGAACTATTTGGCTGATCCAACCTCCCTGACTATGACCGATGACAAATATATTTTCATGGTCTATAAAGTCCAGTTTTTGAATTTCAAGAGCTACATTTTTGACATCCAATGCGCGTTGTTCAAAAGTGGTTTCATACCAAATGCCTTCAGATTCACCTACCCCTCGTTTATCAAAATAGATCACAGCAAAATCATTTGGTAGAAAAGTGTTTTCAAAATAAAAATGCAACAGATTGCCATAGGATCTTGTCCAGGGGAGATCACCGGATCCTACAGAAAAGATAATCGCAGGATTTTTTTTTCTGCTTTCTGAATTCTTCAGGACCAAAACATCCAATTTATATCCTTCGCTAACTGCATTGATTCTTAGGCTGTCAAGTTGAGCGTGTTGTGATTGAGCAGTTCCCTGAATTGAAAAAACAAAGTACAATGAAAAGCAGATCAGGAAATGAGATCTAAAAGGTTGTGAAATTTTCATATTTTGTTGGTTAATTTTACCATGGTTTGAAATACAATATTGGGATTAGCAGTTTGATTTACCGTCCCAGTAATATACAATTTTTTTTCAGGAATATAGAAGGCAACAGAGCCAACAGAACCACAATGTCCGATAAAATCCGGTACTGCTTTTAAGGGAGAAAAAATCCTCGGCATATAAAATTTTTGGAGTCCGATTCCATACTTAAATGGGAAGAATATGTTGTTCCATTGTTCAAGCTCCTGCAGTAGTTTTTTATCCAGATAGTTTCCATCAAAAAAGGCTCTGATTAATTTCATTTGGTCAGTGACAGTGCTTGCAATGTCATGTTGAGTGGAGCTCCAGTAGTCCTTTAAATCAATGGTATTACCTTTAAAATAAACAGGAGCACAAATTTGTGAGGATTTTGCCGTTAAAATAAAGGTCTGATCCATTTCAAATTCTTTAAAGAGGTCTGTTAGTAGCTCATTGAGGCTTTTTTGAGATACACTTTCCAGTATTTTACCTAATAGTCTGAAGTTAGTTTCAGCATAAGCAGCCTTCCCTGTCGTTCCCGGCCTGAACTTTGGTTTCATTTTTTTTATTTCATTTACTACTTTTTCTATTGACCAGGCCTGATCATTGCCGTTTAAAATAAGATCCATATTTTTTTTGCCATCGGGTCTTTTGTCAATCAGATAACAAGGCAAACCCGAAGTATGGGACAATAGGTGTCGGATGCATAATAAAGAGGTAAGGTCCTCCTCTTTATAAATTAAAAGTTTATTCAAGAGGTCAGTACTTAGGTGCTTTGATATTTTATCGCTGATATCCAATTTATTAGCCTGATGAAAACGAAGGGTGATCAACGATAATACTAGTTTGTTAATACTTGCGGTATAATAAATACTTCCGGGAGTTAGGTTTCCTGTAGAAGAAAAAAGGCTTTCCGATCTGTCTTTTGATTCAAGATAAAATACTGCACCATGGATATTTTTTCTGTTTCCGAGTCGGGAAACAATTTTGTCGATTTTTTCCTGATTTAGTTGTTTCATTTTTCGCATTCAGTTTTTAATAATTCAAGCCAATTTTGCATGCCTTTTTCAAGGTTGTTCTGGAAAGCTTTTTTGAATACAACCGCTAGAAAACCCTCCATACTCTCCTCAACAAATACCATTACTTTCCCATCTTTTTCCGTTAAGGTCCAATTGTGAATGGCAAACATTCCAAATGCTCTTCCAGTCCACCCAAAATTTTTGAATGGGCTGACCGTATGTAAGTTGGAGTTAATCTTTGCCCCTCCTGATTTCCAGCTAAAGGTATTACCAGGGGATGGTTTTCCATTTAGTTTGGCTCTGCTGATGTCTGTTTGCCACTTGGTCCACTTGTCAATATCTGTCAAAACTTTCCATACTTTTTCAATGTCTGCATTGATGTTTATTACCTTCCTACTGATTACCGGAGCGTTTCCATTGATACTTTTCATAATTTTTGATTTTTGTGAAATTACCCTGTATTCACCGGGTAATTCAAGTGAAAAAATAGAAATTCTGATTTTATTTCATTTTGATCACTGCAAAGTTCGGATCGATTCGATTAAGTTCACTTGATATAAATCAAGAAATCTAATTTCCGGTAATTTTTTTTCTAATTCTGCTGAACGTTTCTGGTGTCATTCCAAGCATGGATGCCAAATATTTGAGTGGCACCTGATTAAAAAGCTCCTTGTTATACTCAAAAACCTTTTGATACCTTTCCTCTGCTGATAAGGACAAATGTTGTACAATTCTTTCTTCCATTATGATAAAGCATTTAGCTATAAAAGTTTTCTCTATTTTGGGCCAATTAGGAATGACTTTCAGTATTTGCTTATAGTCAGAAGCCTCCAAAACAAGTAGTTCACAATCAGTGAGAGCCTGAATATTCCACCTCGCAGGTTGATTAAATACAAAGCTTTGTAAATCCACCACAAAGCCCCCATTTGTTGAAATCCACTTGGTAACCTCTTTATCATTGAAATAAAGAAATTCTCTGAGGATACCTGATTTTACAAATGCAAGTTTATCGGTATACTGACCTGTTTTTAGATAATATTCGCCTTTTAAAAGAGACTTTGGTTTGAAGAAAGTATTGATCTTTTTCAATTCCTTTTCACCAAGTCCAAAAAATAGCTTAATATGTTCTTTTAGCTCCGCCGTTTGGTCCATTTTACTCTTTATTCTGTTTGTAATAAATTATCTACTCTGATTCCACTCCATGATAAATTCTTTTTCACCAGTATCTTTGTCTTCTGCTTCAGCAGCAATATTAAATCCGTTGTTTTGATAGAACTTTACAGCAGATTGGTTCTTAGCAAAGACTTTTAATTCCAGAAAGCTAGACCTTTGCTGTAAGTGTTTTAATAATTTTTTACCCAGACCTTTTCCCTGATGTTCAGGTCTAATAAATAAAGCTGCCAGATAATTTCCTTTGGTAGAAATGAAACCCAGAATATTGGTGTTTTCTCGGACTATAAGCGTTTCAGATCTAGGCAAATAAATATTTTTCATTAGATTCTGATTTTTTTCCAGTAGGACTTGGGAATAAAATTGTGAGCCCTAATTGATGTTTCATACCAAAGACAGGTAATCTCCTCTATATCCGTAGGATTCATGTTTTTTATTTCCAACATTTATTATCATTTAGTAAGTTGCTAGTTAAAATAGCCGGATTATTCCGAGTTAATACGACATAAAAAATATCAAAATTACAAATTTAATTGATGAGATCACTCCGAAAAATCTTTTCGTCATGAAAATGAGCGAACCTCAAAGAGGGCGGGCGAGCTCAAAAGTGGGCGGACTTTCAGTTCGGGGAATTGCTACCTGTCAGCTTCTGGTATCCTTAGCTCTGATGTCGCCTGTGGACATGGATCCCAATTTGATCTTTGGTTCACATATCAATATCCTGGTTATCAATTTTTTTTATCAGAATCTAAAACTTTACTCCACCTGTCATATTTTACCGATCTCTTTCTTTTTGTTTATTGCAACTATTAGTTCTGGTTTTAAATACATACTTGTCCGCCTAAAATGTTGGTTTTAAGCACCTATTTTTGACCTGTATATTTATTTTAGACTGTTGTGACTACCTAACAAATAATTCAAATCACCGACTTAATAACTTTTAGCATCATCCCTGCAGCTAATCTGTGTCCTTTGCCATTTATCTGGTTGGTACTACCACAAAAATACAGGTCGGATTTTGGGTTGTAAAATGCAAAGGATCCTGTCTGCCCCCAAAATCCCAATATTTCACCGGGATGCTTAAGCGGAGATGCTATCCAAGGTATCCACAGCTTTTCTAAACCTATGCCAAATAGGAATAATCCCGGTGGGGGAAAAATCAAGTTCCACTTTTTCAACACTTCAATTTTTTCGGAGGGAAAAAACCTGCCGCTGAAAAACGCTTTTATAAAAAACATGACTTCATCTGCAGTGGATACAATCCCACCTTCCGGTCCGACAGAACTTATGTATTTCGGCAACCATAGTTTTTTTGCCCCGTAATAAAAGGGTACTGGAGAATGGTCATCCTGATTGGTATAGACATAGGTGTTTTCAAAATTCAGTTCGGAAAAAATGTAATCGCGAAAAATTTCACTGATGGGTTTACCTGTTACTTGTTCAAGTATTTTCCCGAGTAGCTGATAATTCGTGTCAGAATAAGCAGCCTTGTGATGAGTTCCCGGCCAGAAGCTCTTTGCTCCCGGCTTAAAGTTGGGCTTCATCTTTTTGACCAATTCTATTGTTTTGTCTATTGGCCATTCACTATCATTTCCGTCCAATAATTCATCAGCTGCTGCCCTTCCATTTTTCTGCTTGTGAAAAAAATAATCTGGCAATCCTGAGGTGTTGCTTATTAAATGAAGTATACTGATTTGATCCGAATAGTCTATTCCGTTGAGAAGGTGCAAATCCTTCCAATATTTATCGGGTAAATAATCAGAGATTTTGTCAGTCAGTGTTATTTTTTCTTCTTCAATCAATTTCATTAGCACTGCAGTGATGTACAATTTTGTCACACTAGCAATAAAGTACCGATCCTGAGATTGCATATCCCCGCAAGCTCCACTCCAGGAAAAACTTCCATCGCTATTCTCAATTTTCATTACTGTACTGAAGATGCTTTTATTGTCAACTATTTTTTCTAAAAGTTGGTCGAGTTTTGCAATATCGAATATTTCTGCCATGGTGCTTTTTTATTGAATTCAGGATGAGTATTATATATATTAGAATTACATTTTTAAAAAAATCAATCCTTCAAAATTTTTCCTGTGCGAATCCATTTTGATTCCATTTGCCATTGTGTATCAGAGCCTTTTTTAAAGTTGGCATCCCATCTGTAGGTAGTTGGCCATTTTTTAAAAACTTTGACTACATGGAATAAAAACCAAGTGGACAATTTGGTAGTTCTGGGTTTCCAGCCTTTGGAGGGAATTACACTCAGTTGTAAGGATTCCAGATCTGAATGGATGGTATAATTTCCGGAAATACTTCCTATTGATTGGTGTCCTGAAATTATTAAGTTGCCGGAAATCGGAGTTTCAGATGAAAAATTATTTAGATCGGGGAAGGCGGGCGAGAAGCTGATGGTAAGCGGATGAATATCATTTTTTACGGTCAAAGATCTTATAGAAACCTTTTGACTAATCCATTCTAATTCATAGAGTTGATTGTCTATTTCTATTGATTCTTGGCCAATGGGGATTTCTATGCATTTTAAAACTCCTGTGAATTCAGGGTTGAGAGTAGCAATCAATGGTTTTGGGCTGTATCGGGCAAAAGTCATTTTCTGCCAATCCATTGGAAGGGGAAGGTCGTCAAGCTGATGACCGCGATTATCTATGGTTAAGGAAAACTCTGTTTCATTTCTTCTGATAAAGTAAAAATCGTGCAGCAATACCATAGGCATTGACCCCGGTTGAGTTGCACTATCACCCATAGGAGCCAATAAACCAAAGGGCTTGCGTTTTGCCCGATTTTTTTCGTGCACTGAAATCTCAATCTGCCGATCTGCTATATCTTTGAATCGGTACTCTGCCTGTACTCCGTACTCATTGATATCGAAAAATGCCTTTTCCATATCTGTGGGTATCATTTTATTTAGTCCTGCACCGGCAATGTTGTATTTCAAAGGATCCGGCTTAAGCGATTTCTGGTGATATACATCCACTTTTTTATCCTTTCTCCAACCGAGGATTAAATGACCTTGACCATTAATGTTGTCATCGAATACCTGAGGCTCAAATCCCACATAAATGGAATCGGAATCTTTTTCAAAATTGACCAAAAGCAGCTTCTCCATGGGATCGATTTCAATGGAAAAAGGAAAAATGATTTTAGATCTTGAGGGGAAATCAGAATTTGAGGGTGATGATGTATTTGCCATAACAGAATAAGTTTAAGTATGACAAAAATAAGAATTAGCGGGTTAACCTTAATTTAAATTTTTGAAAAGTAAAATGCTGTGTAAGATTAGGTATTCATAGCAGAGATAAATCCTACAATAAAGCCGGATAGGACAATAATTAATATTAATGAAAAGATACCTAGAAATATAGATAATGCACTTCTAAATATGGTTATTATTCGGCTTCCCTTAAAAAACCTTACATATGCATATAGAAAGTAATAGAGTGATATCAAGCTAATGAATATGGAACTGTAGGGTGAGATAAGTAGTTCTAAAGGTGATGTAATAATGGATATTGTAAATAGAATTCCGGCCACGTATAAATTAAAGATAATGTTTTCTAACATATTTTTACCTGAGCTTTTTCTGAAAAGCAAATATGAAAATACGGCAATAAAGATTATTGCCACCAGTATAAAAAAATGGTAATAGTCCACAATGGCATCTAGAAAATGCTGCTCTAGATCTGAATTGATTTGGGCATCTTCAAATGCTTCTTGGGGAAGAAGGTACTTGAAGAGAAAAACATAAATGGTGCCGGTAATCACATAGAATTTGAATGGATTCATTAATCGTTTTCTGTCGTAGTCCAGGTAAGCATGTATGTGTTCACCTGGATTCAAAACCAATAATCTTATAGTTTTTAAGATGCCTTTTTCAAAATTAAAATACTGTAGAACTTGATTCCCGAATTGGGAAAAAGTTATCCGATTGACTTTTTTTTCTTGCTTTGTAGTTTTTTTCTCTTCGTTTTCCGATTGTTGAGAATCCTTCACTGTCGCTGTTTTTTTTAGAAAATGACTTATTTTCGCAATATAGTAATATTTTTAAAACTTAATTCAGTCTGTTTTAAAGGGTGAATGACAAAATGCAGGTGTCAGGCAACCAATTAAATTATTTCGGCTTTTAAGAGGCTTTGTGTGAGCACCAAAGGTGCGGTAATAATTAATATCGCCTGTAGGGTCTTTGTCGGCAATCTAAAGATAAAATAAGCACCAAAGGTGCGAAATAAATTTATCCGGGAGATACCAACTATCGAAGTCTATTATATACTTTTTGTGAAAGTCTAGAAACACCCCTTGAAAATCAAGTTTTATGGTGATCTGCTTGATTTGTGACATATTTTTCTACAATGCTAATGTCATAAGGATTTATTGCAAAACTGCCATAACCTCTTTTTAAACTGTATGATTTGAGTCAGATAATTACGCACCCTTGGTGCTATTTGTATTATAATTTAACTTTCCTGCATTTTGTCATACACCCGTTTTCACGGGCATGAAGTTGAAGATAATTGTCCTTGAAATGGATTAGGGTTCTGCATAATTGTGAAATTTAATTGTTGGATGTGGTAAGCCATATGGAGTCAGGGTTTTAGCTTCTTTTTACTTCTGAGTCTTTAAAGTGGTTAAAATATTTTTCTTGTTTTTCACATTAATTATATATAACATTTTTAAACTCAAATCACAAGAATATGTACTACAAAACAATTATTATCACCTTTCTTTCACTGTTTTCATTTTTAATGTCTTCCAATTTATTTTCTCAGGATGTAAGCGTCGGGTTAAAAGGCGGACTTACCGTGAGTAACTTGTATATCGACAGAGATGATCTGGACGATGAGAATGCAAGATTTGGCTATCATGTAGGGTTGTTTAGTCAGATCATGTTTTTTGAGACCTTCGGAATTCAACCTGAGATCCTTTACACGACAAAAGGTTCTAAGGCTAAGTACACCGGGGTAATTGATCAAACCGTTAGGTTCAATCTCAGTTATATCGACATTCCGGTATTGATGGTTTTAAGACCTGGTGAAGTGCTAGAGTTACATGCCGGACCATATGCAGGTCTTCTACTTTCCGGTAACACTGAATTTTCCGGACTTATTGAAGGGGAAAGCGATATTGACAGGGATGACTTTAATACCCTTGACTACGGTTTGGCTGGGGGTCTGGCTTTAAATTTTGGAAATGTACAGGCTGGTTTGCGATATAATTTAGGACTACAGAAACTGGCTGATACTGATTTGACCAGACTTTTATTGGGAGACAGTAAAAATTCCTACGGTCAACTATATTTTACCATTAGGTTGAATTGAATAGATGTTTTGTAAGCGTTCAATTTCATAAATTTGAGAGTTAGGGGTTTACATCCTACAATACCCTTATCTATTTCAAATAGGTATGTTCAGTGATTTATCGAAATAACTCTTCTCAATTTCCTGTTCAGGCTTGTAGAATGGTCTCTTGCAAATGCAAACTATAATCTATCTTCCCAAAAAAGCCTGAACCCCAATTTTCATACCATATGAATTGAAACTGTCCATAGTATGATAATAAATTGATGGCTCAATAGCAATAGAGGAATTTAGAAAGAATGAATAACCTAAGGAAAAAATAAATCCGGATTCTGTTTCCGATTCGTCGAAAAATGAATCTTCATATTTCTCCCAAATATATTGTACCTGAGGGAATAATCCTGCGAATACATAGTATCTTGCATAAGGACCAATTCTAGTAAATTTATCAACCTCATCATCAAACTTAAATCTGATATAAGATGCACTTAGACCAAGACCTAAATTATCTATAGGAAAAAAACCTACATTAGGTGCAAATTCAAAAAGGGTAGCATCTTCTCGAAAATCACTATCCCAAGAGCGAGATTCAAAATTAAATGTACCACCTAACATAATACTCCCTTGTCCAACCTGTTGGGCACTTAAGTTATTAAATCCCAAAAGGATTATAAAAAATGAAATTATTGCAGAGAAAAAAACTTTAGCCTTCATTTGTTAAAATTTATTTTAGATGGGTCAAATATAAGAAAATTTTATAATCAGCCTGCTTTTCATTAAATTTTAACAACAACCGGAATTTGGAGTACAAGATGATTTTTTTGCCGTCAAGTTTGCCAGATTCAATTTTGGTTTCATAGATGGAATTCCACAAGCATCAAGTGCCAAACAAGCAGTCGTTTTATTGGTTAATAAAAATGTTTTACCGTCAAATTCGAGACCGTATTTTCCTATTGTTTCACCCTGGTATTCTACTTCAATCTCAGCATCCTCAATGCCTAGTTTCTCTTCAGACATTCTGATGATATTGAGTAACTTTGTGGGCTTCAGCCGGTGGTCAAAATCGTCTGCATTCCAAAGTTGGAAGTTGACTACTTTCTCAGTGCGAACAACTCCGCCACAATCAATGAATTTTTTGGTGATTTGACCTACCTCTGTTACGTGAAAATGTTCCGGAACCAAAGTCCTATCTTCCAATTGAAAATTTACACTTTCCAATGTAGGTAAAATCTGTTTTACTTCTGATAATTTCATTTTTTGTATTTTAGTTTTATTGTAATATTGCGATAAAGATAAAATTAAAAAAAACTTAGCAACATTTGTTATTGGTCAGCTTTAGCATGATTGTAGAAATATAAGTTTTCAACATGTCGATAGTTTGTTCATTGATGCAATAACAAATGGAATTACCTTCGATTGTGCCCTGAATGATTCCCGCATTTTTTAGTTCTCTGAGATGTTGCGAAACGGTCGGTTGTGCAAGTGGCAGCTCGTTTACAATATCACCACAAATGCATTGATTTACCTTCAACAGATGCTCAATAATGGCGACTCTTGCCGGGTGACCTAAAGCCTTAGCAATAGTAGCAATTTGATTTTGCTGCGAAGAATAGTGCTCCGTTTTGCTTGCTCCCATATCTCCATCATTTTTTTAATATTGCAATATTACGATAAAAAATTGAATTGAACATCTTTTTTTATAAATTTTTATTTACGAACAAGAGGCAGACTAACTCCATTTTTTTCCAATCTCTAATATTTTCATGATTATAGGAGATACCCCGTTTTGAGTAATAATCAGAGGGGAAAGGTATTTTATCAGCCTGATCCGGTGCAAAATGGGGTATGAAAACTGATTACCTCTTTATATTGGAATTGAGAGGGTTAATAAAAAAACTAAAAAGTAGTAGATTGCTAAATCACCTAATTCGCACGCTGTCGAATAAACTCTATAGAGTAGTTATTGAATAAGTCCGGTTGATCTACATTGCATACATGACCGCTGTCGTTAATGATTTTCAGGATAGCATTGGTGTGTTTTTTGACGATAGATTTTACCGAAGGCAGGAACATGTAATCTTCATCACCCATTAAATAAAGCACCGGTATAGGCAGTTCTTTTTCCCGAAAATTTCTCATGATTGGGTGGATATTGGTGGTGATCCGTATCCATCTCATGAATTCCTTTTGGTAGAGTTTTTGTGCTTCTCTGACAAAAAGGTTCCTGGATTCTGAATGCCTTTTTTTAGGTAAAAGAATCCAGGCATATATTCTGTAAATCCACATGTAGGGCACAATGTGTTTGATTTGTCTGGCAGCCCAAAGCAGGAATTTTGATCGGGTATTAAACCTGATGATAGCTCCACCCATTACCATAGAGGCAACCCTTTCAGGATACAGTTCGCCAATGACCCGAATAATTATGGTGCCTAAGGATATTCCAACAAAGTGGGCTTTTTCAATGCCGCGATGATCCAGCACATCAATGACATCTTTACTGATCTCTTCAAATGTATATCGCTTTTTGTTCTTCCACTCCTGGAATAAGTTAGCGGATTTACCATGACCTCGCAAATCGACCAAAACTACATTGAAGTTTTCTTTGTAGTCCCGGATTTGTTTAAACCAAATCGCTGAGCTACCGCCTGCACCATGAATAAGAACAACCCAAGGGTAATCCTCTCCTTTGTAGTAGAGTTTGTGGTATAAAACTTTTTTTGTGGCTTCGCTTTTCAACTTGTTAGTTTAAGTTTATTTCTTGTTTCTGTCATTGCAAACTCCCGGAGCGATGCAAAGATAATAAATTATCTACAGCGTTTTTTTATTCGGCAATATAATCTATAACACCAATTGATTTCCATGAGTTTTCAACCAATTGTTATGCTTTTTAAAATCAGGGTCACATTGCTTAACTAATTTCCAGAATGAAAGTGAATGATTGGGGTGAATTAAATGAGACAGCTCGTGTACAATTACGGAATCCAATACCTCTTGAGGGGCTAACAATAGCTTAGTGTTAAGACTAATAGTTCCTCTACTTTTTCTACATGACCCCCAACGTGTACTCATATATTTTAAGGAGACTATTTGAGGCATTGGGAATTGGTGCTTTTGAGCAATAACTAACGTCCTTTTTTTAATAGTATTTCGGTACCATGAAGAAAAAAGCTTTTGAACCGCTCTGGATAAATCTTCGTCGCTTGATTCAGTTTCCTTTTCCGGACCACCAAGTTCTAATAGGTTTTCAGCAGGTCTTACTCGTACAAAATACTTTTTAGCAAGGATCATTTTTACCGTCCATTCTCTGTCAAAACACTTTATCACTTCTCCGTGTACATAGATCCTTGGTTGGAAGTTTTTGGTTAATGTTGGGTCTTTTGATAAAACTTTCTTTGCCCAGTTTTTGCCGTAAGTAATGAGTTCAACTTTTTTACTTTCGGCAAGCTGAATTGGGATTCTGAAAATAAAATACTTTTTTCCTATCGAGTACCTGGCTCCGGGTCGATATTCATAGTAAATCCGAAGCGGTATTTCCTTTGATTGGAAAAGTATTACATCATCGAAATAATAGCTTCCTCCCACAAAATTGGTTATTTTAAGATGCTGGAACGGGTCTTAGACGAATAATCCTCAATTTGTCAAAAATGAGTATGAAGGGATATATGGGGTCGAATTCAAACCACTTTACACCGAAGTTTGGTCGAGACGCATGCTTGTGGTGATTGTTGTGAAACCCTTCTCCCAACATCAAAATGTCTATAGGCATAAGATTTTTAGAGGTATCGGAAACTTTAAAATTGGTATATCCGTATTTGTGCGCAAACCAATTGATAATTACCCCGTGAAATGGACCCATAACTGCATGAATTGGGACTAAAAGAAACATCCACCAGTGGGTCGCAAAAGCTATGTAAAACAAGGCGTAAAATACCACCCACATTGCTCTAGTGAGATTGTGTGATGCGAATTTATCAAAGGCATGCCACTGTGGTACATTTTTCTTGAATTTTTCGTCAACCTCAGTTTTTCCTTTAAAAATCCCGTCATAAACGACTTTTGTCCTCCACATCATACTGAAAAAATTAGAATCGTATTTTGGAGAATGTACATCTTTTTCTGTATCGGCATAGGCGTGGTGCATCCGGTGCATAATGCCATATGCATAAGGGCTTAAATAAGAGGAGCCCTGAAACAGAAATGAAATGAAAAAGAAAAATTTCTCCCAAAACCGGGACATTTTAAACTGAAGATGGGCACTATACCGGTGATGAAAAAAAGATTGGGTAAATAATGATAAATACCAGTGAGCCGCAAAAAACAATAATATAACCATATAGATAACTATAACTTAAGTGTAAACTTCTACACTGTTAACCAATAGAAAATCAAAGATAAGATTTTTTTTTATTTCACAAGAAATCAGATTTACACTTAACACAATTTTGACAAAGTATTATGGCGTGATATTTTTTCGAAATGGCTTATCTTTGTAATTGAGGTCGGATTTATTTTGTTGATGTCTTAGGAAAACTTAAATTTGAGTTTCTGAGTAAAAATTATTTGTTTTATGTCTAGAATTTACGCGAACATTAGCCCTGCTGAAACTGAAGAGGCTGTTTTAGAAGAAGTTGTTGATAGTGGTGAAATCGCTGAACTAATAGTCTACAATGATGATCACAATACCTTTGACTGGGTAATCAAATGCTTTGTAGAAATTCTTCATCATTCAGCTGAACAGGCTGAGCAGCTTTCTCTCATTGTTCATTACAAGGGCAAAGCAACCGTTAAGACAGCCCCTTTTTCAGTGCTCCGTCCATTGCGAAATGCCCTAGTGGACAGAGGTTTGTCAGCTGTAATTGAATCGCTTCAGGATTGATAGCCTTTCCTCACCCACTGGATTGCCCTCCTGATGGCATTCTGGCAATTGGTGGACATTTGCATCCCGACATTCTTGAAGTTTCTTATTCCTTTGGTATTTTTCCATGGTTTAATGAGGGTGAACCCGTGCTTTGGTGGTTTCCTAATCCTCGAATGGTACTTAAGCCACCAGATGTCCGAATTAGCAAAAGCATGCGAACCTATTTCAATGGTAAAAATTTTAGCTTCACTTTAGATCAGAATTTTAAACAGGTTATTGAGTCCTGTAAATTCATAAGCAGACCGGGTCAGGATGGGACATGGATAAGTGATGCCTTGGTGAATTCTTTCCTCGAATTACATCAAAGGGGTGCGGCCCACTCAGTGGAAATATGGAAAAATGGTGTTTTGGTTGGAGGATTATATGGGATGTCAGTAGGTAAAATATTTTTTGGAGAGTCCATGTTTTCCCGGGAACCTAACGCTTCCAAATTTGCGCTGATCGTTTTGTCAAAAATTCTCCACAAGAAGGGTTTTGTGCTGATCGATTGTCAGCAGGAGACTGATCATCTTGCCAGGATGGGAGCAAGTCCGATTAAAGCTTCAGAATTTTATGCCGCAATAAAAAAGAATCTTTTACATTCCGGGAAACATCAACACAGTTGGTCGGACTGGGCTCAACATTTATGAAAAATCATAATTCAAATCTATTTTACCAAATCACCCCTTCAATA
>RECS01000193.1 GCA_007693915.1 Saprospirales bacterium | reverse complement strand
GAAATACCTACATTCTTATTTTCCAATTTTCATACATTGTTAATTTCCGGTTACAAATAAATGAATTGTTGATTGCTGACAAAGAAAATGATGCAAGACAAGAACTTATTAAGCTGCTTGATTTTCACGAATCAAATAAAATAGAATATACTCCACTTATAAATCATTTAATTCGTGAGACAGGTCTTTTTCCTTATCTTGAACCTGAAACTTCAAATTGGGAAGAAAGATTTGTTTATGATGTATTTAAAGTTGACGTTGGTGAAAATGAACCACTAACACTTCATAGAGAACAATCACTGCTCCTGAAACAACTTTTAGAGGGCAAAAACATTGCTGTAAGTGCTCCAACAAGTTTTGGAAAAAGCTTTGTAATTGACGCTTTTATAAAAATCAAAAAGCCTAAAAACGTTTTGATAATTGTGCCAACTATCGCCTTAACTGACGAGACAAGAAGACGTTTGTACAAAAAATTTGCTTCTGAGTATAAAATAATTACAACCACAGAAGTTGAGCCAGCAGACAAAAACATTTTTATCTTTCCTCAAGAAAGAACAATTAATTACTTAAACAAAGTAGAACGCTTTGACATTATGATAATTGATGAGTTTTATAAAGCGAGTAAAAACTTTGATAAAGAGCGCTCCCCGAGTTTGATGAAGGCAATCATTCAACTTGGTAGTAAATCAGAGCAAAGGTATTTTTTAGCCCCAAACATTTCATCTTTAGTAGAAAATCCATTTACAAAAGAAATGGAGTTTATAAAACTTGACTTTAATACTGTTTTCCTAGATGTAAAAGACTTATATCTAGAAATTGGAAAAGATGAAGAAAAGAAAACTGAAAAACTTATTGAAATTTTAAAAACACAAGATACCAAATCTTTAATTTACGCAGGCACTTACTCAAACATTGATATTTTATCAAACATTATCAATATTCGTTTTGAAGAAAAAAACAGCGAGCTACTCAATAGTTTTTCAAAATGGCTATCTAAGAATTACAGTTATAATTGGTCATTAACCAATTCTGTTAAAAGAGGAACAGGTATTCATAATGGTCGTTTACATCGTTCGCTAAGTCAAATACAAGTAAGGTTATTTGAAGAAAAAGACGGGCTTAATAATATTATATCAACTTCGTCTATCATTGAGGGGGTAAACACGTCTGCTGAAAACGTAATCCTTTGGATGAATAAAAATGGACGTTCAGGATTAAATGATTTTACATATCGGAATATCATTGGTAGAGGCGGTAGAATGTTTAGACATTTCATTGGAAAGATTTATATTTTGGACAAACCACCAGTAAGTGAGCAAACACAATTAGACTTGCCATTCCCAGAAGAAATATTAGGTGGCTTAGACACAGAGAATGATGGTGGTGTTTTGACAAAAGAACAAGTTGCGAAAATTAAATTCTACCAAGAAGAAATGTCAAATATTTTAGGAGTTGACATTTACAAAAAACTAAAAGATGAGGGTGTTTTTCAATCAAGCGATTCAGAATTTATTAAGGCAATTGCTATTGATATGGCAAGCAATCCAAACGAATGGAATGGGCTTTCCTATTTAAACTCTTCAAATAGGGATAAATGGGATAATAGCATTTACAGAATAATCAATTTAAAACCTGGTTATTGGGAAACAAAAAGCAGCACTTTTGTTGCTTTTATCAAAGTTCTTAGAGATAATTGGTTCAAAAGCATACCTGAATTATTGAATTTGTTAGAGCCTCATAACGTTGGTATTGACGATTTTTTCAAGCTAGAAAGGAATGTGTCATTTAAGTTTTCCTCTCTTGTAAAAGATGTAAATACACTTCAAAAAGAAATCTTAAAAAGCAAAAATTACGACATTTCTCCTTTTGTAGCTTACGTTTCACACGCCTTTTTACCTTCTGTTGTTTTTCAGCTTGAAGAGTATGGACTTCCGAGAATGATTTCTAAGAAACTACAGGAATCTAGGTTAATTAATTTCTATGATAGCAAACTTACAATTCATCAGACAATAGAAATATTCAATGAACTTGGTATTGAAGCAATTAAAGAAAAGGTTGACCTTGACGAGTTTGACAAGTATATTTTCGACTACTTTTATGACGGAATTAAAACTAACGAGAAGAAATAACAAACCGCCAAGAGGCGATCATTCTAACACGATCTTCTCGTATTAAATAAAACTGTTACATTTGCTTCATAATAGATGATTTATGACTGAAAAGAAACTTATAAAGGAAATTGTTGATTATTTTGAGGAAAACATCTTTAATAATCACGTAGAAAATTCACTCAAGAAAAACTCAAAATTAAAAACATACAATATCAACCCAATTGTAGTGAAGTATTTATCAAAAGTTCTTGAAGGAGCGTACACCCCTGAAGGAGTTGCGAAAGCACTATATTATCCTCGAGTTCTTGGCACATCAATAAACACTTCATTTGGGACTAGAATCCAAAATATGTTTGTAGAGTTAAATTTGGCAAGTGGTTCTTTAATTAAAGGAATGGATATTGAGTTTGTTGATAAAATTGATGATAGAAAGAAGTGGTGTCAATTAAAATCAGGGCCTAATACTATTAACTCTGAAGATGTTAAGCCTCTCATTCAAAAATTTACTAAAACGATTACTTTAGCCAGAACAAATAACGCATTCAAAGGTATAAGTAATACTGACTTTATTGTTGGAGTACTCTATGGCGAACCTAGTGAACTAAGTATGCATTATAAGACCATTGATAAAACTCATCCAGTAATTATTGGGAAAGAATTTTGGCATAGGGTTACTGGATTCCCAAATTTTTATAATAAGTTAGTGAAAGAACTACATAAGAGTATAAACAATGTAGACACAAAGAATCTTATTAATAAAGGTTGTGACGATTTAGCCAAAGAGATTAAGTCTTCACCCTTATTTGATTTCTCATAGAATAAATTTCATTCAATAATTTGATAACTGAATATCCAACTTCTTGTCCTAGATTAACGGGAACGGCATTACCTATTTGTTTATATTGTTGTGCCATTGAACCCGCAAATTCCCAAGCATCGGGAAACGTCTGAATGCGCGCATACTCTCGAACTGTAAAAGGTCGAGTTTCATCAGGATGACATCTTTCGGTTTGTTTTTGAGCAGGACTACAAGTAAGAGTAAGGGAGGGTTCATCCCAACCAATTCTGCGTGCCATTCCTGTTTTTCCACCACCAAGATAAAAGCTTCCACCCATATAATCTTTTTGAATATCTAACGGTAAATCACGCCAGTAACCTTTTGGAGGGATTAAGTCAAGAACTTTCTTTTTATAATCTGGATATTTTGCTCCTTCTGATTTAGGAACATCACAGTCGTACAGTTCTCCTTTTTTAAGGGCATCTTCTAAATTGTAAATCTTTCTATGCGGTTTTGGGTACTCAAAATTAATATCAATATCTTTTCTAACACCAACTAAAATCAATCGCTCTCTTTTTTGCGGCACTCTGTAGTTTATAGCTTTTAATACTTGCACAGGAACAACATTATAACCAATCTCATCAAGAATAGAAATCATTCCTTGAAGTGTTTTTCCTTTTTCGTGACTTAAAAGACCTCTAACATTTTCACCAATACAAATGACAGGATTAACTTCTTGAACTACTCTTGCAAACTCGTAAAAAAGCGTTCCCCTTGCGTCATTTAAACCTAACTTTTTACCAGCATAACTAAAGGCTTGACAAGGAAATCCGCCTGTGACTACATCAACGTTGTTTTTGTATTTTGTGAAATCAAAATCCTTAATATCTCCTTCTAGTACATTCCAATTCGGTCTGTTTTTTCTAAGTGTTTCACAAGCCCATTTATCAATTTCATTAAGCGCAATGCATTTTAAGCCTGCCTTTTCTAAGCCTATTGCTAATCCACCTGCACCTGCGAATAATTCTAATACAGAATATTCATTTTCAGGCTCAACATAATTTGAAACATCATCCTCAATGACTTCATCAAAAAGACTACCTAATAATGTTTGAACATCTGACTTTCTATAGACTCTGTAATTGGAAACAGGTTCTCGAACAGCATTTAGTATACCTTCTTTATCCCATCTTCGTAAAGTTTCCTTACTTTTACCTATAATTTCTGATGTTTCTGCTAATGTTAAATAGTCTTTCATATAACCAAATTATTAAACCTTACACAATGGTTACAAATATAGAGAGAATTTTGAAACTAGAGAACAAAAAAAGGAAAAAGAACGAACCGCCAACAACGTGTATGAGAAATAGCGGGTTCTGTGCTAAATCAAAGGTCAGTGCTTTTAAAAAAAGTCAGTGCCAAACTGAAAGTCCCGCTCATAGCGGGATAAATTCCGTGCTTCGAAATCGCCACCTTCGGGTAGCTGCAAAACGTCAAACTGTCTAAAAACCCCCATTTACTTAAAAATTTGCCATAAAAATCCTTTTCTAAACCGGAGGAAATCAGTATCTTTAGGTCGAACAATACCCCCTTGGCTATGAAATTTATCAAAGGAGAAAATCGACATCAACTCTGTCTGTTTCCTGTTTCCATTGACCAGTCTGTTGAGGAGAATAATGAAGTCAGACTCATTGATTTATTCGTAGACTCTCTGGATCTCAGTACTTTTGGATTCAAATCAGATTTTGTTGAAAATGGCAGACCTGCTTACCATCCGGCTGATTTACTGAAGTTGTTTATCTATGGTTATCTAAACCGGATTCGGTCTTCCAGAGCTTTGGAAAAAGAATGCAGGCGCAACATTGAATTAATGTGGTTGCTACGCAGACTCGTTCCGGATCATAACACCATTGCTAACTTTCGAAAGAATAACCCCAAAGCCATTAAAAAGGTGTTTCGCTCAACAGTACAGCTAGCTAAGCACTTTGAATTGATTGGCGGAAAACTAGTTGCCGGTGATAGCACTAAAATGAGAGCCCAAAACTCCAAGAAAAACAACTTCAATGACAGAAAAATTGAGCGGCATATCGCCTATATCGATGCCAGACTTGAAGAATATTCCGGCATTTTAGCTGCAGAGGATGGTGATGAAAGCTCAAAGACAGAGGCTAAAGAAAAAATACAGAAACACCAGCAACAAAAGGAGAAGTACCTCCAAATGAAGGAGCAATTAGCACAATCAGATGAAGTTCAAATTTCAACTTCGGATCCGGATAGTCGGCAGTTAATTACCCGAAATCATATAACTGAAGTCGCCTATAACACTT
>RECS01000021.1 GCA_007693915.1 Saprospirales bacterium | reverse complement strand
CCTAAAGGAAGTATATATCCCCATCCCCTGAGTCTTCCACGGAGGCCTTTCCCACAATAAATGGCTTCGTCATAGGTAAAATCTTCTCCATAGGGAAAACCTTCCAATGAATGCGACCGACGTACAATTCGCGTATTAATAGTAGCCATAATGAATGGCGCTATCCACGATCGGGCAATGGGATCATAGAGCACAGCCTTCAAGTCGCGTTTGTCTGGACCATCGAATTCCTGATCGGGATTGAGAGAATATCTACGCATAATCACTTTGTAAATTGACTTGTCCTTCTCTGCTTCTTCCCGAATATTGAACATACTCGCAAAGGTGCCTCCACTGAAACCACCTTTTGCATTTTTGAGACGCATAGAAATGGATGGAAAATATTCGCCTGTTTCCCCCTTGGCTTTTTTCTGCATAAAGAGAACACCCATGTCGCTCGGGACACTGTCAAAGCCACAGCAATTGACGAGCCGAACCCCTGCTTTTTTGGCTTTGTTCTGCCAGCGATCGATCATTTTTCGCATCCAGTGCACCTCTCCGCTCAGATCACAATAATCCGTTCCCTCAGCTATACAGGCTTCCACCAAATTGTCTCCGTATTTGGCATAGGGTCCCACAGTTGTTAAAACTACCTTTGTGCTACTACACATCTCCCTCAGTGATTTCAAGTCAAAACTATCGGCAAGCAGATAATTTTCTCCATTTAAGCCTGGTAGATACTCAATTAATTCAAGCAGTTTTTCCTTATTCCTACCTGCAACAGCCCAGTTGATTCCTGACTCTTTTTCAATTTTACATAGATATTCCGCTACCAACTTACCGGTGAAGCCTGTAGCTCCCCATACTACTACGTCGTATTTTCGATCTTCCATTTTATTAAATAGTCTGTTCATAAAAGGCTTTCCTTTTCAAAAGGTTGCTAAATGAACACGCAAGATAATAGAAAAGTGGAAAAATAATCTATCATTTGGTACTTGCAGTTTTATAAAATTCATCCAAGCAGATTGGTAATCCACAATATTTAAACAATTTCTGCAAATCATTGTTATATAGATAGTTATAATAAAAAATAAAAATTATGAACCGTCAAGAATTTAAAGAAAAAGCAAAAAAGACATTAGATGATGTATTTTCAAGAATTGAGGATTTAGAGAAAAAAAGCAAAAGTGCTTCTCAGAAAGCGAGGTATGAATTCAATGAAGAAATAGCGGAATTGAAAATTCAGAAAGCCAAGTTGGAAAAGAAGTACCACGAGCTTGAAGATGTTGGAGAGGAACAATGGGAAAAAGCAAAATCCATATTTAAGGAAAGCAGTGAATCTTTTAAAAAAGGTTTCGAAAAATTAGGAAAATTAGTCAATAATTAGGAATTGGCAGAAGGCTTATGTGATTAACATCACGGTTTGCTGTATCTCTTCGTTTTACCTTTGCAGTGTAATCAATTTTCAACAAAGTAAAATTAAACAAAGATGGAAAACAACTTAATTGTAAAGCAATTCGAAGATAAGCCACTGGCGCATTATTCCTATGCCATTTTAAGTGGGAAAGAAATAGTTTTAGTGGACCCTCAAAGAGATCCGAAAATCTACTATGATTTCGCAAGAAGATATGATGCAAAAATTGTAGGTGTTATAGAAACGCATCCCCATGCTGATTTTACCAGTTCTCATAAAGAAATTCATAAAGAAACAGGTGCTACTATTTATGTGAGTCAAATGGTAAAAGCGGACTATCCTCATAAAGGTTTTGATGAAGGTGATAAAATAAAAATGGCAAATGGAGTTAGTTTAAATGCCATAAATACACCAGGTCACTCACCAGACAGCATTTGTATTGTTTTGAATGACAATGGTAAAGACAAATATGTGTTCACTGGAGATACCTTATTTATTGGTGATTGCGGAAGACCGGATTTGAGGGAAAGTGCAGGAGCCATGCAAGCCAAAAGAGAGGAATTAGCGGGTCAGATGTACCACTCACTCAGAGATAAGTTGATGAAACTGGATGATGATGTGATTGTTTATCCTGCTCATGGTGCCGGTACACTTTGTGGTAAAGCACTGAGCTCGGATGATTCAAGTACCATAGGCAAAGAGAAAAAGACCAATTGGTCCATGCAGGAAATGAGTAAGGAGGATTTTATAAAAGAAATTACTTCAGATCAACCTTTTATTCCCGATTACTTTGGATACAATGTTGCGGTGAATAAAGGAGGTGCTTACGAATTTCAGCCCTCAATCAGTAAGGTAAAGTTTTGGGGACCGGTTAAAAGTAAAGCTGACCTCAAAGGTTTGGATCAAAATATCGTGATTATCGATACGAGATCGGCTGATTTGTTTAAGGAAGGTCACCTTCCGAATTCTATCAATCTGATGGATGGCAATAAATTTGAAACCTGGTTGGGTAGTATAGTTGCACCGGACGAGCCGTTTTATCTGGCAGCTGAGGATCAGGATACGCTAGAGACACTGGTAAGAAGAACGGCTAAAATTGCCTATGAAGGGCGAATCAAAGCTGCATTTGTACTCGAATACGGAAATGAGACTTCACCAGCCTTTGACAAAAACACTTTTGAAAACAATCCCAACGCATGGACGATACTGGACATAAGAAATCCATCGGAAGTTGCTACCGGTAAGTTTTTTGAGCATGCCATTAATATTCCTTTGAATGAATTGAGAAAAAGAGTTGATGAAATTCCAACAGATAAGCCGATAATGGTTCACTGTGCCGGAGGATATCGTTCAGCTGCAGGAAGTAGTATAGTTGAAATGAACATTGGAGGTACAAAAGTAGTTGACTTAAGTGAAGCTGTTAAAGATTATGCAGCGAAAGAATTAGTTTAAATTTTTAACAAAAATTACAATCAATGAAAGAATACAAAAAATTGGGTTTCTCAGAAGAAGAAACCGCTGAAATAGTAGAAGCACTAAATAAGTTACTGGCCAACTTACAGGTCCATTACCAAAAACTTAGAAATTTTCACTGGAACGTAGAAGGTCCTAATTTTTTTGAGCTCCACGATCAATTCGAACTGGAGTACGATCAGGTGAAAATACAAATTGATGAAATAGCTGAGAGAATCAGAGTTTTTGGTCACAAGCCGCTAAGTACAATGGCTGATTATCTGAAAGTAGCAGAAATTGAGGAAGCAGAAACTGACTTGAGTTCTCAGGATATGGTAGCACAGATCATTCAGGATTTTGAATTTTTGCTATCATTTATGATGGACGCAGTTGAAGCTGCAAGTGAAATAGACGACAATGCAACTGAGGATCAGATTACCGGTTACATGAAGCGGACTGAACAACGTCATTGGATGTTTTCTGCCTGGGCAAAGTAAATTGTCAGAAAAATTAAGAATTAAAGTCCCGTTAGGTCATTGCACTTAACGGGGCTTTTTTTTTAAAGATAAGTTTTAAAGTAAATGACCAAGAAAGAAAGGGCTAAAAGTTCTATTTCTCGCTAAGATGCAAGGGCACAAAGATTGCGCAAAGACTTTGTTACTAATTTCTGATTGGGCTCATTCATATAAAAGTTTTTACCTTCTCGATTTTTTTCCAAACTGCTCTTCTATGCACTGCTTAATAATCTTGAATTAAAACTTCGGTGGGTATTTTCAATTTGGCATTTAATTCGCGAATCATACTTAAAGTTAGCTTTCGCTTTTTATTCATTATTTCGCTCACTCGACTTTTAAATCCTATCATTTCAACCAAGTCTTTTTGTTTGAGACCCATTTGCTCCATCCTGAATTTTATTGCCGATATGGGATCCGGCATATCGATTGGAAAGTTTTCACTTTCATAATTATCAATTAAAATTGATAATATCTCAAGTTCATCACCTTCACTTGTTCCACGTCTAGCATCGAAGATTAATGCTAAACGTGCAAGAGCTTTTTGGTAGTCTGTTTCGGTCCTTATCGGTTTTATTTCCATTTTAAATTTCGTTTGCGTTAATTTTATCGTATTCAGTATGAGTTCCAATAAATCGAATCCAGGCAAGTTGGTATTCGAAGTTAAATTTAACAATCAGTCGATAGTCATTTCCTTTGATATTGAATACAATTCGATTGTCTCTCAAAATACTCGCATTGGGGTATGTAGCTTTAAGTTCGTTAATTGTTTTCCAACTCGATTTTTCGGTTTCACGATACCAGGTTTTTAGTTGAAATTCACAGTCCCTGTGCTTTTCCCAAAAATCTCGCAATGTCCCTCTTGAAAATATCTTCAAATCGATCTTATTTGATGCAAATATAAACATAAAAGTTACCATTTTGATAACTTTTATGTTTTTTTTGCATTGTCGATAACAATATATACCCCGAATTTTGCCCAAAGGAGTTAAACTTTAAACTTAAAATGTGCCCAGGATTGTAGTTCCTCAATCTTTTTCCCCGAATAATTCCCAAATGTTTTCCCATAATGGGTTTATTATTTACTTTTATGGTTTAAAAATAAAAAGCTATGTACACAGGATTAAAACATTTGCATTCAACATTGGCATGGGTCTTTCTCGCGGTAATGGTAGTGGCAATTATTTATTTCACCATTGCAATTCTCACTAAAAAAGACTTTTCAGCCTGGTCTAAAAGATTAGGTCTGGCAGGTTTGATATTGGCTCATCTACAATTGCTCTTTGGTTTAATACTTTACTTTGTCAGTCCCTATGGTTTCTCCAATCTTGGCGGGGATGCCATGAAGGATAGTTTTCAGAGATTGCTCTCTGTGGAACATCCCTTTATCAATATCATTGCCATTATACTAATTACAGTAGGTTACCGCTTATCAAAAAAAGCTCCTACTGACTATAGCAAGCATCTGAAACTACAGATATTCTACGTCATAGGTCTGGGATTGATATTGTTGCGCATTCCTTGGGAAGTGTGGCCATAAAAATTAATGATAAAATTTAGGTGTTGTAATTCAACCATCTTTTAAAATGGTTGTATATTTGCAGTCTTGTTTTATAAAAAGGTCGGGTGGCCGAGCGGTTAGGCAGAGGTCTGCAAAACCTTGTACGGCGGTTCGAATCCGCTCCCGACCTCTTCAAAGTGCTGAATTTCAATTGAGATTCGGCACTTTTTTTTGTACAAGATGGTAGGAAGAACAATTGACTTTTTATTTTTTGAAAAAAGTTATATTAATCGAACTCAGCTTAATAAAATCTATACCCAAATCTCATCCCAACAAACCATCCATCATATTTGACTGATGCTCCTCCGGCATCCAGTCTGTTT
>RECS01000138.1 GCA_007693915.1 Saprospirales bacterium | reverse complement strand
TTTCAACTGTATCCGCTATATAAAAGCATTTGTTAGTTTGTGACCATTTTAAACCTGCGAGCTTTTTTATATGAACTCTTATCTTATCGTTATATGGAAATCTAAGGGCAATCTGTTGAGTGTCCCTGTGAAAAATGGAAATGGCTTTTATTTCAGGACTTTCACCCTTAGGTTCGGTTTCAATGATCTCATATTGGTTAGCTGAATACTGCATCAAATTTTTTGGCTATGTAAATACCTATAAACAAGCTTGTGAAAAATTATATGCCCAAATATAAACCATTTCAGTTAATTTCTACGGATTCTGACAAAGATTTGGAAAAACCCAGACTTTTTGAGGGCAGAAGAGGAACTTTTGATGTTTTCTAAACCGGAGTATTCATGAGATTTCGTTTCGAAAAGCAAAAATGTCAATGGAATTGGGAAGCGCAGAAGTTTTTATCTGAAGGAATTGCAGCCCAATTTTGAGGATAACAAATTTCGAGCATTTTCTATTATAGCCGACAGTTTGGCTTTGCAGTAGAAATTTTCTGAATAATTCGGGCTATGCTGAGCCTGCTTACAATTGTAGTTACCCAAGTCTCTCTCGTAATCCCGGATTCCTGAAGTAATTCACACTCAAAAAATGGCAAAATATTCACCTGATTTTAAATACTTTAGCTGGAATCACACAACTCTTTTTATCAATCGGATTTTAGACTTACCTCCATGCCCGATGCTTTTATGGCCGGCCATATGCTGCCCAAAAGCCCGATGATGGAAACAGTTATGGCTACAATGACAAAATCATACCACCTCAGACTGATGGGATAAGACTCCACAATAAAACCGTGGGGGACGGGAATCAAACCGAATTGGGTCTGAAGAAAATAGAAAAGCAGTGCCAGTAATACACCCATAAGCATACCACCAATACCAATCAAAAGACCTGATGTAAAAAAGACATTTTTGATAAAATTGGAATCAGCACCCATAGCTTTGAGAATAGAAATATCTCTCTTTTTTTCCAAAACGATCATCCAAAGGGCACCCACCAAATTGAAAGCGACCAAAATTAGAGTAAGGCTGACTATAGCGAAACTCACCCATTTTTCAATCTGCATTATTCTGTAAAAAGCTTCGTCCTGCTGATATTGATTTCGAATGTGAAAATCATCTCCCCATTGCGCCAACATCTCCCTTTGTATGCGGTTGATTCCGCTTTCAGAATGGGAGGCAATTTCAAGATAACTGACTCCATCTTCCTCTCCTAGCAAATCCCTGACAAACTCCATAGGTGCCAAAACATACTCCTGATCTACATCAGAATGCACTGCAAACACACCAACGGGTCTGATTAATCGGGATTTAAAAGGCTGATCAAAGGCAGTAGCTCTGCGATCGGGCATATATACGGTAAGTGCTGAAAACTGATCCGCAACATTAATACCGAGTTTTCTCGCCATCCCTGCTCCGACGACGGCCCTGTTTGACCCTTCTTCCTTCAATACAAATCTACCTTGCGTCAAAGTAGTTTCAAGGGTGGTTACCTCTTGATAATATTCATCAACTCCCTTTATTATTCCCACCTCCAGCCGATCGTCGTATTCAAATAGTGACAACTCCTCCAGCGTAAATGAAAAGGCTTTTACATCCGGATGATTTTCCAGAAAACTCATCATATCCTCATCGGGGATAAATGTTTTTCCAACTACCGGACTCACCTCCAAAGGGGGATTAAAATTGCTGAAAAAGGACATCAGCAAATCCTGAAATCCATTAAAAACGGAAAGTATAATAATCAATGCAGCTGTCCCAACAGACAAACCCACCATGGAAATACCAGTAATTACATGGATGGCATTGGTAGTTTTTTTTCCTATAAGATATCTCTTAGCAAGGTGGAACTTCAGCATTAGCCATTTATTTTAGAATACAAAGTTTCTAATATTTTTTGATAAAATGGGATTTCAGCCAAGGTTTCTGTAATATTGATTTCAAAGCGTCACCAAAGAGACCATTACCTAAACCCCTTCTCTCTCTTGATGCTTGATGGCTTGATAAATAATATCATGGACTTTTATTCGGTATTGATTTCTGATAAATCTCCGATTTTCCATTGATGGAAAGGTGCGATTAGTTAGCATCACAAAAATGAGGTCATGTTCAGGGTCAGCCCAAGCTACAGTACCTGTAAATCCCATGTGGCCGAAAGTTTCAAAACTTGCGTGCTCAGACATATTGGGGTGGCGGGCATTGTTGAGTTCTTTCATGTCAAAACCTATTCCCCTTCGGCTTTCCATTTGGGGTCGAGTAGTGAAAAGTGAAACTGACAATGGATCCACAATTCGGTTTCCGGCATAAACACCACCGTTTAGGAGGGATTGCATGATTTTTCCCACTTCCAGAGAATTTGAAAAGAGTCCTGCATGACCACTCACCCCGCCAAACATAGCAGCTGCCATATCATGCACGTGACCTCTCACCACCTCGGATCTAAAATACTTGTCCTCCTCACTGGGAACGATTATACTATCCGCAAAAAAACGATATGGGTTATAGAGCGTATATCTAAGTCCCAAAGGTCGATAAATGTGTTTTTCACTATAACCATCTAGATATTCACCACTTACTTCTTTTACCAAATCATTGAACATGATAAAACCCAGATCACTGTAGACATATCGATTGCGGCGACCGAGAGGAGCCTCCAGTATTTCTTGTCTGATAATATCCGGGTAATTATTGGCCATCCATAGTTGATTACTGACCCGAATGGCAAAATCCGGATTGGGGCCATGGCTGTAAATTTCGGGATTATACACTATCTGCCTTCCATTGCGGCTGATGGTCTCACGATAAAAAGGAATCCAGGCAGGCAAACCCGACTTATGAACCATAATATCGTGAATCCTAAGATTTTCTTTATTGCTATTTCTAAGGTAGGGTAGGTATTCGCCTATAGGGTTAAAAATATTCACCACCTCCCGGTCGTAAAGGTGCATCATAGAATAAGTTGTTGCCAAAACTTTTGTCAGGGATGCCAGATCGTATAAATGATGATTTTGTACTGCTATATTTCGATCGTAGGTATGATAACCAAAGGATTTGTGATAAATAACTTTTCCTTCTTTAGCCACTAGAACCTGACCTCCCGGAGCGGCGCCCTCTGCAATCATTTGTGCCATCAATTCATCAATTCCCGACAGGACTTTTGAACACATACCCACATTTTCCGGCTCAGTAAAACCCAATCTCATTTGCGAAGGGATATTCAAACCCATTCCTGCTTTAGCACGATCTGAAGCAGTAACGGGCAGTCTGCCATTTATGGCATGGGCACCACCAATAGCCTGAGCGGCTATATCTCTGAATCTCCTTCCATCCTCATAAGCTACCATCACTGTTTTTACTGGATCAAAAAACTGAAGTGAATACGGACTGCCAAAAACCACCAAAAGAACCTCCGTTTTTTCAGATAATTCATTGATAAAATCAATAGTGGATTTCTCCAGACCATAATTGTTGTTTAAAAACCTACCCATTTGGTGCAGGGAAATAATTACCTGATCAGCAGAGGACAGTTGGTCCATTAAGTGTCGAGATCTCGTTGCCAAACTTTGCTGTGTAACGGAATGATGTCTGAAAGCTCCATAATCATCCAATCTGGTCTGAAAAGCATTTTTTCCGCTTGTACCAATTGCAAGGGTGTGCCTTTTTATGGTATTTTCAAGATCCATCGGAAACATTTCCTGCTCATCGCGCACCAGGGTAATAGCTCTTTTTATCAAGGTCGATTTTAATGCAAAGGCAGAAGGATCATTGACACTTTTTTCAAGTCCATCCAGATCTACAGGCTGATAGTTGGATAATCCCAAAACATACTTAGCTGAAAGAATTTTTTTAACACTTTCTGCCAACCTTTTCTCAGTAATGGCACCCTCACGATAAGCAGTCAAAAGTGCCTCAGCTGCTTTGGGTACATCAGCAGGCAAGCAGATGACATCATTCCCTGCGAGAAAGGCTTTTAGTTCAGCTTCACCTGATGGAAAGAATTTGGTTACCCCTTTCATTTCCATGGCGTCGGTGATAATTAATCCCCTGAAATTCATCTCCTCCTTTAGCAGGCGAGTTACTACTTCGTAGGAAAGAGTAGTGGGCAGATTGGGGGTGTCATCGTAAGCAGGAATATGTAAATGTGCAATCATTATACTCTGCATGCCCTGAGGAATGAGCTGCCTGAAGGGAAAAAGCTCCAGATCGTGCATTCTCTCCCGGTCGTGTCTAATCACCGGCAAGTCAAAATGAGAATCTACATCCGTATCTCCATGTCCGGGAAAATGCTTACCACAAGCCATGATACCACCCTCTTGCATACCCCTCATATAGGCATTACCTTTGACGGCTACCAACTCCTTTAATTCCCCGAAAGAGCGATCGTTTATTACCGGATTTGCAGGATTATTATTCACATCTATCACAGGAGCAAAATTGATGTGTACACCTATTCGCCTCAATTGACGTGCTATCTCCTGACCCATCTGAAAAATGGGCTGATTGTTCTGAAGTGCACCCAAAGTCAATTGCCTGGGAAACGAAATTCCATCCTCCCTGAATCGCATTCCGAGACCCCATTCTGCATCTATAGCTACCAACATAGGAACGCGTGACATTTCCTGATATTTATTGGTTAGTCTTGCTTGTTCTAGTGGATTTCCCTGAAAAAAACAAAGTGCACCTACGTGGTATTTTTCAATTAAGCGTTTTACTTCTCTAATGTGTGGTTCACCCAGGTTAGAGTGTGCCCTGATCATAAGCAATTGACCTATTTTTTCTTCATCAGACATGGAGTCATAAACGGAGTCAACCCATTGGATCATATCCTGATCCATGACCATATCCATAGGCCACTGTGCTCTTAGTTCGTTTTGATAAACAAGAGCCGTTAAAAGAAAAAGTATTACAAAATGGTATTGGATTAGTTTTCTCATTGATTTCCTGCTTTTTCCATTATGTTTGGATCCATTTCTATTGCTTTCGACCTGTATTTTTCACCGCGTTCATTATCCCCGGAATTGAAATAAGCAATTCCAAGGTTAAACCATGCCATGGGTTCATCAGGTTCCAATTCCGCTGCTTTTGTGAAATAATAAACAGCTTTTTCATTGTTGCCACTCACACCATTTGCCACCCCCAATAATCGCATGGTTTCATAGTCATCGGGTAGATACTTCTCCGCCTCGTTTAAGAACTCTAAAGCCTTAACAATGTTGCCCTTTTGCTCTCCAAAATATCGACCCCCATCTCTGTAAGCTATGCCTATATTTCTCAAGGCATCCGGATACACAGCATCCAACCTAAGGGCATTTTGATAGGCATTCACTGCCTCCTCGAATCTTTGGAGAAAATAAAAAGCATTTCCCCTGAGCAACCAGGCATTCTTGTAACGGGGATGTATTTCAATCGCTTTTCCCGAATGAAAAATGGACCTCTCCAGTTTCTCAGTTCGATCATTGGAAATTTCCATTCCGGAAGCTCTTACACTGAGTTCACCTGCTACAGCATTGTGGAGCTTGGCAGATCGATCACTGGTGTTTATGTCTGTCATAAAAAGGGTATAATTGTCCTTCCAGGCGAAATTTCGGTAAAAAGTCAAACCCGAAAATATAAGTACCAAAGCTAAAATCCCGGGCTTTAAAAACACAGCCGATTTAGTCGGAAAGGAAGTGTACTTCATCAAAGCCCATCCAAAAATTAAAGAAAAACCCAAAGTAGGGGTATATAAAAACCTTTCGGACAGATTGGTACCAATCGGAAAAAGTATATTGGTATAGGGAAAAAGTGCCATTGCAAAAAAGATCAATCCATAGCTCAAAACAGGCTTCGAACGAAAGTCCTTTAACCCCTTGTACACCAGAAAAATGATTACTAAAAATGAAATCCACGGAAGTATGTCGGACAGGCTATAAACTTCAAGCTGTCGCGGATAATAATCGTGGGTCAGTGGATAAGGAAATACGGTCAATCGCAAGTAATACAATAAAATTACCAGAATAGTAGCTGCCTTTTCAGAAAAATCAAAGGGAATATATCTTCCTCCATCCCATTTCAAAAAAGGGTTATTCATTAGCTCCATCGGAGGATCACCCCCCAATCCCATTCCGAGTACAGACTGTCTGACAATGAGAAAAAAAAGGGCAGCCACCAAAAACGGGGATGAAATCCTTAAAGCATTAACAACACCTTTTTTCTCTATCATAAAAAAGTACAGCGGTACGGCGGCGATAAAGACAATGGCATTTTCCTTTGAAAAAAGGGCAATACTAAACAGTGCAAAAACGAGCAGCCAATTACCGAGATTCTGCTTCTTACTTTTGAGTAAAAAATAAAAGGCAGCTATACTTCCCAAGAGGGCCATTATCTCGTCCCTTCCTTTTATATTGGCAACCGCTTCAGTGTGAACCGGATGAATGGCAAAAATCAGAGCTCCAAAAAAAGCTGCCCAGAATGCCTTTTCCGATTTAAAAATCCGCTGGAAAAAAAATTGAAAAAGCAGGAACATCAATCCACATGTCAACGCGTACAATAGCACATTGATTAGATGTCCAATAAAGGGGTTTTCTCCAAAAATTTCATATTCAATGGCAAACATGATTAATGTAAATGGTCGATACCGTCCACCTGCAACCAAATCTGCCTTACTCTCATCCTGAAAAAAACCAAAAAAAGTATCGTGTTTCAGTATGCCCGGAATCCCAGAAACTCCCTGCTGAGTGTAAACATTCTCTGTAATGACAATCGCATCGTCCATGACAAAATCATGGGTGAGGGTATTGGAATACAGCAGTAACCCAATACAAAAAAGAATGGGTGCGGGGTACTTTTTAACAAACCCGATGAGCGAATTCATAAAAACTCCTGACTTGAATTACATATAATGAAAAATCAAAATACAAATATAAGTGATTTACATTTGTTTACAAGATAAACAAGGAGTTTTTTTTCTATAAAAAGCATTCTACAACGAACCAACCAAAGCAAAAATCTCATCTGCAAGATCCTGAGGGTCTTTATTCCCGTCAAGAATAACCACCTTTTCTTGGGGAGTGATTTTTTCAATAGCGATTCGGTAATTATCTCTCACTTTATTGAGGTTCTCCAGGGTTTCATACATCTCTGCTGAACTGCGGCTACG
Organism: Saprospirales bacterium; assembly: GCA_007693915.1. Taxonomy (GTDB): domain Bacteria; phylum Bacteroidota; class Bacteroidia; order Chitinophagales; family Saprospiraceae; genus PWJY01. The sequence continues at coordinate 15,657 of RECS01000138.1, read as the reverse complement.
GGACATTCTCTCCATACTCACTTTTGGGTCGATATCTATATAAATATGCACATCCGGCTTCAACAGTGAAGTCGCCTGACTATTCGCTTGAATGACCCAATCCATTGGCATATGGGTACCCTGATAAGCATAGGAGGACAAACAATATCTGTCGCTTATGACATGAGTCCCTTGATTAAGTTTTTCAATGACACCATCGGTTTTATTCAGTAAATGATCCAGTCGATCAGCGACAAACAAGCCGGCAATAGTGCGGTGATCACCTTCTATTCTACCACTAAAAATATTGCGAATCAAGGAGCCTATAGGTCCTGTGGTAGGTTCGCAAGTCAGGTGAACCTGATCTCCTTTTTCTCTCATTTTTTTAAAAAGCAATGTAGCCTGAGTAGATTTTCCACTGCCGTCAATGCCTTCAAAAACTATGAATAGCGGCTTTTTTTTCATAAAACAAACATCCCGTTAATGATGGGCAAAGATAGGAAAATATTTACCTCAGCAGGCTAATAGTTTGTTCTTTGTAGTGTACCTCCCCGCTCTCTCTGTCGTAATAGGTAGCCACAAAAACATACACACCGGGCATTAGTGGTTCTCCTCTAAAAGTACCATCCCATTGATCGTAAAGCGAAAAACTTTCAAAAATCTTGGTTCCAAATCTGTCAAAAACCATCCAATGAATATCCTCACGGATGCCTATAGGAAAAAGTTCTAGAAAATCATTGGTGCCGTCACCATTGGGTGAAAAAGCATTGGGTACATAGAGTCGTACTACATTTTCTACGCAAATGGGTTTACTTAGGGTATCCTCACAATCCAAATCATTGCGGATCAGCATACTGATCCTATAATCACCGGGATATTCATATTCATGACTGATGAGGCTGCCATCTGAAAAATCTTCCCAGCCATCACCTGCCCCAAAATCCACCCAAAGCCTATCATAACCAACACTGAGGTTGATAATTTCCAGTCTGTTTCTCGCAAGGTCAATGCAAGCCTGATTAGGGAAAAATGAAAAGTTGGCAGTAATCGGGCGACTTCCGGGAAGCAGAAGCGAAAATTGCTCTCTGCAACCACTGCTTCTGTCTTCAATCTCTGCGCTATATAGACCCGGCCCTGCTACCAGGCGATTGGTATTTTGATCGGGAAAATCTAACCAGTTGACCCGGTAATCAGCAGCGGGATCAAAAATCAACTCGGCAAAAGTAGTATCACCATAACAAACCTCCGGACCGTAATTTACACCGTAGGAAATGGAATCATTTACGTGTATGTACAGGCTGTCTACCAAGGGCTGAGAGCATTCATCCGATACCGTTACCCGAAACCAGGAAGACTCTGTAAGGAATACAACCTGACTATTTCCAAATCCTAGACCTCCATCCCAGATGTAGGAAAGTCCTCCGATTCCGCCCTCTGCCAATGCCTCAATCACTGTATTTTCTCCGGGACAAATAGAATCATTTTCCAGTTCCTGCTGAAGGCTGATAGGAGGTAGTACGGTAATAAATCGCCTTTCTGAGGAGGCGCACTCTCCGATTCCTCTTCGGTAAAGCAATTCGTGGGTGCCGGTTCCCAATTCAATCGGATTGAATTCAGGTTCAGCCGGCTGTCCGTTTATGGTAAAGTTGCCTCCTATGGGCTCCAATTGTAACTGCACTAAAGTGTCATTGTAGCAATATTGCTGAACGAAGCCGGAGATGCTTACCGCTTCAAATGGGCTCACTTCGACAGTAGATGTGGTAGCACAACCAAAAGGGGTGAAATAGGTCACCTCATGAGAACCCACTCCGGCAAGACCGGGATCAAATAAACCTGAGGCTTCGTCCAGAAAACCTATCCCAGACCAGCTGCCACCGGGTGGGTCAGCAGTCAGCGCAGTCGGATTATTTCTATCACAAAAAATAAAATCGGGTATTTCTGCAGCAGCCTCCACCTCAAAGCGGACTGAATCTCTGCAACCCAGGGTCTCATAAACTATCCAATGTTCTCCTACTCCGGCCTCATTGGGATTGAAAAACCAGGTATCAGAGAAAAAACTAACTCCCGGACCTGAAAGTGATCCACCACCTGGATGAACCCACATATAATCCCCCAACCAGTAATAATCGTAATCCCTGCAAAAATAGGCATCTGAATGTAGACCTGCTGAAACATCTTCAATCCTCAACTCAAATGCATCTGTGCAGTCACCCAGACTCAATTCAAAGACATAGGTTCCGGCTGACAGAGCCGAAATATCGAAAGCATTAATGTCTTCTATGTAAGGAGCAGGACCACCCCAATCTCCACTTACCGGAAGATACAGCAGGCTGTCAGCCGTGCAGGCAACCCGATCTGAACCGGCATTGAGTTCTTTTACATAAATCTCCATTTCCGCTTCACAGCCCTCCAAAATATAGGTATAAGTATAAGACTGATTGGGAGTAACACGCCATGCCTCCAATCGGCCTAAAATCCTGTTGGTTATACCGGGACCAAACCACCTGCCACCGTAAATGGAAGCCTGAAGGTCAATCCGCTGACTTGAACAAATGGTATCCACATCGGGCATAACTAGCTCTTCTCCCACGTCAACTCTTTTCGATTGAGTACAACCATTAGGAGCGTGATATCTTATTACAAAAGAGCCCTCAGCTTCAGGCGTAAACAACCCACTGCTATCGATATGCGGTCCTGTCCAATACCCTCCCAGAGGAAAGGGATCAAATACAAAAAAAGGATCTGCATCCATGCAGGCTGCTTCTCTATTTCCAATAGATATAGGTTGAACATAAACGGTATCAGTTACCCTACAACCATTGGGTGCAATGTATTCGATGATATCCATATTCATGGGGTCAGCTGTACCCCACCGCCAAAATTGGTACCTGCCTGTTTCTCTGTGTCCACCGGGAATAATTTCAGAAAAAAACTGACCTCCGGGTAATGAAACCTGATAGATGTGATCTCCCCGACTGGCGCAAAAGGTATCTGCCTCAAGGGGGTTGAGAAATACAGGAAGCTCCAGGGGTAGGTACTCAAAAATAGCTTCGGCAGATTGTCCTCCTTGAAAATCAGTTACCATTACTGAAACTACCGTTAAGTCCTCAGCACAAATTTCTACCACAGCTGAATTGGTCGGAGAATGACTCCAATTATATGAATAGTTGCCGCTGCCTCCAAATACTGTGGCTCTTAATTCCGCACACTCACCAGGACAAGCAGCTAAATTGACCAAATCAATTTCAACTGCAAGCGGACAATTTTCGAGAGGAAAGAGAAAATTAGCCTGAATTTCATGTAACTCATCACATGCATCAGGAATCAACCCCTCGAAAAACAAGCGGTAATTTCCGGGTATATCAGGTGCATTACTGAAAGTAATCTCAAATATCTGCCCGGTATTGGTATCGGGGTCGCAATCCAATACATTGACAGCACTTATTCCCCCTGCTCCCGGTCCTACGAGATTGAAATTATCCGGCGTGAACAAATCACAAGGAACGGGAATACTGAACTGAAATAAAGCCGTTTCCATAGGACATTCCGGAGCCTCTACCAGAGAAATTACCGGTGGGATGGGTTCATCTATTTCGACTGACCAAACTGCCTCCCAGCCCTGAGCTGCTATATTCTCGTCACTTATAAAATGAAAAGTAATACAACCACTATTTGCTACTAGCGTAGGTGGCGGCTGTAATACTCCACTCAATTCAGCAATCACCGTTGCATTGACATCGGGACCGTCGTAAGCGGTAAGCACATCATAATTTGCTTCCGTGGCAAAAAAATTGAAAGCAACGATGATTTCAGTTGCCCCTTCAATACAAATGGTAAATACATAGTCCTCATTGTGCGCATATTGCCCCTCTTCTGCTCCATTGTCACTATCCAGAAACACCCCTTCACAGTCGGTCACCAGTAGATTCTGCATATTATATTCAGGCTGTGCGCTGAGTCCGACTGAAAGCAATAAAAAAATGAAGATGGAGTAAGTGTGTTTCATAAGCTTATTCGCGTATTATGGTTACTGTTTGGGTAATGACTTCATTACTTTCATTGCCTGCTCTATCCACCAAATAGACATAAAATCGAGTGTTTTCTGTTGCTCCTGTTCCAAATAAAAATAAGGCAGGGAATTCAATATTCAAAGTTCCGGTTACCGGAATCTCCTGATCAGGAGGAGCAACAGGGCCGATGTAAAAACCATCGTAATCTTCCAATCTTGCATCGCGTACAAATATGGAATTGATATCGGGATCTTCAAAACCTATGTCTCCATCACCATCGGAGTATTGAATACTGATCACTAGGACATCCTCAAATTCTACAATGGTATCTGACGAAATACCCAGCAATTCAATTTTTGGAACGACATCCAATACCGGTCCATCATCATCTGAGCAGGCCGAGAAGACAAAAATAATCACCAATAAACAGCTCCATCTAATCCAACAAGAGGATAGACATATATTCTTTAATCGCATAGACCCCTTCATTTGTTGGAATTTCAGTAATCGGGTTATAAATATCTTTTACATAAGCTCTAAAAAAGAGTTGCTGACTACTATCAGCTGCAAGTGTTTCGTATGGAATTTCTATCCTGTGATAATAGGGAATTACTTCTCCATACATTCCCCTTTCCCATTCTGCTTGTTGTCTCAGTTCCATATTGAATTCACTGACTTCCTCAAATCCGTTAAAATCCGGAGAAAAACGGAATCGATTGTGATCCAGTTGATCGCTACTTTGAGCATCATTCCTAAACGCCAGGAATAACTCCACCGGCTCAAAATCATTTGCAGCTATTAATGGACCGTGATGGTTTTTTCTTTTTAATAATTCCCCTCCTTGTCTTGCAAAAGCACCGGCCAAATGGGTCCTTGGGTGCACCACATCTGCGGGTGTATTACCCATCACATCGCGCGCACCAGCAGCTATCCAGGTTCGGATATTTTCGATATAATCTTCTCTGTTTAATGCCCAGTCTGAGTCCGGTTCTAATTGTATGGGCATAGGCGGGCTGATGGTGCCATGTAAACGCGACATCAAAATGGAGGTATTGGGATCTCCCGGATGAACACGATAAGTATAATTCCCATCATTTTTTATGGGCAACTGATAGACCAAAGTGTTGTATGAACTTTCCAGTGTCCTGAAGTCCGGTTCAAAAGTGCCGTCATGACACCCTACATTTCCACATGTAGGATGGAAGATGTTGATAAAAATACCCGCTATGGTATTCGGATCCGGATCTACCAAATCAAAACGGACAGTATCCTGAGTACTTGTTACATTGTCGAATGGATTTTCAGGTGGATCCTCTTTTTCACAGGCTTGAAAGAAAATCATCAAAATAATGACCAGCAACCAGAATGGCCAGGTGGTAAGTTTATGTTTAACAAAAGTTCTGAATGTGAATTGCATATTTTTCCGGCTTTACATTCTGTCAAATAGTGAACGAGCGTTGACATCCATTAAGCCGGCTGCCTCCACCTGATGTTTTATTCCAAAAATATCCGCTATGGTGGGCGTGATATCCGACGCATCACCAATAGGATTATCCGGACCACCGATTTTGAGATTGGCATCGATGCCCGGGCCTGCCATCATGGTAAAAATCCTTCTTGTATTTTCATTTCCTGCGGAGTGATCATAGGCGTACCAGTCATTCAGATCCTGAATGGGATTGGGATCCATATCTCTGCCGTGTTCCGGCATTACAATCATAGTGGTATTGTCCTGCATGCCTGGTATTCTTTGTATTTCCCTCCAAAGGAATCCAACTCCGTGATCACCTCTATGGAGATTTTTCAAATAAGCTGTAAAATCAGAATGACACACATCAATATCGCTAAGGTCAACTACAAGAAGCTTAGGTTTGAAATACCTTAATACCTCTACCGCATAACCGATAGTTTTAAGGTCGCGATTGTCATTTACCGGGGGAAGAATTACACTGTTAGATTTTACTTTTTCAAACATGTGGCGAACAAACTCCCTGATTTGGTTCTCTTCCTCCGGGGTATTGTACAGGTGTGGAATTTCCAGCCCTTCAGCTACGAAATTGTTATTTAGGAAGTTTCGGATTTCGCGAATGATCTCCCAATCTGTTTCAGGATGATAATTTTTGAAATCCATGAAGTGCTTTTGACCGGGTGCCCCGAAAGTAACAAGGGGTGCCAAAAAATTTCCTCCATACCTTCTGCCATAATCGGGGTGATCAGAGTGATTCAGAAGAGGGCGCGAACCGCCAATTCCGTGACCTACAAACCAGCAATCGGTAGCTTTGAATCCGGCATGCCTTCTCAGGTATTCAAATATAGTCGGTGCACTAGGTCTGTTCCTCAATCCCTGTGTAGGGTAATAATTACCGGAAACACCTGTACATAATCCATTGAAATGCCCGGCACCTCCTCTTGCAAATCTAACCTCGGGAAAGAGCGTTCCCTGCAATTCCAATGGAGTTTCCAAAATTCGATCGATAGGATGGGCACCGATGATATTGTTCTGCACATCATCGCGTCCATAAGCGATTTTGTCCTCAGGGGCTTCACCCACAAGCATGTTGTACATGATATTACCCTCAATATTTTCATTTTGACTTCCTGCAAGATATTGCTGCAAAACGGCTTCCTGTTGACGAACTCCGCCGGCAAAAAGTACGAAAACAACGTGTTCAGCTAGTTGTGGAGTAGTTTGTGCATGCAATAAGCCTGAAGGTAAAATATAAGGCATACTAATCAGACCCCCTGTAGCTAATGCTGCTCGTTTAATAAATTTTCTGCGTTCCATGATAAAGTGGTTTTTAATAGTGAAAATGCTCGTTGCTCGTAGCAAATGCAAAGTAAAAGTGTTCCGGATTGACTTCCGGTCTGCTGTTGATGTAGTTGATCATCCAGGTCAATTCAGCCTGAGTGGGCTGACGTACAAAAAATCTCTTATAAGTATCTCTGATGAATTTCTCGGGATCCTCCCGCATCTCTTCTTCGGTCGGAAGAACCACCTCATCACTGTTCATGTATTTGCTAACTAGAATATCGAAGGCTATTTGTTTATCTCCGATAGACTCTATGGCCCTGAGTGCGTCCAACATATCGTTGGGGCTCATGGCTTTTCTGAATAAATTGGTGTAAAGGATAGATATATACTGCACATTGGACTTGTCCTTATCCTTTTCAGAATTTACAGGCAGTATGGTTTGCTCTTTAATTTCATAAATGTAGTTGTCTTCCACAGTGCAGGAGCTGAAAATCTGTAGGGAAAAAATCATCAAGACGAGGATTGCGATTTTATCTGAAGTTAGCATATTCATCGGTTACCATAATTTCTGAAATAATATAATTGATGTCTTTGTCTTTTAAAAAGTCGGGGAGAAAAGTGATAATCTCTGCCGGGCTTGGGGCACGATTGAGGTAAATCTGAAAAGCCCATATTATCAGGCCTTCAAACATAGCCGGGGAATGTATGAGTATGTCCACGAAGTCCTCTTTATTGGAACCTATTTTACCAAAAAGTTGCCGCGGTTCTTCATTTTCTATCATGAAAAAAGAGGCATCGAACTCTTGCTCCGTAGGAAGTCTCCAAAGCAATTCATCAAAAGCAGCACGTACAAAATTAAAAGTGTTCATATTGATGATATCATAAATCCCATTATTGATCATTGCCCCAAACATTTGGTGGAAGCCAATTTTTCCATCAAAAAACTGATGGCGGGTGTCCAGAACAGCCTGGTACTTGCGTATAGTTTCTAATCGGCGATAATAACCATCCCAATTTCCATCAAGAGAATCTCGAAGAGCACCGAATGAAGCTATACCTATTTGTTGATTTATTTCGCTATCCGCTACACCTTCAAGACAGCGTATTTTGGCAAGATTGTATAGATTTAATACATAAGCTGCTTTATAGGAACCGTCTCCGTCTCTTGCTGTCTCATCTGTCATTAGATTGGTGATGATATCCATTCGGGTTTCCCTCCGAAGGCTGTCATTTTGAAGTCGCGCAACGTTTTCAAGCATTTCTTCTTCAAGTGGTTCACGACCGATAATGTCTATGTAAATCCGCTGTACGTAATTTTCAATTTTTATGCGGGAGATGTTAAAAGAGGAAACAGGCTCGTTGTCACTGATGATGACAGTCTCGGATTTTTCACAGGAAGACAATGTCAATGCAGCAACAGCAAAGAACAATAACAAGTATAGAATATTCTTACCGAATCCGGTATTATTAATGAATGCTTGAGCCATAGCAACAAGTTTGAGTAAAGAGCCTTTGTATCCTAAATTAGTCCACTTACTGAAAAAAAATCGGATTGCATCGACTAATTTACGATCATTTGCTGAATTTTGCTGGTTTTTTTCAAAATTTTAAGGTTATGCTGAAAAATGAAGTGGAAAGTGGAAAGTGGAAAGTGGAAAGTTTGAAAGCCTGGCTCGTAAGAGGACGGAATGAAATGGAGTGGACTGACGAGATTGAAAGTGGAAAGTGGAAAGCGGAAAAATTAGTATTACCCTGTATCTTTGGTTTGACGATTATAGTTAAGCAGACCCTAGCTCTGCTGGGAAGCAATAAATCTTTAAGCCCTTGAACTTTTAAACCTACAAGCTAATGTACACTTACTCCTTTAAAAAACTCAAGGTCTGGCAAAAATCCAGAGAATTTGTTAAAGCAGTGTATCTTATAACTAAAGAATTTCCTTCTGGTGGGAAATTACTGCCCTTGCCCCATTGAAAAAGCTTGTTTGCCGTCAAAATAGTAGAGATTTTCTGTTTTTATTACATCCACTCCTTGCTCTTCGGATCTGGCCATCAGATCAACTATATGCTTATTGGTAATGGTTGAACCTTCTGCGGTTTTATACCTGCAACGCCAGTGATCAGTGCAGAAGGTCTCATCGAATCCATCAGGCCAGACTTTTACTCCTCTGTTAGTAATCATGGACAAAGACATAGCTTCATTATTTAGCTTAGAAAGCATTTCGCCCAATTCATCCGGACTCTCACCTTTCCAATCAACGAAAAGGTCAACTCCAACTAACTCTTTTGGTGCTTCTTCTTTCCTTTGGTAAGGAGGGATGTAGATTTGTCCTACAGAGTATTCAACCGGCTTTAGCACCGTTGGCATTTGCCCTAAATGATCTATGACAGCCTGTGAAAACTCAGCTGTATTCACTTTTTGCTTGCTGTTCCCCTCTTTGTAGATATCTCCGGTGTGAATTCCATTTTCAATTACACACAACCAGGCATTTTGAATGTCAGTTGCGACTTTGGATTGTCCGATATGATTGAGCATCAATATAGCGCCCTGAAGCAGACCGGAAGGGTTGGCAATACCCTGACCCGCAATATCGGGGGCTGATCCGTGGATAGCTTCAAACATGGCGCACTCTGCCCCTAAGTTTACTGAACCACACAAGCCCACTGAGCCGGCTATTTGTGCAGTAATGTCTGATAAAATATCGCCATAGAGGTTGCCTGTAACCACTACATCAAATATTTCAGGTGTATCTGCTATTCTCGCTGCTCCAATATCAATAATCCAATGCTCCTGCTCAAGATTCGGGTATTCTGCGCCTATTTCTTTGAAGACAGAATGAAATAATCCGTCAGTTTGCTTCATGATATTGTCTTTGCTGAAACAGCTGACTTTTTTTCTTCCGTACTGTTTGGCATATTCAAAAGCGTAGCGGATAATCTTTTCAGTGCCGGGTCGGCTGACAAGTTTAAGACACTGAACCACCTCATGTGTCTGTTGATGCTCAATCCCCGCATAAAGGTCTTCCTCATTTTCTCTAACGATTACCATATCCATAACCGGATGCTTGGTATCAATAAAGGGGAAATAACTTCTACAGGGTCTTACATTTGCAAATAGACCAAGTGATTTTCTGGTAGTTACATTCAAACTTTTATATCCACCACCCTGAGGAGTTGTAATAGGCGCTTTTAGGAAAACCTTATTTCTCCTTATGGTGTCCCAGGAAGATTTTGCAATTCCTGAAGTATTACCGGAAAGGTAAACCTTTTCACCTACATCAATTTCATCTATTTTTAGTTTGGCTCCGGCAGCCTTTAATATTGCCAAACAGGCATCCATAATCTCGGGTCCTATACCATCACCTTTTGCAACTGTAATATTTGTCATGTTTTCGAATTTTGTGCAAAGGTAAAAATTTAGTTCATTTTTTTTAAACTATCACTGCTTGTCTCTTCTCTTCAGAATCCCCTTAATTAAACGCCATTAAGGCAGGAGTACACAGCAAGTAAAATAGACATTTGAAAAACAATAACCCACTAATTAACAACAACTTAAATAAACTCATAGAAAAGCAAATTTTTCATTAATACAAAACATTTTTCACACTAAGCATAAGAGTGTTAAGGTTAAGTTATTTTTTATAGAAAAAGGGATTGGCGGTTGATTATTTATGATTTCTGATTTGTCCCTGCCCAAAATTACAAGGAAATAATCTGAAATCATCAATCTGAAATCATCAATCTGAAATCATCAATCCGCAATCTGAAATCCACTAGAGCGTATTTACATCAATTACCTCAAAGTTTCTCACGGCAAAATAATCATCAACTCCGAACTCGGTATTGATGACAATACCACCGAGTAATACAATCTTACTTACATGAAACTCTTCTTTCACTGCTTTGATGTATTCATGGATTTTCCGATCAATGATTTTATAGGCAAATTCAGTAATAGCTTTTGTCGGGTTAGGAGAAGTAATGATCTCATCCTTGTAGGCAAGTAGCTCTTTTTCAAGGCTACTTTGTTGATAATCATCCGCAGAAAACTCCGGTTGGTAGTCAGGTATTTCTTGAAACCGCTTCAGGGAAATCATGAGGGCACCACAGGAATCTCCCTTCTTTTCTACACGCGGTCTGTACAATTTACCCAATTCACCCTCCACGGTTATCCCAATGTGAGGACCATAAAAAATAAAGCCCGCTCCATCATCGGGTATGTGGTGTGCGAATGCAATCATTCCTGTTTTTCCGGCAAATGGTAATCCGGCAAGTCCACCCATACAGAATGGTCCGTAAAAGTTATTAAAAAAACCTGTGGATTTGGAATTGATGTCATCGGAACAAAGCGACGTTGCTAGAAGGACTCTAGAACTGTGTATGTTTTGATCTATGATTTTTCCCATGTATTTAACCAATACATCCTTTGTGTCAATAGCCTCCGGGTAGTAGCTTTTGACTACCTTTTCATATTTAAATTGCAGCATTATTATTTTTATTTGTCTTTAATGGGAGCGGATGAAAATGGAGATGCAAAAATAATTAAAATATAGAATACATACCCCACTTTTAATAGACTTCTTATAAAGAAGTAAATCCAAAATTTCATTATTAAAAATTAATTAAGCTAAAGGTTTCATCGTATGGAGTAGAAATGTCGATTATGTCAAATTGGGGGTTTAAATGAGTTTTTAGTTTTGAGTAGGTTGTTTGAGATCTGGTATCAGAGGTAATAAAATGATTGATACTTTTATCCAAATTGGCTTGAGCAAAAAGTTTAGAATCATTTGGGATAATCGCTCGGGGAAAAAGTTTCTCTTTAGCTATTTTGTTTTCATCAAAAATTACTTCAGCGAATTCTCCGGTTTTTTGAGCGTGATCTAAATTAAATGGAATTATTTGAATATTTCTCATAGGAAGCTCGTCAACTTTGCCTTTCACGCAGTACTCAGCAATAGAAATTGTTGAAACTTTCAGGATAATGCTGTTTTCTAGAAAATATTTATAATACCCCTTGGCATTATTGTGCAAAGGATCCTCATCATTCAATAATCTCACAAAGAAGCTCGTATCTAATAATACACTATCCTTCATATTCCCCCCTTAATTCTGATAACCACTTGTCAGTATTAATGCCTTTCCAGCTTTTTTTAGCCTTTGAAATTAAGGAGCTCAAATAATCTGAATCAAATTCTGGATTGTAATCTATTAGCTGCAGAAGTTTTAATGACTTGTTATCTATTTCACCTGTCTCTAAATTCTGTTTACCACTTGCTCTTACGCCAAAGTTTTTATACAAAAGGTTTCTTTTTTGATCCATCAAGAAATCTTTTGCGGTCTCAATTGTTAAATACCCATATTCATCAGTATCTATATGGATATTTGCTTTGCTTTTCCCACCTGCATCCTTTAGAATTCCGTAAAAATAAAATTCAGCATCTGCCCAAGTGTTTTCCGTTCTGAAAAATCTGGTTTGAGGGTTTATCGAAAGTTCTACTTCATTTTTCAAGGATGTACTAAATAGAAATTCATAGTCTTTTTGTTGTGAGAGCTCCTGAATGCTCTCAATAGCCTGGGCTGTTTTTAGTTCAAGAAAATCAATAGAATTGGACTTCTGGATTTGTCCTAAAATGGCACTAAGGCCAATAATGGATTGTAAAGAAGTTTTGAAAATATGTCTAACAGAGCCCTCCTGAATGCTATAAGTAATTTGTGGTCGATCCTTTTTATTGGTGGGATATAGCATATCCTCAACATTTTGCAGGATACGGGCAATATGTTTTATGTCATAATTATCAGGTTTTAAATCTAACTTACCTAATTTACCTACAACTTTGATTTCTATTTCACCAATTTTTTCCACTGTACAAATATACTAATTTTTGTCTTTTCGTGACTCAAGCTCAATTTCGTTTATTTAAAGTTTATTTTTGCTTCATATTCTTAAGCGCCTTACTTAACTTTTCATACTAAAATTCGATTTCCATAAATTTACATTATTATGGGTAATTATAACATCAGTAATCACCATAAAAATTCATTACTACCGCAGCAGACCACTATAAAAATCTAAACAAACTGTACAATCTTATTCCTTACCCTCTCTGCTAAAGAGGTGCGCTCTTTAAGTGCAGGTCACTGATTTAACAGGCGGAATACATTGTCTCTGAGGAAACCAAATGGCACACCTCCCCCAATCTTTTTACGCCCTCCTGAAAAACAAAAACACACCTCAAAGTATTTCTTATAAGTGTTCAACGAAGATTTCAAATTAGCGCGGCGGACTAAAGTCATTATCCTCTTAGCAACTGTGGTACTAGCCCTGGCAACTCTACCATTTGTAGCTCAGCTCAGGTTTAATTTTGATTTTGAAAAATTCTTTCCGGAAGGGGATGAAGATCTGGAGTTTTTCCTCGATTTTATTGATGACTTTGAAACGGATGACAACTTTCTGTTGGTAGCCTTGCCGGCAGATGAAGGGACTATTTTTGACACCACTTACCTACAAAAAGTTCGAAGCTTTAGTGCTGCAGCCCGCGATTTTCCCCATGTTGAGCGGGTCATTTCTATAACAGATGTGCAGATTCCCTATCGTACGCCTTTTGGAATTGCTAGCCGGAATCTGATTTCTCACAACCGTCCCGAGCGGTTTAGATCAGACAGCCTATTGTTGTATAGCAGTGACAGATTTGTAGGTAGACTTGTGGACCGGGATGCTACGGCTAGTTTAGTTTTTATAAAGAACATAGACAACATCACCATCGATCAGTCCCAAGAGTTGGTGGATGCCTTAAAAACCTATATTGAAGAAGAAGAAATTGAACAATGGCATGTCTTGGGACGGGCCTTTTTTCAGGTAGAAATAGGAAGAGCCAATTTAATGGAGCTGCTCAGGTCAACCGTGATATCCGGAATATTGGTTGCCATAATTTTGTTTTTTCTCTATAGAAAAGTCAAAGTGGTCTTTATTTCTTTAGTTTCCATCGCCCTTTCACTAATTTTCTTTTTAGGATTTTTGGCAATTACCGGTAGGGAACTCTCCGTTATGGCAGCACTCTATCCCGTGATAATGATTATCGTTGGAACTTCGGATGTCATTCATATCACCACTAAATATCTGGATGAAATCGCTCGTGGAAAAACGAGGGATTTTGCCGTTTATGCAACTGTCAAGGAAATTGGATTAGCTACGCTCATGACATCTGTGACTACGGCTATTGGTTTTGCCTCTTTATTGACGAGTCGCATAGAACCGGTTCGGGAATTTGGTGTCAATGCCGCGGCCGGAGTGCTCATTGCCTATTTTACTATCGTCGTTTTTACTACCCTTTGGCTCAGTCTCAGCCCCAACCATCAATTACTGCGTGATGACCGGGGCAGATATTTTTGGTACAAATGGATGAATTGGCTGTATAGTTTTACCAAACACAAGAGTCGAAAAATTTGGTACGGAGCTTTTGTGGTATTGGTGCTATGTGCCATTGGTATCTCACAAATCTCCACCAATTACAAAATTGAGGATAATCTGCCGAGGGGCGAAAAAGTCACCGAAGATTTTCACTATTTCGAAAATAACTTCTTTGGATTCAGACCCTTTGAGATTGCCATAACCTACAAAGACGAAGAAGGTGCCAATACCTTCAGGTCTATGGAAGAGATCAATCGCCTCGAGGAGCACTTTGCCTCCTATAAACCCATAAAATCAGTTAGTTCTCCGGCATCTCTATTTCGCTTCCTTCAACAAGTTAACTCGGGTAGTTTATTGGATGGAGATGAGTTTCCACCCGATGAAGCTTCTTTTAATTCGCTAGCCCGCTTCGCCGCTATGGCTGCCTCCATTGAACCCAATATCTTAGTTTCAGAAAATGGAATGCGAGCGCGAATTTCATCTAATATAGATGATATAGGAGCGGACTCAATTAAGCGGTTAAGCAATTCAATAATAGAGTTTATCCATTCCAATATGGATACCAGTCGGGCCGACTTCCAGATCACCGGAACTGGGGTAATAGTAGATAAAAATGCCATTTACGTGAGGGAAAATCTCCTACAGGGATTGGGGCTAGCAGTACTACTCGTCAGTATTTTGATGATGTTTTTGTTCCGTCAACCATTGATGCTATTTGCAGGCTTGTTGCCCAATCTTTTCCCACTTCTTTTTGCAGCTGCTTTATTGGGCTGGTTTGGCATTGAACTTGAAGCTGGAGTCTCCATCGTCTTCGCCATTGTATTTGGAATAGCAGTAGATGACAGCATCCATTTTCTGGCCAAATACCGCCTGGTTAGAGGTCGGGGCTATACCGTTGATGAGAGTTTACTCAGAACCTTCAGGGAAACCGGAAAGGCACTTTGTTTGACCACCATCGTACTATTTTTTGGGTTTTTAGTCCTACTTTTTTCCAATAATCCACCTTCCTTAACGGTGGGTATTCTAATCAGTTCGACACTGATAAGCGCGCTGGCTTTTGATATGATGCTAATTCCATCTATTTTAAGGTGGATTGAGAAGCGGACGGGGAGGTTTTAGAAATTAGAAGGTTATAGAGACGTTGTATTCAACATCCCTATGAGATATTCTTCTCCCCCTACCACACTTGAGAAAAATACTAGGTTCTACAAAAAAAATACAAAATGATCTTTAGCCCCATAATTTTTTAATATTAAAACCTGAGTACATGACAAAAAATTGGAAGTTAATAGAGGCTTTAATTCACGCAAAAATATAAAGAAGACGCAAAGTTGAGTTTACCAAGCTGAAAGCATGGCTGAGAAAAAGCGCAGAGTTTAGATTCTAGTTAGAGTCGGTTTACCACGACATAGAGTTATAGCAGAGATAAAATGCAGATTAGATATTGCAATTCATAAAATTCACTGCGCCAACTCTGCGTCCTTGGCGTCCTCCGCGGTGAGTTCCTTTTTA
>RECS01000100.1 GCA_007693915.1 Saprospirales bacterium | reverse complement strand
AAATTGCAAAAAAAAAGAGTCTGGAAATTTCCAGACTCTTTTTTTTTGCAATTTGATTGAACACGATTACTTCACAATCAAAACTTGTCTACTTTGTACTTGTCCATCTTTGGTGACTACACGTATGATGTAGTTTCCTGTTTGGTACTCTGTTACATCAGTTCCCAAAGTTTCGTTGGTTACATTTGTAAATGTAGATGAATTCATTAATCTACCATTGATGTCAAATAGTTGTATTTCCATATCAGTTGGTTGATCTAATTGAAAGTCAATGAATAATTCATTTGAAGCAGGAACGGGATAAACCATTAAAGGTTGATCAAATGGAACTAACTCACCTGTTGAGGTTGAATGACTAGTTACCATTCTTGCAACTGGTACTGCTGAACCAGTAAAACCCGTCCAATTTCTACCTTGTGTAAATAGAAGTTGGTTTGGCACAGAATAATCAACTGCCGAACTTGTAGCAACTCTTAATGTAGAGGCAGCTGGCTGATCAATTTGTGTCATTAAAAAGTACATTTTATTCTCATTTAATGCAATAGGTTCGGTAAATGGTGCTAAATCATTATTTGGATCCAAGAACTGAGTGTGATCTAAAGTCATTAAACCTCCATTTCCTGCCTCAGCCATCATACTTGCATCTACAATAGCAATAGCGACCTGAGTTAATGCTGGATGGAAGTCTGGAGTGGTATTCAAGTCACTATTTATAAACTCAAAATAATTACCAATCAATCCATCTGGCACAAATTCTAATAAATAGATAAGTGCTAATTCATCGGTAAATTCATCTGCATCAGTTCGGAAAGCATGTTGTGATTCAATAAAATATTGGGTTCTATTATCTTCTTGAGGTGCAGTAAAATAAATATTTCCATAAAACCACGAATCTTCATCAGGCTGTAATGTTCCCGATGTAAATTCCTCGTTATCAGGGTTATCTTTGGAGTGGATATTTTCAGTAACCCTGAAGAAATATGTCCTAGTATTTGTGGTGTAGTCAAAGTCTATTTTACCAGGTGCATCAATTCTGTAAGTAATTACATAATCCCCGACAGGCAATTCTGGTGTAAATAAGTCATCAAAAACTATAAAACTATCTATACTGCCCTCTAAATTTTCGATTATAAATTCTTGATTATGAACCAATTCATTGTTTGAGGCATCCCTTATTTCAACATTAGCTTCAATCAGTTCTTGCTCAAGACCTCGGTTTCTCAGGGTAAAAGAGAACCCTAAATCATCTGCAGCAATGTGGTTAGCTGGAGTAGCAAAACTAAACAATGGATTAAAAGGCTGAGATATAGCAATATTATTTGCAGGTAGTTCGGTGATGACAACGTCATCAATAACCCAATAATAAAAGTCCATTGAAATCACAAATTTCATTCTGAATTCTTCAGTACCTAATACTTCTAAAGGAAGTGGAAGATTAATTTGATTATTTACTCTTTCCTGTATCTCTACATCGTCATTAAGTTGAATTAATTGGCTCCAGGTATTTCCACCGTCAAGACTATATTCAAAACCTGAATGGAAATCATTGTTACCAACAAAATTTAACCTTCTATACAATTGATAGAAACTCAGACTTAAAGGAGTTTCTACTTCTGATAAATCTATAACCGGTGAAATCAATTCTGCAACATAGAATGGATATGGAGGAGCACCTGGATTAATCGTACCTTCTGTTGTATTCAAGTCTAGATTCATTCCTGCTGCACCATTAGATGCCGTAGGTGAGTTAATGGCATTACCATCAAAAGAAACCAACCCTTCTGATACATCTCCATTTGGTAACCATACAAATACATCTTCTTCAGCAGTGTTTGCAAAACCGGTTCTAACCTGAGTAGTCCAATCATTTAATCCTCCGTCGAATGTACTGTTTGGATCATCTTCTCCTCCCCAAATTACTTCTTGTCTTTCTCGGTAGATTTCAACACTTACATCGCCTGATGCTAAAGCAGATTTAATTGCATCACAGTCGCCTCTTCTTAAAAGTACAGTTTGAATATTAACATCAGGTGCTGCGCCGGGCATATTGATGATTGCATCGGCAGT
Source organism: Saprospirales bacterium (assembly GCA_007693915.1). Classification (GTDB taxonomy): domain Bacteria; phylum Bacteroidota; class Bacteroidia; order Chitinophagales; family Saprospiraceae; genus PWJY01. Next base: position 67,393 of record RECS01000100.1, on the reverse strand, counting down.
ATTGCAAATTACTAAGGCGATAGCTCCAGCTTCCTGTGCATTAAGCGCTTTTTCAGCAAAGGCACAGTCACCTCTATCCAGAATTCCAATTGTTCCGCTTAAATCAGTTTCAAGTGCTTCACAGCCTAATGCTGGATTGTCAGATCCGTCAAATGCCAGTTGAAGATTACCTGTTGTGGCGTCAGAAGGTAAAGAGCCAAAAGATGCAATACCCATTGGATAGGTGCCTGCGATTTCAGAGGGTGAGGTTATTTCAAAAACCCATTGTGAATGGACCATAAATGGAACCATTAGTAGTGTGAGGCCTAAGGCCATTTTCTTACTTAAACTTGTAAATACTCTTTTCATAATTTTTTAGAAATTGATTAATGAATTAATTTAACCATAAAGATAGTCATTTTTTTGATATATCCAAAGACTTAAGAAAAAATTAAGTTCATCGTAATCCCACTTTGGGGCTTTGCATCAAAATGTATGAAATTAATCCTTTATATTTTAAGATTAGGAAATGGAGGCTGTTGGTTTGATTTTCAGCAGGAATCACCGCAACTGATATCTTGAATAGTTCAAAACATCAAGTTTTTTAACTAAAATCTATTTATAAAAAAAGCCGGTATTTTAAAATACCGGCTCATTATTGTCAATCATTTATTGCTTCATAATGATAAAAGGTTTGGTGCTATTTCCTTGAGGAGTTTGTATTCGGATAAAATAATTTCCACTTTTATATGCCCTTACATCATTTCTGATTACTTCATTACTGACATCTCTTATTGTAGATGTCTCTAAAAGACGTCCTTGTAAATCAAAAATTTGATAATTGACATCAGTGGGTTGTTCTAGACTCATTTCAATGAATAATTCATCCGAAGTTGGAACGGGGTAGATCTTTATATGTTGGTCCATATTGAATTGGTCATTTACTGATACCGGCCATACATCAGTAATCATTCTGACAATGGGACCGCCATTATTGGTGTATCCTGAGAAATACTGTTTATTTCCTGCAGTATTATCGACCCAAAGTAAACCAACACCAGTCGAGTAATTAATTCTTGTGATCGGCATACGTAAACCATCTCCCTCATGAAGTACAACTAAAGCATATAATTTTCCCGGATTGAGTTCAACAGGATTTTCGAAAGGAGAGAAGTCAGAAGGATTCAGAAAATCCCCTGACCAGAGTCTGAATACTTGACCATTTCCAGCAGCCATGAGTTGATCCGCTTCTACTATAGATATGGCTATTTCATTCCAATCGGGGTGGTCCGGTGGTGCAACATCTGCCGCTGCATTCATTTGCTGAAAATTCACAAATGGTCCTGTTGGAACATATTCAAGCAAATAGACAATCGCAAACTCATTAGTAAATTCTCCGGCAGTCGGGACAAATGCCATTTCCGCTCCTAAAAATAGAGGCCTGCCATTTTCACCGGATTGCGGGGATATATAATACATGTTTCCCCAAACCCATGTATCATCAGGATTTGTTATGCCACCGGAAAAAGAGTTTCTAACCGGATCATCCTTAGCATATAGGTTTTCCGTCACGATGAAATTGTTAACTACAGTATTACTTTCCGGAATCTGATCGGCTATCCCTACATTTTCAACATGATATTCAATGGTGTAACGACCAATTGGAAGTTCAGGCGCAAATGGTGAAAAAGATATAGTATCAAGTGATCCGCGATCTAAAGATTGTCTATCTATGGATTCTTCAAAGTGTACCTCTCCGGTAGCTGAGTTAATTACTCTAACAGATCCACGTACATTTTCCTGGATATTAAAACCTTCATTTGCTACCAACATTTGAAAACCAAAAGTGTCAATACCTATATGGTCATTGGGAGTAGCAAAAGAAAGAGGTGGATAAAAGGCATCTAAAATCGAAAGGTTGTTTTCAGGTGGTTCTACCAACCTGACATCATCAATAATCCAGGTATAGAAACTTCCGTCATAAACAAATTTGAATCTAAATTCAGGTTCGTTAGATGCCTCTGGAACTATAATGAGCACTCTTTCAGGATTGGTTATGGAACTACCAAGAGTGCTTTGGAAACTTGTAGTTTGAATTGGTACCCGATCCCCCCAGCTTTGTCCCCCATCTACACTAAATTGCATATATGTTCTTTCTCTTAATGAACCTGGATCAGGATCAGGAGTAATCCCAAGGTTAAACTGATAGAACTCTATAGCAATCTGATTGAAATCAGAGGCATCAATAATGGGCGACCACAATTCTCCTTGAATTTGCTGTTCAGCACCCTGACAACCTATACCCCCGGCATCCTCAGGACCCCCAGTTATGTAAAAATCAGCGTCAAAAACCATAGCTCCATTAGAGACAGAAAAAGAATTAAGTCTGAAGGAACCGCATCCACCTGCACTGTTTGCATTGGGTTTGTACTCCCAAATATGATTAGGGTCACTTATCCCTATCGTAGTCCAATCTCCTATGCCGTTTGCAAAATCACCCTGTCCTTCTTCCTCACCCCACAAAATACCATCCTCTCTCCATCCCACAAAATAAGAAGTAGCCACCACAGGTCCATTTGCCATCGCAGCGCTGATACTAAGACAGTCAGATGGATCTAACATAAATACGGGAACATTCACATCATCTGCAAAATCTCCGGGTGCCATGTTAATAAACCCTGCATCATTGTTACAGATGATTACTGCAACCGCCCCGGCTTGTTGAGCACGGAAAGATTTTTGACTAAAAAAACAGCCGCCTCTGTCTAATATCCCAACTTTTCCTGTTAAATCCGTAACCAGTGGATTACACCCAAAAGTTGGGTCTGTCGAACTGTCCATTCCGATGGCTAACTCAGCTGCATCAAAACCATTGGAGCCAAAATTGGCATAACCGTACTCATAGATTCCTGCTACTGATGCAGGCTCAGTGATCTCCAAAACCCACTGGGCTTGTAAACTTCCGGTAAAAAGCAAAATACCGATCAACGAAAAGAATAACTTTGTAAATTTTAGTTTCATGTCATCTCAGTTTAATTAAGTTAATAAATTTAGCTGCTAAAATAACCTTTTTATTAATTCTAAAAATATTTAGAAATAATTTATTTTTAAAAAAATAAAAAGAAAAACAATCGAAAACACAAGCGTCCAAAATAAGAGTTTATTTGATGATTTCTCTTGATACCCTGCTTTTGGGGATAGTTCTCACTTTCTACTTTTCTTTTTTTGCTTGTCCCTCGTCTTGGGACGAGGCAGGCTAAAAAAAGAAACAAAATGACTGAGTGAACCCTTTTGGGTGAAGATCCGGGGGATCTTCAAACGAAGGAACCGCAAAGCGGAAGGGGGGTAATTAAAGAGACAACTAAGTGAAGGGTCCGAGAATCGATAACCTAATTTTCTTACAAGGATTCAGAAAGTCTTAATGCTTCACACATCTATATGCTGGTGATCAGGGGGTTGTTCTTTAACTGAATCTAAAATCGAAACAACAAAAAACTTGTTCCTCTGAACCCTTTGCTCAGGTTTTTCCAAACAAAGGGGGTCTTTTTTGAAACACCTAATTTTCTGGCTTAAATATTTTATTTTAAGAGCCTATTTTTGTCTTTTAAATTTGTTTTGGACGGCTGTGAGGTAATTAGTCTCGGATCAGCATTTGTTGTTTTATGTAAATCCACTTCATTAAGTTGAATAGGAAAGGATAGTAATAAACATTACCATCAACCTTTTTTTCGTTGAAAAAGAACATACAAATAATTTGCCTGAAGTAAGAGTGCGAAACCGTATATAAAATCCTCCACAGGGATACTAACGAGTCTCAATCCACTAAAATGATCCTGATTGTAGAGCACAATGGGTTCATTAGTGAATCCGCCGGTTAGTATTCCATCAGTCAGGACAAATGGGATCAACACAATTAAGAATGATCGGTAAAACCAGCCAAGAAAAGCTATCTCCCTCCTACCTTTTATCCATAAAACACTAAGAATAGCAATCAGACAAGACGTAAGGGTATACATTTCCTTGTAATGAATGAGTCCGAAAACAAATAAAGCGATTAGTAAGCTGAAAGTAATGGTACGCTCATACTTCACCAAAGGGTTAGATGGGAAATATGCATTCATGCAATCATATATGAATACACAAGCGAAAGGTACGGTAACGAAAAACATTATTTCTTCCCAGGGCAATGAAAAAAATCTAAAACCGGAAAGGTAAATTTCGTTGAACTCCCATATACCGCCAGAGGTAAAAAAGTGATCCCAAATCAGAAAAGGTATAGCAATTAGGACAATAGCAGGAAAAAGGAACTTCCACCTCGAAGCATAGTATACTTTTTTGTCAAAACTCAATAAAAAAACAGGCAAAAAGACAAACAGGTGTATCAAGGCATACAGATACTGATTTTCGAGAAAGTCAAAATGTGTGAATACCGGTGGTGAAAAATTATATTCAAAAGTAGAGAAGCCCAAAAGCAAAAGATACACCCAGGTCACCAAACCAAATGATGTCCAAAGCAGGAGCAGGCTCCTTAGAGCGCTATTTTTTGTAGTATCTGAAAACATTAAAATACACCCAATTTTAGAAGAATGGCTGATTTCATTAGTAAAACAAATTTTTTAAAATCATTGATTCGGATACGCTTGTTAATTACTTGGCCTGCATCTCTTTTCTTGATTTTATCAAATAAGTTTTTGTAGTACTTGTACGCGAGATAAACCCCAAACTGTGCCTTTTTAGGTAATTGTTTGATTCCAATATAAGCATGATTGAAATCTTTTTCAATATCTGCTTCAATTATACCTTTTTCTGTATTGGTGAAATTCTCAAAGTCCACACCGGGGAAATAGACCCGACCTCTCTCCTGAAAATCACTTTTTATATCGCGTAAGAAATTCACTTTTTGAAAAGCAGCGCCCAAACTTTTAGCATATGGCTTTAATCGTTTGTAATCAGCATCATTTCCATTGCAGAATACTCGTAAAGTCATTAAGCCTACCACCTCAGCAGATCCGTAAATATACTCTTCATAGCTTTGTTGTTCATGTTCACTTTGATGCAAATCAGCTTCCATACTCCTCAAAAAAGCTTCTATTAGTTCATCTTCAATTTTGAATTGGTTGACCACCATTTGAAATGAATGCAGGACAGGGTTAAGACTAATACCCATTCTTATTGCTTTCCATGTATCTTTTCTAAATTCCTCAAAAAGCTCAGCCTTTGGGTAGTCGTGAAATGTATCAACAATTTCATCTCCAAAGCGTACGAAGCCATAAATCGAATAAATGGGGTTACGAATAGACTTATCTAACATTCTTATTCCCAACGAAAAAGAAGTACTGTACCGTTTCGTAATGTGGGCACTGCACTCTTCGCAGACATCGTGATAGAGTTGAAGGTGATTCATAAGGAATTTATTTGTTGTTGGACAAAATCTTATTCGCTTCAATTGATGCCAGTCTTCCTGAAATCAGAGAAGGTGGCATTCCCGGTCCCGGGACTGTTAACTGTCCACAATTTAATAAATTTTTTAATTTTTTGTTTTTCATTTTTGGTTTAAGAAACGCGGTCTGCATTAATGTATTTGCTAAGCCATAGGCATTACCCTTATACGCATTATAGTCTTTTTGAAAATCATCTAGACAAAAGGACCGCTTATAAACTATTTTGTCCCGGATTTTTTGCCCTAACCTACTTTCAGCTCTGTTTATCATTATGTCGAAGTAATGTTCGTGCATTGCCGGATCATCTTTCAATCCGGGCGCCAAAGGCATTAGTAAAAATAAATTTTCACAATTTTCCGGAGCAACTGAGGGATCGGTTACAGATGGAGCACAAAGGTAAAAAAGTGGCCTTTCCGGCCATCCCGGTTTTTCATAAATCTCAATGGCGTGTTTTTTGAAATCTTCATCGAAGAAAAGCGAATGGTGGGGTATGTTTTTTAATTTTTGGTTAAGTCCTAAATAAAATAGGAGGCTGCTTGGAGCCATAGTCCTTTTGGCCCAATATTTTTCATCATAAGCGCGATCTTTTTTATCTAATACGTGCTGTTCAAAATGATAGTAATCTGCGGAATTGATAACAAAGTCCACATCAAATTCCTCTTGATCTGTAATTAGTTTAGTGATATGTTGGTTTTGAGTTTTAACAGCTTTTACTGCTGAATTGTAAACTATCTTTACACCAAGATTTTCATTTGTTTTCACCAAACCTTTAATGACTTCATGCATTCCACCCATTGGATACCAAGTGCCTAAGCTCAGGTCAGCGTGATTCATTAGACTATAAAGTGCGGGGATTTTCCATGGGGTTGCGCCTAAAAAAAGGACTGGAAATTCAAGGATATCTCGTATGTATTGGTGTTTGAATTGCTTTCTGACTACCGAGGAAAGTGAAGTTAGCATATCGAGCTTAAATAAGCTGGAAAAAATCCTTATGTCCATAAATTCGGATAGACCGTGTGAAGGTTTCCAAACAAATTCTTCCATTCCAACCTTGTACTTGTAAGCAGCCTCATCTAGAAACTTTTGCAGCTTCTCCCCGCTTCCTTTTTCAATTGCTTCAAACTTTTTTTTGAGTTCCTCAGGGTCGGCAGGCACATCAAATTTTCTTTCTTTAAAAAATACGGAGTAGGAGGGATCTAATCGCTTCAACTCATAGAAGTCAGAAGTCTTGTAGCCAAAATGGTTAAAAGTCTGTTCAAAAACCTCCGGCATCCAATACCAACTTGGACCCATATCAAAAGTAAACCCATCTACCTCGAATTTGCGGGATCGACCACCTGGACCATCATTTTTTTCAAGAAGTATTACTTCATGCCCTGTTTTAGCCATATCTGCCGCTGCAACAAGACCTGAAAAACCGCTTCCTATAACTGCAATTTTCCTTTTCATTCTTTCAATTTAGGTAAATGCACAACGTATACTAGTCTTGATCTAAAAAGCTATTGACCAGTTAAATTTCGAGCTTGCAATATACGTTTAATTAAGTTAACTTTATACAAAATGATTTTGTTTAAGTTTTGATCTTGTTTGAAGAAAAAAGGTTAAACATAAGTCAGGTTGGTAAGCTATTGGGATGTGAAAAAAGTAAAGAGAAAAAATGAGACTTCCTCAATTATCCTGAATATCTTCTATACCTCCCAGATTTAACTATCTTAGAAAAAGTATAATAACTTCTGATGTCCTTTAAACTACCCTCCACTTTTTTTAACATTATGATACCCTAGCTTTTTTAGGTAATCAAGAATTTTTTCTCGCTGATCACCTTGAATAATGAGTTGCTCTGCTTTAAATGATCCTCCTGTGCCGCAATGGTTTTTTATTGATCTGAGAAGGTCTTCAATTTCTGTTTCTGAACCTTTAATCCCCTTAATAATAGAAACTGTTTTCCCACCTCTGCCTTTTTTTTCCAAATGGATCCGGATGGGAGCTGATTTATCAGCTGCTCCATTCTGTTTATTTTCTCCATCCGAAAATAAACCCTCGAAAGGATTGAATCCGGCAGGATTAGTAGTATATGCTAAAGTTCGTTCAGTATTTCTCTCTTTATTTTTTTTAGGCATGATCTTTAGTTGTTATCTAGGTAGATACAAAAGTAAGGATTTTCAGACAGTTTTTTCGATTAAATAAACTACTTTTGTCTGACTTTTAAAAATGAGATTTACCATGGAAAATGAAAATAACTTTACCAATAAAGTGATAATGGTGCGTCCTGCTCATTTTGGATATAATGCTGAAACGGCTGCTAATAATGCTTTTCAGAATTCAGAAGGAGCTGGTGATGTCCTAAAGATAAAAAGCAGGGCTGAAAGTGAATTTGATCAGCTTGTTCAAAAACTAACAGATAAAGGTATTCAAGTAAAGGTGTTTCAGGATAATCCCGATGAAATAAAGCCAGATGCTGTTTTTCCTAATAATTGGTTTACAACCCATGCTGATGGTACGGTTGTTACTTACCCTATGTATGCAGAGGCCCGAAGGAAAGAGAGAGACCCTGAATTAATTGAGGAGCTTAAAGGAGACTTTATTTTAAACAAGCAGATTGCTTTTGAAGAAAAAGAATCTTTAAACCAATTTCTTGAAGGTACCGGTTCTATGATACTGGATAGAGAAAATAAGGTATCTTATGCCTGTATAAGCGAAAGGACTGATGAAAAACTATTAAATGAATGGGCTGTAAAAATGGGCTATCAAACAGTCACTTTTACTTCAGTTGACCCCTCCGGTCTACCGGTTTATCATACCAATGTAATTATGACCCTAGGGAAGGGGTTTGTAGTATTGTGCCTGGAATGCATTCCCGATGTAAATGAAAGGAAAAAATTGACTGATGTACTTAATCGGTATGAATACAAAATAATTGAGATCACTTTCGAGCAAGTCAAACAATTTGCCGGGAATATGTTGCAACTTATAGGTCAGGATGATCAGCCGGTTCTAGCCATGTCCTCATCTGCTTATCGATCACTTTCAGCAGATCAGAGAGCGCTAATACTTTCTTACAGCTCTATAGTTCATTCCGATATTCCAACCATAGAAAAATATGGAGGAGGCAGTGTTCGATGTATGATTGCTGAGAATTTTTTACCCAGAAAGTGATTATATTATTTTTTATTTATATATTTAAAAATCTGTTTTGTAAATCTTTAATATTCAACAAAGATAAACTTAATGTTTTATTAACACAGCAGCATGAATTATTGGAAAAATGCTTTTACTTTTGTGAAAAATTTTCAAACCAATAATCAAAATTATGAGAAAGATTTACTTAGTAATTTGTTGTTTATTTATCTCGGCAGGGATGTGGGCGCAGGTAACCACATCATCAATGTCAGGTAAAGTATCATCTTTAGCGGGTGATGAATTAATTGGGGCGACAGTTGTCGCAACTCACGTTCCAACTGGGACGCAGTATGGTACAACAACTAATGTTAACGGTATCTTCCACATCGGAAACATGCGTGTTGGTGGACCATACAAAGTTGAGGTATCCTACATTGGCTACGAATCAGATGTTGTGGAGAATATTTTTCTTGCTCTTGGTACAGGCGCTAATGTTGACGTTGTGTTAATTGATACAGGCATGGAATTAGGCGAAATTGTCGTTTCTGGTAGAATGGACAATATATTCAATTCCAGGAGGTCAGGAGCTGCTACCAGCATCAATACTGAAACCATCAATGCACTTCCAACGATTAGCAGAAGCATTAATGATTTCACCAGATTAACTCCCCAATCTGTTGGCAATGCTTTTGCGGGTACCAACTCAAGGTTTAACAACTACACCATTGATGGAAATATCTACAACAATAATTTCGGTTTAGGTAACGATCAGTTCGCAGGTGGTAATCCGGTTTCTTTAGATGCCATCGATCAGGTTAGTGTTAATCTTGCACCTTACGATGTAAGATTATCTGGTTTTACAGGGGCTTCTGTAAATGCTGTTACCAGATCAGGTAGCAATAACTTCGAGGGATCAGTTTATTATTTTATGCGAAACGATCAAATGCAAGGAAACAAAGCAGGAGATGTTGCTGTGGACAGAGGTAATAGTGAAAACATTACTTATGGTGTTCGTTTTGGCGGTCCTATCATTAAAGACCGTTTGTTCTTTTTTGTAAGTTACGAGAAAGAAGAGGAAGACACTCCGTCGTTTACTAAAAGAGCTGCAAGAGAAGGTGAAACTCCTGATGGTATTAATATCTCAAGAGTCCCGCTTTCTGAAGCCAATTTTGTAAGAGAAAGAATGCAAAGTTTATATGGCTATGATACGGGTGCTCCCGACAACTATCCTTTTGCGTCTGAATCGGAAAGATTTAATATCCGATTAGATTACAATATAAATATGCAGCACAGATTATCATTAAGATTTAATCACTTTACTTCCTTCAGGGATGTGCCTACAAATGGTAATTCAATCAGGTTTGTATCAACAAGATATAGAAATACTAACAGAACAGGAATTGAAAATATTAATTTTAGGAATAATAACTATACTCAAGAAAGGGAAGTAACTTCAATTGTTGCGGAATTGAATTCAGTCTTAGGAGATAATATTTCCAATCAATTTAATGTTGGTTACACTGCTGCTACTCCTCAAAGAAGAGGAGTTCCCGGTGGACAAGATTTTCCAATGATTGAGGTACTTGAGCCGGATGCATCTGGTAATTTACTTTACTATATGACTTTAGGTAATGAGTTATTTACAGTGGGTAATCTCTTGGAAAACAATACCTTTAATATCACCAATAATACGACTTTTTACAGGGGGGATCACACTATTACTGCTGGTGTTAATTTCGAATACATGACCTTTAATAATGCCTTTAATCCTACTTTTCATGGGTGGTACAGATTCATTGGGTATGATAACTTTGTTGATCATGTAATCAATCAAAATTTCAATAATCCAGATAACGCGCCTGTTGCTTTTGCTCGCTCTTTTGCATTGGATGGTTCAACAACCCCTCCATTAGATGAAACTCAGTTTGGTCAATTGGGTGTTTATATCCAGGATGAGTATCAAGTTAATCGTGATTTGACTGTTACAGCCGGATTAAGAGTGGATTTACCATTTTATCCTATTGATATACCTCGTAATGAACTATTGGATGATTTGGACAAACGATTCGTAGGTCTTGACGGTAAAGAGTTTACTCCAGATGTTGCTACTTTTCCAAAAGTAAATCCATTATTCTCTCCTAGAATTGGATTTAACTATGATGTATTTGGTGATAGAAGCCTACAATTAAGAGGTGGAACCGGTATATTCTCAGGTAGAATACCATTTGTTTGGTTGTCAAACCAGGTTAATGGTTCAGGAGTTGTGAGAGGCGGTATCGGATTTGAAGGACAGGAGGTAATTGATGCAGGTATTATTTTCAATCCTGATCCTAATGCTTATGCACCGGATAATCCTGAAGCAACTTTATCTAATGAGCTTAACCTTACTGATGAAAATTTCAAGTTACCTCAAGTATGGAGAACGAACCTTGGTGCTGATGCGCAACTTCCATTCGGTATTCGCGCAACAGTTGACTTAATGTACAGCAGAGATATTTCTACTCCTATCGCATATAATCCGGTCTTAAGAACCCCGGAGGGTACACTATCAGGGCCTGATGAAAGACCGTTTTGGGTAAATCAACCGGGATTAACTGCTTACTCAAATGACCCTGACTTTAGAAATATTTTTTACCTGACAAATGCGGATGAAAAAGCAGACTATTTATCTGCCACTATTCAATTATCTAAATCTTTTGCTGGTGGTTTCGATGCAATGGTTGCTTATACTTACTCTAGATCAAGAGACCTTGATGCAGCAGGTGGTTCGCAAGCTATCTCACTTTGGCCAAATACCGTACAAACCAATAGAAATGCTCCTAGTTTAGGTTTTGCAGGTCATGATCAACCAAATAGATTAATTGCAAATCTTTCATATAGAACCAACAATACTACCATTGGTGTTTTCTATGATGGTGGTAATGCGGGTAGATTTAGCTATACATACGCTGGTAACTTTGGCGATGGGTCAAACAGATTGATGTATATTCCAAATAATGCTAATGAATTGACTTATCAATCCTTCACAATTGGCGATGATACTTACGATGCTGATAGACAAGCTGCTATACTCGATGCTTACATCGATCAGGATGATTACCTAAGTGCAAATAGAGGAAGTGTTGCTGAAAGAAATGGAGCGGTAAGACCATGGGTTCACAGATTCGATTTCAGAATCCTTCAGGACATCCATCTAACAGGTGACGGACAAAATAGACTGCAGTTATCTCTTGATTTTGTAAACATTGGGAATATGTTTAACAGTGATTGGGGTATTGCTGATATTGAATTCCAGAGAAACTTATTGTCTTTAAGAGAAATTACTGACGAAGGTGTTCCTGTTTATAGAATAAATACTATTCCAGGTACTGAAGAGTTTCCAACTGAAACTTTTAGATTGAATACAGGAAATATTCTTAATAACGCTTGGAGACTTCAAGTTGGTGTGAGATATATTTTCGGTAATTAATTGCAAAACCTATCTCAATAGATAAAAAAGGGTGAATTTCAGAAAATGAAATTCACCCTTTTTTATTTCTTTTTTTTTCACTACCTTTATCCATATACAAATTGATCAAATGAAAAGTAATTCCACACCACTTTTAAGGTACCTATCAATAATACTACTTTCCTTACTGTTTCTCTTTTCTTCTTGTGGAAGTAAGGGAGATGGCAATAGGAATCCACAAGGAAGTTCAGATAGTCCAGTAAATCAATCTGATGTATTAATTAATAATCACTATTATTCAATTAATTCCATTTATGATTTTTTCAATCTTGACAAAATCCGTCCCTACCTCATCAGCGCCCACAGGGGTTCCCGTTATTACTCCGGCTGGCCTGAAAATTGTCTGGAGTCCTTTGAATTTATAATGAGTGAACTGCCGGCGATCATTGAATTTGATATTCGGATGAGTAAGGATTCAGTCTTATTTCTTCTACATGATGAGTCATTGGATCGCACCACCAATGGAACAGGAAAAGCTGATCGCTATCCTATTGATGAAATATTGAAATTAAGACTTAAAGACGCTGATGGCAAACTCACTTATTTTTCTCCCCCTTTACTCAGGGATGTCCTGAAATGGGGGAAAGACAAAACTATCCTTAAATTGGATATCAAAAGAAATGTACCCTTTCAAATGGTTATAGATTTAGTCCGGGAAACACAATCCGAAAATCATGTAATCATCCTGGTTTATAGCATTGATGCAGCGAGATTTATTAATAGACGAGCACCTGAATTAATGATCAGCCTGCCCATCCGAAATGAGAAAGAGTTGGATAGATTTATTGCATCGGGACTCCCAGCTAATAGAATTCTGGCATTTACCGGCACAAGGCGAACAGACCAAATTGTCTTTGACAGATTAAATAAAATGGGAATACCTTCCATTCAGGGAACTATCGGAAACCTCGATAGACAAGCCATGACCAAGGGCTTTGATAATATATTAGACATATACAATCAGGGAGCAAGTATGATTGCCACTGATTATCCCATTGAATTATATGAATATCTATTTTCTCAATCACTCATAAAAAATTGAAATTATGTTAAGAATTCTTACTTTTTTACTTTTTGCTTTTTCATTAAGTATCGGCATTAATCATGCGCAAAACAACACTTTACATGTAGTTGAAGTTTCCAGCAATATTTATACACCTGCTGAAATCACCATTCAATCTGGAGATACCATTCGTTGGATTAATGTGCAAGGCACCCATAATGTAAATGGTTTGCAATCTGTCTTTCCAAATAATCCCGAGGGGTTCTTTAGTGGTGCTGCTCAAAGTGGCAACTGGGAATATGAATTTATTTTTACTATACCCGGTCAATATGATTATCAATGTGATCCTCATGTCGGTTTTAATATGTTTGGTGTGGTGATAGTCGATGGACCTCCAGTGGCTGAGTGGATTGATCCGCCTGCTGATACGACTATTAGTTGTGAAGAGGCTGCCAATTGGATACCAGGTGAGTTGGAATACTCCAATAATGCATCTGGAGATGATGAAATTAGTGGCACTGTAGAAGGTGATTTAATGGGGAGTGTAGATATTTGTGGAGGTCAGCTTACTGCTAGCTGGTCCTTTACGGATGAGTTTGACCGGACTATCGAACATACTCAACAAATTACGGTTATTCCGGCTGAGCAGGCTGAATGGGTGAATGCTCCGGAAAATTTAACGATCAGTTGTGAAGAAATAAATGAATTAGAGATAGTAGAATTGGATTATACCAATTCACTTATGATGGATTGCGAAATATCAGGATCGGTCAGTCCTACTGTTATTGGAGATCCTTCTGAATGTGGAATTACACTCGAACTGATTTGGGAATTTACGGATGTTTGCGGGAGAACCATTGAACACGTCCAACAGATTACCATCGAAGAGGATGAACTAACTTATACACCGGTTATGATGTCTGAACTTCGAGAAAATGATTCCTTGGGTGCACCTGTCTTATTGGGTGACTCTGTTTCTATTTCAGCTATTGTCTATGGGATTAATCTGCGACCTGCTGGTTTGGAATTTACCATCATTGATGAAAATAATGTCGGTGTTGGCATTTTTAATCCCAATAACAATTTTGGCTATACTGTTCAGGAGGGTGATTTAATTGAAGTGAGAGGAGTGATAAGTCAATTTAGAGGACTTACACAGATAGTAGCAGATGAAATTGATTGGATATCCGAAAATAACGAATTGGTGCAACCCTTGGTTGTTTCTGAATTGAATGAAGGCACAGAATCCGCACTTATCATGTTGGAGGGAGTTACCATTACCAATCCTGAAGACTGGCCCAATCCCGGAAGTGCAGCCAATCTTTTTTTAGAAAACGAACATGGAACTTTTGAAATGCGCATTCAATCGGCGCACAACCTGGGAAATACCCCTCCGGAGGGTGAGTTTGATTTTATTGGTATTGGCGGTCAATTTACTACCAATGTACCCGCTGATGATGGTTATAGAGTGTTACCGAGATATAAATCAGATTTAGGTATTGAGGAGGACGAATATATGCTTGTTGAAATTCCTGAATTGCGTGAAAACAATCCCGATTTTGAACCCGTTTTACTGGGCGAAAAAGTTCAAACTACAGCAGTGGTTTATGGGGTTAACCTAAGACCTCAAGGATTGGAATTTACTATCATAGATGAAAACAATGTTGGTGTAGGGGTATTTAGACCTAGTGGTAATCTGGATTACGAAGTAAATGAGGGTGATATGATAACTGTAAGAGGGACAGTAAGTCAATTCCGAGGCCTTACCCAAATCAATGCAGATGAAATTGAGTTAATATCCGAGAATAACGAACTGGTAGAACCAATTGTGATTGCAGAACTAGGAGAGAATACTGAATCCTCTTTGGTAAAACTGGAAGCAGTGACCCTACTCAATCCTGAGGACTGGCCTACGCCCGGAACTTCTGCTAATTTAATTGTAGAAAATCAGGACGGGCAATTTGAAATCAGAGTTGCTGCAGCAGTCAATCTTGGATTTACTCCACCCGAAGGTGAATTCGATCTTATCGGTATTGGAAGTCAATTTACCACCAATACACCTCCGAATGATGGCTATCGAATAATGCCGCGTTATGCGGAAGACCTTGGATTAGACCTTTCTGATCCCTACACAGAAGTCACTATGCCTCAACTTAGGGAGAATGATCCCAATGGAAGACCTTTACTTCTTGGACAGCCCGTATCTGTAACTGCGGTAGTTTATGGAATTAATTTCAGACCTCAGGGTTTGCAATTTACTTTGATTGATGAGGATAATGTGGGGGTAAGTATCTATCGTGCTTCCGGGGACTTAGGTTATATAGTTAACGAAGGAGATCTGGTTCTGGTAAAGGGAATTGTGGAAGAATTCAGAGGTTTAACACAGATCAATCCGGACGAGATTGAATTGATTTCTCAGGGGAATGAGTTGGTTGAGCCACGAGTTGTGACAGCCTTAGGTGAAGAAACGGAATCCTCATTAATTAAGCTCGAGAACCTTACAATTTTGAATCCTGAGGACTGGCCAAATCCCGGCTCTTCAGCAAATATCAATATTGAAAATGAAGCGGGAACCTTTTTATGGAGAATCCAGGTTGCAAATGATTTAGGGCAAGAAGCTCCGATGAATTTTGACCTTGTTGGAATTGGTGCACAATTTACGACTGCCGTCCCTGCTGAAGGAGGTTATCAAATCATCGCTCGTTATGCTGATGATATTATGGAATTCACCTCGGTGGACGAATTATCCAATCTACTGGATGTGATAATATGGCCAGTGCCTACTTCAGATTATTTGTTCATTGAAGCAAACGAAAAAATCAATAGTGTCCGGGTTTTTGATATGTCAGGGAAACTTATAAAGAATGTCAAGGGAAACAGTAATCGCGTTTCTTTGAGTTTGATTGACTTTATATCCGGGAATTATTTAGTGGAAATATGGAGTGCAGAAGGAAATGCTGTCATGAATGTGATTGTGAAATAGGGGAGACGAAATTCTATTCTCTAATACAGAATAAATGGTGATAAAATAGGGTAAACTTGTCCGACAATTGTTTGGCAAGTTTACTTTTTTGGTCTAAATTTAAGTGTTCAGTATAATAGAAAATGGCAGCAGATGGATTTCTATTCATTATTTTAGGCATTTTATCAGACTTAGGGTCCATGTAAACCTAAATTCTAAATAGACTTGAATAGGTTAGGAATCAAATTATTGCTCCATAGTCAATGGCTATAAACCAATAATGGGAAATTAATCACAAACTAAAAGCAAAGGACCAGCTTTAATAACATTACTCTGATTTCCATCTGCATCGAAAAGGAATAAATCGTAAAATATACTGTCCGTTTGTAGTGGATTGGAACTGGTGCAAGGGGGTTGACCGGTTGGATATATACAACAAACATCTCCTTGCAAGATATTAGCTCTTAAGCGGAGAGTTCCCCTGATTCCATTTCCTGAACCCTCTGTTGGTATATTTGGACTAGCAAAGGTGAAAGCTATTGTGCTATCCCTAAGGTCTCTTAAAAATACATTTGGGGTTTCTCCATCCGGTGGTCGCAGATTACCGTCTCCATCTTCAAAATAGATAACAAAAACTACAGAATCTGCTTGACTGGATTGTCTAATTTCATTGTTTATAATTTCTACAAATTCAATGTAGGGATCAGAATCGAAGTCGGGTGATTTTGCACATGCTACCCATGTCAATAATGCAGCTATGATAAAAATGTATATCCGTATATCTAAATTCATAAAAGTATAACGCTTTTTCTTGATCAATTGTCTAAAAAATTCTTAAATTTAATAAATCTATTTTGCTGTAGATTATGAAATACATATAAACTTTGATCAGGATAAATACTGAAAATTAATAGTTAAATTCAAGCTTATTGGTAAGCTAAAGTATAAAAATTCCAATAAAAATAATTAAGTTTTAGTCTTTTAAATCATTTATTTTCAGGAGTCCAATAGGAAACACTTTTTTTGCCAATATGGACTTCAAACACTCCTCCTCCTTCTTCTTCAACCCTGAGAGGTCTTAAAGTACCTCTTAGTCCACATTAATTTAAATCAAAGCCTTAAAAAATTACCAATTCAAATAAAAATAAATCTTATTCATCACCAATTCACAACCTCTTCATGAGATACCGCGATAAAGAATTATATATTTGTGATTCAAAATTTTATCAGGTTCAATTACCTATGAATTATCAAGAAAATAAAAATCAAATCAAAAATCAACTTATCGGGTTTATAGAAAGGGGTAAGGGGGATTTTGACGAATTAGCTGTTAATATTCTAAAATTCCAATTAAGGTACAACTCAACTTATCGAAGGTTTTTTGAACTTTTAGGTTACAGGGAAAATGAAATAAAGAGAGCTTCGGATTTGCCTTGTTTCCCAGTTAGCTTTTTAAGAGGAAAAAAAGTAGCAGCTTTTTCTTTTGCTGCTGAAAAAATATTTTTTAGCAGTGGAACAACTGATCAAATCCGATCGGAACACCATATCCCTGACTTAAATTGGTATGAGTACATATCTACGGTTAGTTTTGTTAAAGAGTATGGCTCTTTACAGCAATATAATATTATAGGATTGTTGCCTAATTATATGGATCAGAAGAATTCTTCTCTTATTCATATGATTAAAACCTTTATGGAGTTTTCACCTGAAAACATTCACGGATTATTCAGCAGTAGTGATTCCGATTTTTTTTCTACTCTTCAAAAGGCATTGGATGGAGATAAAAAAACCATTTTAATAGGTGTAAGTTTTGCTCTACTAGACTTTGCAAAAAAAGTTCAGGGAGATTTTTCTGCTGATTGTGTCATCATGGAGACCGGAGGCATGAAAGGTCGTCGAAAGGAATTGGTAAGAGAAGAATTACACAGCATTTTATCCACGGCTTTTAATACCTCTTACATCCATTCTGAGTATGGAATGACTGAACTGCAGTCCCAAGCGTATTCAAAAGGAAAGGGAATTTATAAAGCCGGCCCGCTCATGAAAGTTTTTGTAAAAGAAATAAACGATTGTAAAGTAAATGAGAAAATAACCAACTCAGGTTTAGTTCATATTATTGATCTCGCTAATTTTGAAACTATTCCCTTTGTCGCCACTAATGATATAGGAACACTAAAGGATGATGACTCCTTTGAAATCCTAGGACGAATGGATGGATCAGAATTGAGAGGTTGTAACCTAATGTATGGTAACTTTTAACTAAATACTGGAAACCGATTATTCTTAAAGTAAACCTGATTTTTTTACTTAAAACTTTATATGTGCAAGTGCAGGATTAGCCAAACGCTTTCTATCGCTTTCTTTAAGTAATATTTTTCTCAATCTGATTTTAGAAGGGGTGATTTCTACATATTCATCATCGGCTATATATTCCATTGCCTGCTCCAAACTCATGATTTTTGCAGGAGGTAATTTTACTTTGTCATCGGCACCCGCGGATCGAATATTAGTTAGTTTTTTTGCTTTAGTAAGGTTTACCACCAGGTCATTTTCTCGGCTGTGTTCTCCTACTATCTGCCCCTCGTAAATTTCCTCACCGGGTGGAATGAAAAAATGCCCCCTTTCTTGTAATTTGTTCATGGCAAAAGGTATTGAAGTACCAGCTTCTGAGGAGATCATTACCCCTTTATTTCTACCCTCCATATCTCCTTTCCACGGTCCATAATTACTGAAACGATGGTACATCACTGCTTCTCCTGCTGTGGCAGTAAGCATTTGGTTTTTTAGCCCGATTAGCCCCCTTGTCGGAATTATAAATTCGAGATGCATTAAACCACCTCTTGGCTCCATATTATTTAGTTCCCCGGATCTTTTGGTTACCATTTCAATGATGGTGCCGGAGTAATCCTCCGGTGCATCAACTACCAACTCCTCCATTGGCTCTTGTTTGCCATTTGGGGTTTCTTTTATTAAAACCCTGGGTTTGCCCACCTGCAGTTCATAAGATTCGCGACGCATGGTCTCGATCAAGACTGACAAATGCAATACACCTCTTCCATGCACATTGAAAACTTCAGGTGAATTGGTCTCTTCTACTCTTAATGCCAGATTTTTTTCAGTTTCCTTATATAACCTGTCTCTAAGTTGTCTTGATGTCACAAACTTACCGTCTTTTCCAAAGAAGGGACTATTGTTTACCGTGAACAACATACTCATGGTGGGTTCATCAATGGCTATGGGTGGCAATGCTTCCGGATTGTCCGGATCACATATGCTGTCCCCAATTTCAAATGCTTCTAAGCCGCTGATTGCGCAAATGTCACCTGCCTCGACAACGTCAGCAGTAACTCTATCCTGACCAAGATAGGTGAATAACTCCTTAATCCTGTGCTGTTTTTCACTTCCATCTCGCTTTATGATTTTTACAGATTGCCCTGCTTTGATTTCTCCCCTTCTAACTTTACCTATGGCGATTCTACCAATATAATTAGAATGATCTATCGCAGTGATTTGCAACTGCAAATTGCCTTCCTCAATCTTTGGAGGGGGGACGTGGTCAAGAATTACTTCCATCAGGTAATTGATATCGCTTTCTGGATTTTTCCAATCAGACCCCATCCAACCATTTTTAGCGGAACCATATACTGTAGGAAAATCCAATTGATCTTCCTCTGCTTCCAAATCGCACATCAAGTCAAATACCATCTCGTGCACTTCTTCCGGTCTGCAGTTGTCCTTGTCAACTTTGTTGACAATTACGATTACTTTTTTATGTAAAGCCAAGGCTTTTGAAAGAACATAACGGGTTTGAGGCATTGGACCTTCAAAGGCATCTACCAGCAATAATACACCATCAGCCATATTGAGAACTCTCTCTACTTCACCACCGAAATCCGCGTGACCAGGTGTGTCTATGATATTAATTTTTACCCCTTTGTAGAAAGCAGTAACATTTTTTGATACAATGGTTATACCACGCTCTCTCTCCAAATCATTTTGATCCATGAATTGTTCTGTGGGCTGTTCCCGATCACTAAAATGTCCTGTGTAATCCAGTAATCTGTCGACGAGTGTAGTTTTTCCATGATCGACGTGTGCAATAATTGCAATATTTCGAATATCTTGTCTTTGAGTCATTATTGTTTAAATATAATATAAAGGGGTTTTTAAAAATCGCGCAAAGATACCCTCAATTTCTTAAGTCGGCATGCATTGGCGTTACTTTATTTTTGATTTTCTCAGGGATGTGTAAAACAACAATGCTTTGGTGTTTTATAATTTTTCGTCAACAACTTTCAGGTCTTCTTCAGAATAATTTTTATAAAATAGGCCGAGTTGTGTTCTGGCTTTTGATTTGACCTCATTATTGACGTATGAAGCGACTGAGACGAGGCCAAAAGACAAAACCCCTAAATCATCTGTATAGCCCAATATCGGGGTAACATCCGGGATAGCATCTGCCGGACAAACCAAATATACAAAAGAGCCGGTTATAATTGTTTTTGCCCAATGGGGAGTTTCTTTTCTGGAAAAAGCAAAGAAAAGCAAAAGCACCGTGTAAGCCAATTGAATGCCTGATTTCTTCGCTCCTCTCCTTAATGCTTCAAAAATTTCTATTTTATCCATATTTTAGGTTCTGGTACTGATAACAGTCATAAGGATAAACTGGTTCCAACTGTTAAATATTTTGAACTATTCTATAAATAAGGGGTTCAAATCCGTATAGAATTCATATCAAAACTAAGTAATGAAAATACTTATTATCTCGTCCACTATAAGAAGTGGTAGAAAATCCCATCAAGTGGCTTTAGAGGTTGCCAAACAACTTAACGCCAGAGAAGGCTTTACAGCTAAAGTAATTGATGTAGCTGAAACAGACCTGGATAATTTAAAATACCTTTATAAACTAGACCCTTCGCCCTCTGAGATCAAATCCAACATTTATGATTTGTTTGAAAATTGTGATGGTTATATTTTTGTATCTCCGGAATACAATGGGAGCTACTGTGGTGCATTAAAAAACACTGTCGACCATTATCCCAAATCTTGCTATCACAGAAAACCCATTGGAGTTGTTGCCGTGTCAGCAGGGGCCATGGGAGGTATGAGAGCCGCACTGCAGATGCAATTATTAGTTTTAGCACTGATGGCATATCCTATGCCTAAAATGTTGTTGACTCCTAAAGTTGGAGATAAATTTGAAGATGGTAGATTGATGGATAATAGTTTTTCAGGAACCATAGAAAGTTATTTAGACGATTTTACCTGGTTCGCTTCTAAATTAAAATCCTGATTCATGGAGAAAAAAAATTACAACCCATTAAACGATGAGGAAAAAAGGGTAATCCTAAGAAAGGGAACAGAATATCCATACACAGGTGAGTATGATAATTTTTATGTAGAGGGTACTTTTATTTGTCGTAGATGTAATGCGCCGCTTTATACATCAAAGGACAAATTTAAAAGTGGTTGTGGATGGCCAAGTTTTGACGACGAAATTCAGGGAGCTGTAAAAAGATTACCAGATGCTGATGGTCGAAGAACAGAAATTGTTTGTAAAAATTGTAGTGGTCATTTGGGGCATGTATTTATTGGGGAGAGATTTACTTCTAAAAATACAAGACATTGTGTTAATAGTATTTCACTGAGGTTTATAAAAAAGGGAGACAAATTGCCTCCCAAAATTTAAATATAAAATAGTGACTCCGGAAGGATTTGAACCCTCAACCCCCAGAGCCGAAATCTGGTGCTCTATCCAGTTGAGCTACGGAGCCGCGGCGCAAAAATACTTTATTTTTTCATTTCTATAGCGCAC
This sequence comes from Saprospirales bacterium, assembly GCA_007693915.1. Lineage (GTDB taxonomy): Bacteria > Bacteroidota > Bacteroidia > Chitinophagales > Saprospiraceae > PWJY01. Next base: position 45,565 of record RECS01000100.1, on the reverse strand, counting down.
ACTTAATTAACTTTGTTCTGAGAAACATTTTCTATATGTAGAAATGAAGGTATAAAACCTTCCATGTAATGAGAGAAAAAAACAAGAGAGCAGTAATTTCAAAAAAGGGGTTTAAGTCCTTCCTTAAAATCTTTACCTATATCAGACCCTATAGATTTCAATTCATAGTTGGTTTGATATTCTTGTCCATTGGTAGTTTGTTGTTTATGATTTTTCCCGGTGCTGCCGGAGAAATGGCTAATGCTGCTGCAGGCCAGTCAAGATTTGACTTTGCTGTCAGAGACTATGGTTTATTGTTTCTGTTTATCCTGGTTTTCCAAGGAGCTTTCTCCTACTTTCGAACGATACTATTTGCTATAGTAAGTGAGAAGGGCATGGCAGACGTTCGTAAGGATTTATTTGCAAAAATTATTACTAGGAATTTCATGTTTTTTGAAGAAAGGAGGGTAGGGGAATTGACCAGTAGAATTACAGCTGACGTAGAGCAGCTTCAATCCGCTTTCTCCGTTACACTTGCAGAATTTTTACGTCAACTATTGGTTTTGATTGTCGGTTTAGTCATTCTAGCCTGGTTGACTCCGCAATTAGCAATGACAATGCTCCTTATTTTTCCCTTGGTCATTTTGGTCTCTGTTGTTTTTGGAAGGTTCATCAGAAGATTTTCAAAACAACGACAAGATGAAATTGCACAAACTAACACTATTGCAGAGGAGGTTATTCAATCGTTTCAAATTGTAAAATCTTTTGCTAATGAAAGCTATGAGCATATTCGATATGGGAAGTCTGTCGACAAAGTGGTGGACATTAGCCTGAAATTTGCCAGGTATAAAGGTGCTTTTTTTGTTTTTATTATAACCATCCTTTTTGGTTCAATTTTCTTTATTCTTTGGAGGGGAGCGATTATGGTTGAAAGTGGAATTATGCCATTAGGAGACCTTTTTGCTTTTATTCTGTATACCGGTATAATTGGGGGCGCTATAGCCGGTCTGGGAAATCTATATACTACCTTGGCTAGTGCTGTAGGTGCTTCAGAACGGATAATTGAACTTCTGGATGGCAAAGGTGAAATTGATCTGGGGGAACAAGTTATGTCTGGAAGCGATCAGTTATTAAAAGGTGAAATTTATTTTGAGAATGTTAGTTTTTCATATCCCGGCAGACCGGAACTCAAAGTCCTTAAAGAGGTCTCATTTCATTTGAATATAGGTCAAAAAGTTGCCTTAGTGGGTCTAAGTGGATCCGGTAAAAGTACAATTATTAAGTTATTGCTTAGGTTTTACAATCCAGATAATGGGAAAATATTAATTGATGGAAAACCCATTGAGGAGTTTAATTTAATACACCTCAGAAGGTCTTTTGCAACCGTTCCGCAGGAAGTAGTTTTGTTTGGTGGCACCATTCGTGATAACATAGAATATGGTAGACCTGGAGCATCAGATGAAGATATTAGGATAGCGGCCGAACAAGCCAATGCTTTGGAATTTATTGAGTCTTTTCCTGAGGGTTTTGATTCCTTAATTGGTGATAGAGGTATAAAATTATCAGGGGGTCAAAGACAGCGAATAGCCATTGCACGCGCCATTTTAAATGATCCCAAAGTATTGCTTTTGGATGAAGCTACTTCATCTCTTGATGCCGATTCAGAAAAAGTAGTACAATCTGCTCTGGATAATTTGCTGGAAAATCGAACAGCACTTATTATTGCTCACAGATTAGCTACTATTAAAAATGCAGATTTGATTCTTGTCCTTGATAAAGGTAGAATTGTTGAATCAGGCACACATTTCGAATTAATAAATAAAGGTGGGCTATATCAGCGGTTGGCTTCATTGCAATTTGATTTAGTAGAGTAATTTTTTTAGTTGTAAATAAATGTATATAAAAAGTGAAACTCAATAGATCAGATATTAAAAAAATTCTAATTTCCCTTTTAGGATTAATCATTTTTTTTATCCTATTGATCAATGAGATACCTAGGATATTTAATGTTCTGAAATTGCCTTTGGTGTTAGGAATTTCTTCAGGCTTTGGTGTGATTTTTGCTATCCTTTTTTCTTCCAAAGTTTCGAAAAAAGCAGAAGAATTAATTGAGCGGTTTCAGATTTATGTGGGGAGTATAATTATCAGCTTGATATTGTTTCCGCTGTTGATAAATTTTATAAATAGGTTACATACATTTGAGATTGAGGAAGAATTCGTTTTTTTATCAGTAGAAAAGATGTATGGTTTAAATTTTAAAGGATCTGCCAGAAGGGGTGAAATACCGGAGCCAACAGCTTATATTGTTAGCCTTGAAAGAAAAGATAAGACTGTCGAAAATGTTCGTTTTACTAGAGATATTACAGCAGGTTTAAACAGGGGCGATACTATTAATTTGCCTGTTAAAAGAGGTATCTTCAGGATACAATATATGGATACAGATTAAAAAAATATGAAAGGACTTTTGTTTGTTTTGATGATTTTAGTTTTACCACTTTATAGTTCAGCTCAAATTAATTTTGGAGTGGGAATGGCGTTCTCTAATGATTTTTTTCAATCTGTGAGTAATCCAGTTAATGAATCAGAAGAAAAGATCAGAAATCTATTGATTAGTCCATCATTCGGCCCTAAATTCTATTTTGGTACATCTCAATTGAGTCTTAGTCTTCAGGCCAATATTGGCATATCTCCCATTAGCTTTGATTGGGGTGAATACAAAGGAATGGGCGTTGCATACGCGCCTATTTTAGCAGGTATAAACTATGGTGGTTTAAGTGGATTTGCAACGGATCGGTCAGAATGGGGGGCTTCGGTTGCTTATGGATATCACTTTTCTCTCACAGATCTGTATTTCAGAGATTCTGATTTTAGGGATATGCAAAGAGATTTGTTTTATCCATCATTCATTCAGTTTGCAGGTGGTTTTGGAGGAAAAGGTGCAGCGCTGTATTTATACAGTCGCATTGGAATTGACCATTCAGAGGGAAGGATTTTCTCTTTTGGAATTACACTTGAGGTTAATTTCTTGGAAAGAAGAAAATGGAGAGACTAAAAGTAAAAGTGTCTCCATTTGTAACATACTTCAATGGTTTCAGATCGGGAGAATTGATTCTTATATCTACTTAAAATTATTATTTATTTTTTTTAAAGAAAAGATGAATTTTAGGTATCTTCGCCCCATAATTAGTATCATTAGCCTTATATGACATTTGCGGGTTTCCGGAATATAGTGAATCATGAATTTAAGCTGGAATTCAGACAGAAATTTTCCTTTGCGGCTCAGCTTTTATATGTAGCTGCAGTGGTATTTATTATCTACTTAAGTTTTTTTGAACCTGAGACATTAGTATGGAACAGTTTATTCTGGATAATCATGGTGTTTTCCGGATTACAGGGTGGAGCTACTGCTTTTAATAGAGAGTTTGGAAACTCTTCATTATTCTATTATCAGTATTGTGATCCTTTGCTTATCTATTTTGCAAAAATATTTTCAGTTTGGATAAAACTTTTGATACTTGGGTTTGTGTCTTGGTTTATCATGTCTGTAATCCTCGGCGATCCTGTACTCAATAAATCGCTTTTTATGGTTACCTTGATTTTAGGTTCACTTGGTTTTGCAAGCTTGTTTTCTTTCTTGTCAGCCATAGCTATAGGATCAGGCAACAGTGGATTACTTCTTGCTGTATTGAGTTTTCCGGTGTTATTGCCAATTTTACTTTCTGTCATTAATTTATCAGTTTCTGCTATGATACCCAATCCGGGTGATTCTTCAGGATATTTAATGACATTAATTTCCGTTATACTGATTGTATTTGCTTTGGGAATATTGTTGTTTCCGTTTTTATGGCGTAGTTGATTAAAGTACTTATGAAATTGATAAAACAAAAGACATACAAGATTCTTGCGGTAATCATTCTACTGTATGTAATAGGATTTGGCATGCTGGTTCCCCTTCGACCCGGTATTATGAAAATTGATATTTTTAGGGCTGAGATGGGCAACACCGTAACGATTTTGATAGAGGCTTACAATTCAACATTTACAAAATCCGAAGATCACCGAATCTGGATGAGATTAAACAATGAGCACTTTTTAAAAGCTAACTCCTTTGAAGTTGTTAACAACAGACAATTAAAAGCCACTTTCGATATACCAGAAAATCCTCCTTTTGATCAAAGAATCATTCCGGCATCAATTATTTTAGATAACTCATTTGATGGCACAATGGTTTTACCTGATGCATTGTCTTTGGTTGGTGATGAGAACTATACGGTTCAGGCAGAGCCATGGTTGCTTCAACCGATTTCCGATCTAAATATGCGATGGGCTTATGCTTTCCCTTGGAGAAATATACTAGAAGAAACCATAAGAAATACTTATTTTCACGTTCCGCTTTGGTTTGGTATGGTTTTAATTTTTCTGCTCTCTGCTGTCTATAGTGTCAAACTAATAAGAACAGATAATTCAATTTATGAATCCAGAATTTTTAGTCTTAATTTAATTGGCACGGTATATGGTCTTTTAGGAATATTTACAGGTGCAGTTTGGGCGAGATATACATGGGGTGCTTATTGGAGCGGAGATATTAAGCAAGATATGGCAGCTATATGTTTACTTATCTTTTTTGCATATTTCTTATTACGATCATCCATGCCGGAAAGCAAAAAAAGAGACAGAATTACGGCCGCCTACACTATTTTTGCTTTTGTAGCAATAATTCCATTGTTGTATATCATTCCGAGAATGCAGCCTAGTCTTCATCCCGGGAGTGGTGGAAATCCCGGTTTTGGTGGCGAAGATTTAGACAATACAATGCGAACTATATTTTATCCTGCAGTTATTGGATGGACCATTTTTGCATATTGGCTATCTGATATCATATTCCGAATAAAAGAAATTGATAAAAAGTTAAAAGACAGAGTTTACGAATAAATTTCGCTTTAAAAAAGGGGTATATAAAGTCTACACTCGGTCATTTAGAATAATTTTAAAGAAACGCTTAAAAATCTATTTCTTAAATAAAAATTAATTTAGTAAATAACTAGCTTGAACTACTAACATATCAGTAACTTCGGCGCCGAATTTTAAAAATCATGAATTTACTTTTTGCAATTTATCAGATTCTTTTAAATTATATACTTTTTAATACAACAGTTAATCCTGTCAATGATTTTATGCGAAGCATAGGAAAAATATGGGTTGTTGTTGCATCCCTTTTAATTATTTTTATTGCAATAGTATTGTTTTTATTTTTAGTAGAAAGAAAATTATCTAAAATCGAAAAAGAACTTGAAGATGAGTAAACAAAACATCAGTTTTTATGAATCAGTAAACCTTAACTTTGACAAGGCATCAAAATTAGTTGATTTGCCAAAAGGCTTACTTGAACAAATAAAGGTTTGTAATGCTGTTTATCAAATGAAGTTTCCAGTAAAAGTTGGAAATCAGATAAAAGTTATTGAAGCCTACAGGGTGCAACACTCACATCACAGATTGCCCACTAAAGGCGGAATCAGGTACAGCACACATGTTGATCAGGACGAAGTGATGGCTTTGGCTGCCTTGATGACCTATAAATGTGCCATTGTTGATGTGCCTTTTGGTGGAGCAAAAGGCGGCGTAAAGATTAATCCCACCAAATTTACTGAAAGACAACTGGAAAGTATTACAAGAAGATATACCACTGAATTGGTAAGGAAAAACTTCATAGGCCCTGGTATTGATGTTCCAGCACCTGATTACGGAACAGGACCACGTGAAATGGCTTGGATTTTAGACACTTACAATACCTTTAAAAATGGAGAAATAGATTCAGCTGGCTGTGTAACAGGTAAACCGGTTAATCAGAATGGAATAAACGGAAGAAATGAAGCAACCGGTAGAGGGGTGTACTACGGCATTAGGGAAGTATTGAGTTATGAAAAAGACATGAGGGAAATTGGTTTAGATCCTGGTACTGCAGGTAAAACGATGGTAATTCAGGGGCTAGGTAATGTGGGATCTTTTGCCGGATTAATAAGTCAGGAAGAAGGAGATATAAAAGTTATAGCAGTTTCTGAATTTGAAGGTGCTATTTATTCTGAAAAAGGACTTAATGTTCAAAAATTAATCAAATTTCGTAAAAACACAGGTTCAATCATTGGATTTCCAGGTTCTGTATCTCTACCAAATCGAGATGTAGCATTGGAACTTGAGTGTGATATTTTAGTCCCTGCTGCTCTAGAAAATGTAATTACCAAAGAAAATGCGCCTAGAATAAAAGCAAAAATTATTGCTGAAGCAGCAAATGGCCCTATTGCTTATGAGGCTGAAGACATATTGTTGAAAAAGGGTATTATTATTATACCGGATATGTATGTAAATGCCGGAGGTGTAACCGTTTCTTATTTTGAATGGTTAAAAAACCTATCTCATACCCGTTTTGGTAGGATTGAGAAGAGATTTAATCAAAATACTTACACCAATTTGGTTGGACTAATCGAAAAAATGACAGGTAAGGTAATTAGCGAAAGAGAAAAATTAATACTTACTAAAGGTGCAGATGAAATTGACCTAGTTAGAAGTGGGTTAGAAGAAACTATGGTCGAAGCCTACAATCAAATCAGACTAGTAGCCAAAAGAAAGAAAAAAGTTCAAGACCTAAGAACGGCAGCATTTATTAATGCTTTAAACAAAGTTGGTAACGATTATTTAAATCTTGGTGTATTTCCATAATTATAAAACATTTTTTTTAAGAATGCGTTTTAAACTTGTACATTTGCTTTTTTTTAGTAAATTTACATTGAAATTTGTTTCAAAACTATTATTTAACTAAACTGATTAAATTTTATGTCAAAAAAGTTCACGACACTTGGTCGAATAAAGGTAAAGATCGATAAGACCGACAGAAAGGTAATGAAAATCCTTCAAGAAAACAGTAAACTGACAAATCTAGAACTATCTAAAAATATTGGTTTGTCACCGGCTCCAACATTGGAAAGGGTTAAAAAACTGGAAAGAGGTGGTGTTTTAGCTAGCTATCATGCAGTTGTCGATCCCCAAACTATAGGACTTAATGTCAAAACATTTGTCCTTGTTGACTTAGCATGGCAAAAGCCCAATGCTCTTGACAACTTTATCAAGAAAATCAACAAAATACCTGAGGTTCTTGAGTGCTACATTATTACAGGCGAAGCAGATCTTTTATTAAAGATTATCTGTAAAGATATGGCTGCTTACGAACAATTATTGTTCAGAACCTTAAGTCAAATTGAGGAAATAGAAAGAATGAAAACACTTATAGCTCTTTCAAAAGCGAAGGATAGCAAAGTGTTGCCATTTAACTATTAATTTATTTGGTTAAAATTATGCAAAGGTCTTTTCGGTAACTATTCGGAAAGACCTTTTTTATTGTGCCTATGAGAAAAAAAAGTTTACTTTGGGAAATACGCTTTGCTAATCTAGATTTAGCCGGTTATCTTTTCGGTACCATTCACATCAATCATCCTGATGTTAATTCCAAATTGGATCTTCCCCTTCATCTTCTTGATTCTGTTGATTGTCTATTTCTTGAAGTCAATCCCGGTGAGTGGAATAAGGGTATTTTCAAGCCCAATGAAGATAGCCTTCATACTCTCGATCTAAAGTCTTCTTACTCAGATCGAAAATACAATAGACTAAAAAAGAACCTCACCAAGTTTTGTGGCTTAAATCCGGATCATTTCAGAAGGATCAATCCGGTGATTTTGATGAGTTATATTGAAACCAGTTTGTCAAATGCTTCACTAGACGAGGGGATGGATATGAAATTATTTTCGATTGCTGTAAAAAAGGGGATTCCTGTACAAGGTTTAATTTCTCTCACACAGGAGTATGAAAGTATGCAGCAACTAAATGATCATTTAAAGGGGTCTGAGTTGTATTCATTATCCAAAAATTTAAACACAATAAGAAAGAATATTCAACATTTGATAAACCAATACAAAGAAGAAGATATCCATCAGCTTTACAGAATTAGCAAAAAACCTTTGGGTGCAATGCGCAAGCCCTTGCTTTTTGAGAGAAACTTTAAAATGCATACAAACTTGATACAGGAAATCCAAATGGAAAGGAAAATAATGGCGGCAGTAGGTGCCGGTCATCTGTCGGGTGAATTTGGGTTGATAAGATTGCTAAGAAAAAGTGGACTTAAATTATTTCCCTACAGGAAAAAAGAATAATCGAATATTAAAACACAAATCCCAGACTGGCAATTAGTCTTGTAGGGGTATCGGAAAAGTCATAGTCTCTATCAAAAAATGTGATGTGCTCCCCGTAATTATTAAAATTACCTTCATACCTGAAATCCAAATGTATATTCCAGATATCAATACCTATTCCAGCTTGATAGCCAAGTGTTAAATCATCTAATTTTGATCTAAAGCCTGGTTGATTCGTAAGATCAGAGACAGCATTCAAATTGATATGACCGACAGGACCTGCATTTATTCTAAAAAAACCAAATTTAAAACCCATCATCAGTGGTATGTCAATTTGTTGAAATCGTTCAGATAATACCAAGCCTTGTAATTCCGGATATTGGACTTCATCAAATTCATAATCTACACTATGCGAATTGTATAAGAATTCAGGTTGAATGAAAAATGAGTTCATCTGCAGTCTGAACATTAGTCCTATATGTACACCGTAATTTATTTCTTTAACTCTTATTAAAAATAGATCAAGCTCATTTTGATCTTTAATGAGGAGTTCACGAGGTTCAAGATGGGTAGTGGAAAGACCTGCTCTAATGCCAATATTGACCTGAGCATCTAATTGATGCAGGGATGGTAAAACGAGACCTGCAATGACCAAAACTAATGAAAAAACTCTTCGCATAGAACTTCAATGTGCAAAATTAATAAAATAACTACTTCAAGCATGAATTATTGGAAAGTATTAATAAAAAACCTATACCTAAAGGTTACCTTTGTTTGGTTCTTTTAATTAGGATACGATTGAGATTGTGAATAAGTTGTAAGATAGATGAAAAACATAAAATTTTTAGGGAGCTTTGAAAGGGTAGGACAATGTCCTGAACTTAATATACCTGAATATGCTATGATTGGCAGGTCCAATGTAGGTAAATCAAGTTTGATTAACTTTATTACCGGCGTCAAGGATTTAGCACATATATCTAAAAAGCCGGGCAAGACCAGATCTTTAAATCTTTTTGAAATAGACAGCGAATGGGTTTTAACTGATCTTCCAGGTTATGGGTATGCGCATGTTTCCAAATCTCAGCGACGAAAATGGGACAAAGAGCTCTGGGAATACCTGAGAACGCGTCCCAATCTGATGTGTGCCATGGTTTTAATAGATGCCAGTGTTCCCCCTCAATCTATCGACCTTCAATTTATGGAAGAACTAGCATTAAACGGGATACCTTGGGTTTTAGTTTTTACAAAAGTCGATAAAATAAAGAAGTCAGGTCGAACAAAACAAATTAAGATTATTCAAGATGCTATTCTCCAAATTTATGAAAGACTACCTGAAGTGTTGATCACCTCAACTGATAAAAAGGAAGGTAAGCAAGAGTTGCTGGATTTTATAAATAGGACTAATCAAATTTTTAAAGATCAGCTTTCCTGACATTGAGGTATATTTGCAACTTATTAGATAAACCAAACTGATTTTTTATCTATTTAATGGAGAAAATAACCATCTTAGAAAAGGCAGTAGATTACCGATTTGATCATTTTGATAGTGATTTGAAAAATTGGCCTATCCATCGATTAAGTGAAAAAAGAGGTGAATTTGTCGAGGAATTGAATCAATTGACGATAGAAAATCTCCTTAGGGACGACTTAGACGTAAGCGGAATTCAGGAATTAATCGCAAAGACCATTTATCTGGAGAAAATCCGAATGCGAAAAACACCTTGGAAAGTTGATCCTCCTAATGAAAAACTATTTTGGAGACGCATTGAGGAAAAACTTACTCAAATCAAAACGCTTCCTGTTGAATTAGCTGGCGATAAATCTAAGGAGCTTCTATATAAGGTCGTTAACAGATATTCAGAAGAGATAGTAGGAAGTTTTAAAATTAAAACTTTCAAATTTGCTCGAATAGCACTGACCATCTTTTTCAAAATCCTGTTTAATCGCTTTTGGGAAAACATGCCTTTCTGGGGCAGACGAAAGGCGCTCTTGGATAAAATTAAATTAACCGGCCATGTGCCTCAGGTCAGGGAGTTAATGAATAAAGGAACTGTTGTTTTACTACCCACTCATTCTTCAAATCTCGATTCCATTTTCATAGGTTATGCCATTGACTTTAAAGCAGGTTTGCCCTCCTTTTGTTACGGAGCAGGTCTTAATTTATACAATAGCGAATTCGCTGCTTATTTTATGAACAGATTGGGAGCATACCGTCTTGATAGAAGAAAGAAGAACAGGGTGTATTTGGAAACACTTAAAACTATGTCTAGACGGATGACCACTTCCGGGGTAAATAACTTGTTTTTTCCCGGGGGCACCCGATCTAGATCAGGTGCTCTTGAAACCAAAGTTAAAATGGGACTATTAGGTACCTTGATTGAAGCTCAGCGAAAACTTATAGAAAATGGCTCAGAGAAAAAGGTTTTTGTGGTGCCCGTTATCCTATCATATCCCTTTGTATTGGAAGCTAGAGTTATGATTGACGAATATCTGAGGAATGAAGGGAAAGAAAAGTACTTCAAACGCAAATACAAAAAAGTAAAACGATTCTCTAAACTCACTTTTTTTAATCATTTATTCAGTAAAAGACAGACCACCTGGGTTTCTTTTGGTCAACCTATGGATGTGTTAGGGAATCCTGTAGATTTTGAAGGAAACAGCACAGATGTTAAAGGAAACTCTATACAGGTAAAAGATTACTTTGCTGTTGGTGAGGTAGTTAAAAGGAATTTGCAGCGAGAGTCAATTTATACCAAAAAGCTTTCTGAGGCTGTTCTTCTCAGTTATAAAAAAGATAATGTTGTATTGACTGCTCAATTTGCTGCTTATTGTGCATTTAAATTTTTAGAGAGACTGGAAAGCGATAAAGATATTTACGATTTATTTTTATTGGAGGAATCAGATGTCAAATTGCCAATAAAGAAATTCACTGCATTTTCTGAAATATTATTAGAACGGATAAAAAAACTTCAGAAAAAAGAGGGATTAAAATTAACTCCCCAATTCATGTTGTCAATTGAAAAAATACTTCACAACGGAATATCTGAATTAGGTCATTATTCCGTTCGGAAACCATTGAAGCTAAACAATAAGAAAGGATTCATCAGTTCAGAAGATGTTAAATTATTGTATTTTTACCACAATCGCCTGAACGTTTATGATAAACAACTGTTTGCAGAGAAAATTAATTTTTCTGAATTTATTTGATCGCATTCTACACTTCATATTGTGAATTACATTGTTATTGATTTCGAAGCTACCTGCTGGAAATTTCCAAAAACACCCGAAGAACAAGAAATAATTGAGATAGGTGCAGTCCGACTTGATCGTTACGGACATCTTGTTGATAAGTTTTGCTGTTTTGTTCAACCGGTGATACATCCTAAACTTTCTTATTTCTGTATGGAATTGACAGGTATTCAACAAGCAGATGTCGATAAAGCAAAATTGTTTCCGGTTAATTACGACCTTTTATTAAACTGGATAGAACTGCAGCCCGATTACAGATTCATAGCATGGGGTGCTTTTGATGAGCGTTTGTTGAAAATGAATTGTCAGTTTCATAATTTGGAAATATTCTGGGAACAGGATTTTATTAATATAAAAAACCAATATGCTCAAATTCAACAACTTGCAAAGCCCATTGGATTGATGAAAGCGATAAAAACAGAGAAGTTTGAATTTGAAGGTGAACATCACAGAGCCTTTGATGATGCTTATAATACCGCAAAAATTTTCAGTAAATATATTGATGATTGGGTGATTTTATAATGGGATGTTTGCAAACTTTCCGTGCTGGCATAATCCAATGGGCTTTTTAAGCGATCTTTAAATTTAATTTAAAACATTTAACCTCAGCATTAAGTATAATCAAAGCCTCAAACTATAATGTATTTTTAAAATAAGTTTCCTTTAAAATTAAAACACTTTCGGGTCCCATACAAAATAATAAATCCAGAATACTTAAATTGGGGATAAAGCCATGTCTATCCTCAAAAACCTGGGGGTAAGGCTTGAAGTGGTAGTCACACGTATCCATCTTGGGTACTATCATATTCCTATAATCCTTAATACCTGAATCGTTCTTGGGGTAAGTAAACTGGAACACATCTGTAGTATCTATTGCTAAATCAATATTTAACAATTTTACCACGAGGGCTATTACCTTTAAATTAAAATCAAATAAAAAATCAAAATCAATTGAATAAATGCGTTGAATTTCAGGAAAATAATCTTCAAAGAAAGGGCTTTTTCCGTAATTGGTCTGAATGGTTCGCAAGTGGTTTTGCTGCCAATTTTCAGCATATGATATAGTAATCTCTTTAATCGGTTTTGAATTATTTTTGCCCTTATTCAAGGGAACTGAAAGTCTGGTAATTCCTCCTGAATTCATCATTGCATATTTATTCCTATAACTACCTTTATTGTAATTTTCACAAGCTTCGATGAGTAATTTGCCTCTACTTAAAGCTAAAGCAAAGCTTAGTACAGGCGGGAAAAGTTGATTTTCAATTAATAAAGCCATAGATCAATTCGTATTTTGTACTGAATAATTACACAATAAATGTAAAGTTTTAATTTACACTATCCTACTAAATTACTTTGAATTTTTATTGAGTCCCTGCCAGCATTAGAGAATGCCCATTATTAGCTTCTAATAATAAATTTTAATTGTTGTAAATACTTTGCTTGATAGGCTATCTTGGTGTATTGGCAGATAATCCTGAACCATACTTCCAAATAATAGGGGAATCCACAGCGTTATATTTATCTTTATGATTAGAAACTTAAAAAGCAGCTCCAAATGAAAGAAATTATCCGGACAAAAGATTTATGGAAGATTTATCAGATGGGTAAGCTAAAGGTCAATGCCCTAAGTGGTATTGATTTAGTTATCAAACAGAATGAATATGTTGCACTAATGGGCCCCTCGGGATCAGGTAAATCGACTTTAATGAATGTGTTGGGATGTCTGGATACACCTACCTCGGGTTCTTATGTATTAAACGACTATGATGTAAGTACAATGTCTGACAGTGAATTAGCTGAGATTCGAAATAAACAAATAGGTTTTGTTTTTCAAACTTTTAATCTATTGCCACGATTGACAGCCCTTGATAATGTTGCCTTACCTTTAGTTTATGGTGGTGTTTCTCGCTCCAAAAGAATAGAAAGGGCAGAGGCTGTATTGGAGCAGGTAGGTCTAACTGACAGGATGGACCATAAACCCAATGAACTTAGCGGTGGACAGCGACAAAGAGTAGCAATTGCCAGGGCTTTGGTCTGTAATCCTAGTATCATCCTTGCAGATGAACCTACGGGAAATCTAGATACAAAAACCTCTATTGAAATAATGGAAATCTTCGAAAAAGTTCATAATGATGGTAATACAATTATCCTTGTTACTCATGAGCCGGATATTTCTGAACATGCTCATAGGATAATTCGTTTAAGAGATGGTAGTATAGAAATTGATGAAAAAAATAATGAGATAAAAAGGTTACTTATTCAAGTTTAATTAAAAAGTATGAGCTTTAAAATTTACACTAAAACCGGAGATAAAGGAAAAACCTCATTGTTTGGAGGAAAAAGAGTTCCAAAAGATCACTTCAGAATTGAAGCCTATGGAACGGTAGATGAATTGAACTCCTTTATCGGACTATTGAGAGATACCATTGATAATGAACTTATAAAATCAGAATTATTTAGAGTTCAAAATAAGCTTTTTGATTTGGGGTCCTACCTTGCAACACCCGGAAAAAAGATTACAGATCCCCCTCCTGTAGAGGAATCATTTATCAATCAATTGGAGAGTTGGATAGATGCTAAAGATACCCAACTTCCAACTTTAACAAATTTCATACTTCCCGGTGGTCATATATGTGTTTCACAAGCACATGTCTGTCGAACGGTTTGTCGCCGAGCTGAGAGAAGAGTGGTTTCATTATCTGGTGAAGCAGAAATTCATCCGCTTGCGGTTAAGTTCCTCAATAGGTTATCTGATTATTTTTTCCAATTAGGTCGGGAAATTGCTTTAATTAATAAAGCTGAAGAAGTTCTCTGGAAAAAAGACGAAGCCTAAAATATCAGTCAAGATTAATCAGTATTATTGTTTTTTTTACAGTAAGGGCAGTTTTTACAGCCGGAGTCGCAACATTTACCTCTTCTCCGAAGATAATCTGCGGTAAAAACAAACATCCCGTTTTCTATGACGTAATCGACGCCTTGTTTAAGGCTAGTCATGATTATGCACTTTTAGTGGCAGGAGTTAAAACATATCTATTCAAAACGGCAAATGAGCCAAACATCAAGGTGCAATAAAATAGATCTCCGGCTAAGGTGTTAAGGAAAAAGGGAAGTCCCGCAGTATAGGCAGCTAAAAGTCCGGGAATATTAGCAGGGTAATAGGCACTTATTAACCAAACCCCAAAATTAGAAATAAGGAAAAATATCGCTGAAGCTCCAATACTTGCGCCAAAAACATTCAGTACCGATATTTTTTTCAATAGCGTTTGCGCAAGTAAAACTATTAAGATCAATGCCGTAGCAGTGAACAGGAAATTATTGGTTACCAAAACAAAACCTTCATAATATTGAGCATAAACAATATTGTTAAGAAGTATATCTGTAAACCAAACTGCAATTACGGGCACTATCCATGCCAACCATTTTCTATTGAAATACGCTCCTCCAAATACGGCTATTGCTCCTACTGCAGTAAAGTTCGGTGGATGAGGTATTAATCTGCTGAGTGCAGCAAAAAAAATGAATAAGACTATAAAAAATAAATTGGGGTTGTTCTTTATTCCTTCGGCTTGTTTCATAATTGTTTTCTCCATTAAAAATATTAAAGCAAAACAGGATGCAAATTGTTTAATCTCAATTTCTGTTTTGTACATTTGACCCGCAAAATTAATAAGCTCCTTTTCTTAAACAAAATAATTTAGGAATTTCGTTAATGTTAATTTTCTAAATAGGTATTTTAGAGTCAAGTTTACTCAGGATAAAATTAACTATTATGTCAAAAATTGTAATCAAAAAAGGATTTTTTGAAGCTGTTTTTAAAGGTCAAACCGCCTTCTGGTCATTTATCGGTGTATTTCTTCTTGTGGTTCTGGGCTACATTGTTGGACAAATACCATTAACAGTTGCCGTTCTTGTAAAAGGTATGATAGCAGGAGCTGAAGGTGAGGTCATAGATTTTGATCAATTGCAGCAAGGCGATCTAAGTGTACTTGGACTGGATTTAAATTTAACCCTTCTTCTGTTGCTTTTGAGTTTTGTTGGTGCAATGGCAGGTTTGGCATTCGGTATCCAATGGCTTAACAAAAGGTCCTGGCGCACCCTGGTTAATTATCACGGAACCTTTTGTTGGAAGAAAATAGGTTTTGGGTTTGGGTTTTGGCTGATACTTGGTTTGTTAGTAGAGTCATTTTCTCTCATTTCCTCATGGGATGATTACGTATTTAGGTTTTCCTTTTTTTCTTTTTTCTTTTTGTTAGTTATTGCCTTGACCTTGTTACCTATTCAAACTTCCTTCGAAGAATTGTTTTTCCGGGGTTGGCTTATGCAAAAGTTTGGATATTATCTCAACTCAAAGCTTATTGCACTTGTACTTTCTACATTTTGCTTCGCTGCGGTGCACTATATGAATCCCGAAGTTCATAAATATGGGCTAGGGCCTATGATGATTTACTATGCTCAGGCAGGGCTCTTGCTTGGAATTATTACTATTCTTGATGATTCACTTGAGTTGGCATTAGGCGCACACTTTGCAACTAATTTTTTCGGAGCAGTTTTGATTAACTATGAAGCGGGAGCACTGCAAACCTATTCACTTTTTAAAAATACTGCTACACTTGATGTGTCTACAGTTAACATTGGTTTCTTTTTTATATCTATTATTTTTATTGCCGTCTGTTATAAAAAGTACAATTGGAAATTCTCCAAACTATTCGACCCCATCCAACGACCCGAGCAAGATCTATTGGTAATAAATAACTCTGAAGAATAAATTGCGATTTTACAATGCTTTCTCTTTCATTAATGTGTAGCATCAATGCAGTTTAATGATTTTTCTTGTTTTACTCAGAATAATTGCTTTGGCAATGTATAGTGCTCTTTATGATAATCTATAATCACCGCTTTAGTATTTCTTTTTTCTTTTATTTATCACAAAATTTCAAGGGTTGGTCTATAATTGATCTTTGGTTAGATGAAACGTATTACTTTTATCCCTGTAAAAAATAATTACCATGATTTTAAAAACAGCCAATCTCAGCAGAAACTACGGTCCTATTAAGGCCCTTAACCAATTGAATCTGCAAGTAAATCAAGGAGAGATCCTCGGTTTACTCGGACCTAATGGCAGTGGAAAAACCACGACCCTAGCTTTGGTTCTTGGAATATTACATCGCACAGATGGAAATTATGAATGGTTTGAAGGACGGTATAATAATCCCTTAATCAACATAGGCAGTATTCTAGAGAACCCAAATTTTTATGGGTATATGAGTGGATGGGACAATATGCAGATTATTCAGAAAATTCGGAATGTAAAGGAAGGCAAACTTCAAGAGTTAAGTGAATTGGTAGGACTAAAAGACCGAATCCATAGTAGGGTCAAAACCTATTCGCTCGGCATGAAACAGCGTCTTGCCATAGCCTGCTCACTGATTGGAGACCCTGAGGTGCTCATATTTGATGAACCTACAAATGGACTTGATCCTCAGGGTATTGCTGATATAAGGAATCTAATACTTCAAATTGCCGGAATGAATAAGACCATCATTATGGCATCTCACATCCTTAGTGAAGTGGAAAAAATTTGTACCCATACCGCTATACTAAACAAAGGAAAACTGATTGCCTCAGGACCGGTGTCTTCAATTTTACAATCGGGTAACACCTTTGTTATTTCTTCTTCTTCCCATGAATTGCTGGCTCAAAAGATTAGCGAAATGCCTGGATTTAGAAATATGGAAAAATCAGAAAATCAATTGACCGTAAATTTTAAAGAAGGTGTTTTAGCTGAAAATATTAACACATTTTGTCTTAACAATGGTATAGTATTATCCGGCTTGGTTAAAAAAAGTTACTCTCTTGAAGATGCGTTTCTGAAATTACTAAGCGAACAGAAATAATAGTACATAACTCATTTAATTCCATTTACCGATAAAAGATAATCCATGAAAAAACTTTTCTTCCTTTTGGATCTCGAAATGACAAAGTATAAGTCTAATATAACTATGAAAGTCTTACTATTGTCTTTGGTGGTTATTTTTCCATTGGCAGTCTTACTGGTCAGTGGCTTGATTGAACGCATAGCAGTTGATCAGTTTAGGCAGATTCTACTTTCAGCAGATTTGTTTTGGATGCTGAGTGGGTATATCAGTAATTGGCTGGTATTTTTCTTCATGTCCTTTCTTGGTATTTTTATCGTGACCATGGAGTACAGCAACAATACCCTTCGTCAAAACCTAATTACCGGATTAAACAGGGTGGAATTTTTGCTTTCAAAATTACTTTCACTTGCTGTGATCTCTTTGCTGTTGACACTTTGGTTCTACTTTATTACCATTCTTTTCTCCATTTATCTCAGTATTGAAATTGAATTTAATCCTTATGAACTACTTTCAGTACTAAGTGCACACGTAATAATGTGCTTTGGATACGGGGTAGTGGGTTTGCTTTTCGGTATGGTTTTTAAAAGCATGGGGTTGAGTATAATTCTCTTTTTGTTGTATGCTTCAATTTTGGAGCCCGCCTTTGCCGGCTTGGCTCATAGATCAATATTAGGTGGAAATGGACATTTATTTTATCCCTTAAATACCATTAAAGATTTATTTCCATTTCCCTATTTAGAATTTGCTAATACCCTTGTCGGCCCTGAAGAAAATTTAAAATTTAGTTTATCTATTAAAGAAGCTTTACTTAGCTCTTCTACTTATATTTTGATTTTTATTGGATTGGCTTATATCAAAATGAAAAAAGGGAATTTTTAGATCCATTTTTATTTCCGGGAAAAGGATGGTTGTTAAGCTTCTTGCCTAGGGTGCATGACAAAATGCAGGAAAGTTAAATTATAATACAAATAGCACCAACGGAGCGTAATTGTCTGACTCGAATCATACTGTTTACAAAGAGGTTATGGCAGTTTTGCAATAAATCCTTATGACATTAGCATTGTAGAAAAATATGTCACAAATCAAGCAGAGCACCATAAAACTTGATTTTCAAGGGGTGTTCCTGGACTTTTACAAAAAGTATATAATTGACTTCGATAGTTGGTATCTCCCAAATAAATTTATTTCGCACCTTTGGTGCTTATTTTATTTTTACATTGACGACAAAGCCCTACAGGCTATGTTAGTTATTACCGCACCTTTGGTGCTCACACAAAGCCTCTTAAAACCCGAAATAAATTTATTGGTTGCCTGAATCTGCATTTTGTCATTCACCCTTTGCCAAATAAAAAGTAATTGTAAGATAAAATTATCTAACTTTGCATCGAACAATTTGATTTCAAATTGTATTTAATGTTTTGAGTGCGGGGTGCCTTGATTAATTTAAGGCTGAGATTATACCCATAGAACCTGACCGGGTAATTCCGGGGAGGGAAGTCACACAAGTTTTCTCTGTCACTGTATTTCAGGTAAACTCGTACTCGTATTTTTTTATCTAAAAATCAATATGTAGTATGCAGTACACAGTGAATTTAGTTTTTACAGTCGTCTTCTTAGTCCTTAATTTTTCTATTTTATATGGTAGTACAATGGATAGTATTCCGCCGCATGCCGATCGATCTGGTATGGGAATGCTTGAAAGCTCAATCGAAATAGATGAGATTCAGGTGCGGGCAAGTCGCATAGGCGAAGCAGGACCAATGACCTATACCAACTTAAGTGCCGAGGACATTCAAAACAGGAATTACGGACAGGATGTACCATTTTTACTGAATCACCTTCCCTCTGTGACAGTGACCTCAGATGCCGGTACAGGTATTGGATATACCGGTATCAGGATTCGCGGTGTAGATCCTACTCGCATAAATGTCTCCCTGAATGGCGTTCCTTTAAATGACTCAGAGTCTCAGGGCGTATTTTGGGTGAATATGCCCGACTTACTAAGTTCTGTTGACGACATTCAAATTCAACGCGGAGTTGGAACTTCAGCTATGGGTGCAAATGCCTTTGGTGGAGTTATTAATATCAATACCAATCGCGTAGCTCCTGAATTTAAGTTAATTACCGATTTTTCTGCGGGCTCTTTCAATACAAGAAGAGCATCTGTTAATTTTTCCTCAGGCTTGAGTGAGAAAGGTATTTTTGCAGAGGGGAGGATAAGCAGAATAAAAAGCGATGGTTTTGTAGACAGGGCTACAGCGGATCTGACCTCAGCCTTTTTTGCCATTGGAAGAGTGGGAGAGCGTTCCTCATTACGACTGAATTTGCTCCACGGAGAGGAAGTAACCTATCAGGCCTGGAATGGAATCCCTAAGTCCTTTTTAGATGATAAGGATCTTCGAACATTCAATTCCGCCGGCATGAATCGTCCCGGTAGTCCGCACCCCAATGAAGTGGACGATTATCAGCAAACACACCTTCACCTTTATTACAACTTTCAACACAGTCCCAATTGGGAAAGTGGAATTACGCTACACTATACCCATGGGAAAGGCTTTTTTGAGCAATACAGAAGTAATGACCGCTATTCTTCTTACGGAATTGAAGCTGTAGAAATTGGTGGAGAAACTATTACAAGAACGGATTTAATCAGACGCCGGTGGTTAGATAATGATTTTTATGGGCTGATTTTCAACACAGTTTATCAACCTACATTCAACTCTACACTTCAGCTAGGTGGAGGCTGGAATCACTATTCAGGAGCACATTTTGGTGAAGTCATCTGGGCGAGAATAGCACCCGGCATTGAGAATGACTTCAGGTATTACGATAATGTTGCGGATAAATACGATTTCAATATTTTTGCAAAAGGGGATTATCGTTGGAATGATTTTCTTTTTTGGGGAGATTTGCAGTATAGGATGGTAGACTATCAGTATATCGGCTTCAACAGAGATCTGGAGTTCGTCGATCAGGATGACCGTATGAATTTCTTCAATCCCAAAGCCGGACTGAGTTATTTCCTAAGTAGCAACAGCAATATATATGCTTCAGTGGCCGTATCAAACAGGGAACCCAACAGAAGAGATTATACCGAAAGCAGCCCTGAAAGTAGACCCAAACCGGAGCAAATGGTAAATATAGAAACTGGTTTTAGACACAGAGCTGAAAAGATTGCTTTAGAATTGAATTTTTACTACATGAGTTACCGTGACCAATTGGTTCCCACCGGAAGAATTAACGATGTAGGTGCTGTAGTTAGAGAAAATGTAGAAAACAGTTATCGTCTTGGTATAGAGGCAGGAGTGAGATGGCAGCTATTTGAATGGGGTAGTGTTTTTGCTAATACCACCCTTAGCCGAAATAAAATAGAGGATTATCTTTTTTTCATTGACAATTGGGATACTGGAGGACAGGAAGAATGGATTTTTAAAAATACGACTATGGCACTTTCACCAAGCCTGATTGCCAATTACGGGATGGCTATAAATGCAGTCCATTGGACAGGTGGAAATCATTCTGGTGGTCTGGATATTGATCTCAGGGGACAGTATGTTAGCCGTCAGTATCTGGACAATACTGAGCGGAAATTCAATTCCTTAGATCCTTATAACTTTCTAGATTTGAATTTTAGCCTGTTCCTAAATCGTCAAAATTGGCCCGGCTTAAGCCTCAACTTTGCCATACGAAACCTGACAGACAATTGGTATGAAACCAATGGTTGGAGTTACTCTTATCAGTTTGAAAATGAAATGCTGACTGATCAGGGATACTTCCCGCAAGCAGGACGAAATTTTCTGGTTGGTCTGAGGGTTGTGTGGTGATAGAATTTTGTTTACGCATACTAAATTCAATCTCTTTCCTTTAATCGACCATCAAACAACTCATATTTCATGTAACGACATTCGAGAGGTCCATTAAATACCGGGATTTTGGCTGA
The DNA here is from genome assembly GCA_007693915.1 of Saprospirales bacterium. Lineage (GTDB taxonomy): Bacteria > Bacteroidota > Bacteroidia > Chitinophagales > Saprospiraceae > PWJY01. The sequence goes on along the minus strand of RECS01000100.1, from coordinate 24,344 downwards.
GGTCTTCAAACCTATAGATTTCATGGCTTGCTTATTGTTGGTGATAATCCAGGCAGTGTTGCCTTTGAAGTTTTGTTTCAAATGATCACCTATGGATTGATAGAATTTTTTGACATCGTGAACTTTCATACGCTCATCATAAGGCGGATTCATTATTAGAATGGCATTCTCTGCACGATGATCCCATTTGAAAAAATCGACCATTTGAGTGCTTACTTTTTCATCTAATTCTAATTCGCGAAGATTTCTTCTTAGGAATTTTATGGTTATAGGATCATTGTCTAGGCCAATGATACGAGCAGTTGGATTGGTAATTTTTTCATTGGCTTCATCCTTTACCTGATAAAAAAGGTGTCGATCAAAATTAGGCCATTTCTGAAAACTCCATTTTTTTCTGTAAAACTGGGGAGGACGGTTTTCCGCATAAAAAAGAGCCTCAAAAAGCAATGTTCCTGAACCGCACATGGGATTGATAAGCGTTTGCTTTCTGTCCCATCCTGCCAATTGAATTAAACCAGATGCCAAAATTTCATTAAGTGGTGCTTTTGACGATTTGGTTTTATAATTTCTTTTGAAAAGTGGTTCGCCCGAACTGTCAATTGAGACAATGCATTTATTTTTGTTGATATAGAGATCAAAACTGATGTCCGCATTTTTTAATTCTACTGAAGGGCGATTCCCGGTCTTTTCCCTGATGTGGTCCACTATAGCATCTTTCAATAATTGCGCACCGTAGAGACTATTGTTAAAAAGGTCAGAAAATACACTGAATCTCACTACGAAACTTTGATTATCTGAGAGCCATTGATGCCAATCGTAATTTAATGATTTGGTGTACACATCTTTGGCTTGCTTAATGTCAAAAGTAAGTATGGGAACAAGGACTTTTAGCGCCAACCTACTACAGTAATTGATCCTGTAAACGTCTTCGAGTTCACCCTCACAGCTTACCATCCTCCTACCGGTTGCGATATCCTTTAATCCGAGTTCTCTTAATTCTTTTGCCAACAGGTCTTCTAGTCCTGATTGGGTTTTTACCGTTATCGTCATAAATTATTTTAAAAAATCAAGTTTGTAAGACACCTGGATTGAATTTTTTTACCGGTGCATTTTCAGCAGCTTCTATCCCAATAGAGATCCATTTCCTCGTCATTACCGGGTCAATTATTTCATCTACCCAAAGTCTTGAGGCAGCATAATATGGTGAGGTTTGGCTATCGTAGCGCGCTGTTATTTTCTTTAAAAGCTCCTCCTGTTTTTGCTTGTCAGGCTCCTGGCCTTTTGCCTTCATTGAAGAGAGTTGAATCTGCATTAAAACTTTAGCAGCTTGTTGACCTCCCATAACTGCTATTTTGGCCGTTGGCCATGCTAAAATTAATCTTGGATCATATGCTTTTCCACACATGGCATAATTTCCGGCACCATAGGAATTTCCTGCAACTATAGAAAACTTTGGTACTGTAGAATTGGATACAGCATTGACCATTTTTGCTCCGTCTTTTATGATTCCTCCATGCTCAGATCTCGTCCCTACCATAAACCCTGTTACATCGTGAAGAAAAACCAAGGGTATTTTCTTTTGGTTGCAATTCATAATGAAACGGGCTGCTTTATCCGCACTGTCTGAATAAATAACACCTCCAAATTGCATTTCCCCATTCTTGGTTTTTACTATTTCTCTGTTATTGGCGACTATACCGACAGACCAACCATCCACTCTGGCGTATGCACATGTAATGGTTTTTCCATAACCTTTTTTATAAAAAGTCATGGAGTCCTTATCAACTATACACTCCAATAAATCTTTGGTATTATAAGGTTTGGCACCCCCTTCTGGAAAAATAGAGTAGAGGTCAGATGCATTTCTTTTGGGAGCAATTTTCTCAGCCCTGTTAAACCCTGCCTTTTCAAAAGTCCCCATTTTGGAGACGAGATCTCTTATTGTTTTCAAGCAGGTTTCATCATCCGGCATTTTATAGTCCGTTACACCTGATATTTCTGATTGCGTGGTAGCTCCACCAAGTGTCTCCTGATCAACATCCTCTCCTATGGCCGCTTTAACAAGATAGGGACCAGCGAGGAATATAGAACCAGTTCCTTCTACAATAAGGGCCTCATCCGACATAATAGGCAAATAAGCACCCCCTGCGACACAACTACCCATAATTGCAGCAATCTGTGGAATGCCCTCTGAGGACATAACGGCATTGTTCCTGAAGATTCTGCCAAAGTGCTCCTTATCGGGAAAAATCTCATCCTGCATCGGTAAAAATACCCCGGCACTGTCCACGAGATAGATAATAGGGAGCCGATTTTCCATAGCTATCTCCTGAGCTCTCAGATTCTTTTTTCCTGTCATGGGAAACCATGCACCCGCTTTAACCGTAGCATCATTGGCGACGATCATACATAATCTTCCGCTGATGCGACCGATACCGGTAATTACACCGGCAGCCGGACAGCCACCATATTCTTCATACATATCATAGGCTGCAAAGGATCCTATTTCTAAAAAATCACTATTGGAGTCAATCAATTGGTCAATTCGTTCTCTTGCCGTCAGTTTATTTTTGGCATGCTGTTTAGCGATTTTTCCTTTACCGCCTCCAAGGCTGATTTTATCTAGTTTGCGGTTCATTGCACTGAGGAGCAATTTCATTGCATCTTCATTCTGGTTTTCTTCCAGTTCCTTTTTAGTCATGAAAAAGTATTTGAATCAAGCCCGAAGTTATGAATTTTTTCTCTAATCGCCACTTGAAATCTTTTTTTATAGAAAAAAAACCATTGACTCTTTGTTCATATGGATCGGATACTAGCTCTTGATATCTCTTTTTATTTTTGACTTTTAAATTTTCAGAATTTGTTTGTCAAAAGTAAAAGCTACTTTAAATTGTACAAGAAACCATATTTACCTTGATCTAACTTTCTTAATCAATTATACTGGATTGGTTGATGCTTGAAAATTGCTTACTTAATTTATAAATTAACTTTTTGTTAAAAAATGTAGGTGATAATCCTATTAACTTTACCACTTCATAAACTTCACAATTTGGCTTATGATTAAATTTACTCTAATAATATTTCTCCTGTTTAGCTGGAATTTAAGTTTTGCAAATAACGATTATCCGGATTTAGATGAGGTGAAAATACATCTTGAGCGACTTTCGTCTGAATATCCCACTTATTTTAGTTATGAAAAATTAACAGAAAGTCCGGGAGGTAATACGGTCTTTTTAGCTAAGGTTGGTAATGGTGATGAGGAATTGACTCCCGGTTTACTTTTTCTCGCCGGTGTCGATGGGAAGCATCCTGCAGGGACAGTTATGGTATTGTCTTTGGCAGAAAAATTACTTTCCGAAGGTGGCGATTTGTTGGATAGATTTTATTTCTACTTTGTACCTGTTTTAAGTCCGGATGCCTACGCCCAATACCACGATGACTTGCAATATGAAAGGTCGGGAAATGCACGCGAAACGGATATTGATCGCGATGGCAGAATAAGTGAAGACCCATATGAAGACCTCAATGGTGACGGTATGATTACGCAGGTAAGAATACAGGATGCAAGTGGTGAATGGGTGACTCATGAGAAAGACCCAAGAGTTATTGTCCCATTAAAGGACAGAACAAAAACTGAGACTATTTATAGAATAATTTCTGAGGGTATAGATAACGACAAAGATGGTCTTTTTAATGAAGACGGTCCCGGCGGAATCAATCTAAATATGAATTTTTCATTTGACTATCCGGCTTTTCAGCCAGGAGCAGGGGAGCATGCAGTTTCTGAAACCGAGAACCGAGCATTAGCTGATTTCCTTTTTAAAAGATGGAATATTTATGCCGTTTTTACTTTTGCTTTGGAAAATAATTTATCACATCCCCCTAGCTTCGATCGGCAAAAAGTCAGTCGACGAATTATCACAGGTCCCCTTGAAAGAGATGCTGCCTCAGCAAACATGGTTTCCTCGAAGTTCTCTGACCATTGGACTATTGATGATGCACCTGAAATGAAGCAAGGTCCCGGTAGTTTTTCGTCCTGGGCATATTTCCACTACTCTCGATTTAGTTTTGTCAGCCCTGCATGGTGGGCTCCCGTTGTAGTTAATGAATCTTATGAAGATGATGATGCGGAAGGGGAGAGCGAAGCTCCATCAGCAGTATCAGAAAAAGAGCTAAAAGACAATTATGATTTGAGATACATTCAATGGGCAAAATCTGAAGGCATAGATGATTTTTATGTTGAATGGGAGGAAATAAAGCATCCTGATTTTCCGGGTAGAAAAGTTGAGGTTGGCGGTTTTAAACCTTTTGTAAGGAACAATCCTCCATTAAATTTCTTAGAAGAGCCTATCGATAATTACTTTTCCTTTATTCAAGATTTTACCAATGCTATGCCCAAACTGGAATTTCAGGATGTGGAGGTTGAAAAGCTAGAAAGAAATGTATTTAGGGTGACCGGGCGAGTAGTCAATACTTCACTTTTGCCTACATCAACCCAACTAGGTGACAGGACAAGGTGGGTAAGAGATACTCGAAATCGAATTTTATTAAATGACGATCAGGAATTATTGCTCGGGCATCACAGGACATTTCATAAGTCTCTGGACGCAGGTGAATACTTTGAATTTAGTTGGTTGGTCTCCGGCAGTGGGAGCGTGGTTCTCGATGCAGGAAGTCCCATGACAGGATTAGTTGAATTTAGTCTCGAATTAAAATAAATTTTCCATGAGCAGATATATATTATTGTTTTTCAAAACCGTCATAATTGGAATTTTAATTTTTGGGTATGGTAGCATCATGGCGCAACAATATGATGGAAGGTCGGGATTAAGAGCCATAGGTACGCCCCACAATCCCAAAGTTGAGATGAGTTGGAACAGGTATCACAACAATGAACAAATTCTCGATTTTTGTGAACGATTGGTTGAGGCTTATCCCGAACTTGCAAGATTGGAGGTTATAGGTCAATCCTATCTGGGTAATGATATACTAGCATTGACTATTTCTGATTTTTCCACCGGTGATCCTGATAAAAAACCTGCTTTTTTTATACAGGCGAATATCCATCCCAATGAGCTACAAGGGACTGAAATAGCAATGTATACAGCATGGTATCTTACTGAGAATTTTGGAGAGGTGAGGTTTATTACAGACTTATTGAGGGATCGTACATTTTATATCTTGCCTACTATTAATCCCGATGGAAGGGATTATTATATTTACAATCCCAATACTGCACATAGTCCCAGATCCGGCTTAATTCCCTTTGACGATGATGGAGACTGGGAGATTGATGAAGATGGTTTTGACGACTTGAATGGAGATGGGCATATTACCATGATGAGGAGGGAAAATCCAAATGGCAGATGGAAGGTAGACCCCAATAATCCATTAAGAATGGTCAGAGCTGATGATGGGGAACAAGGACAGTACGATATGTTGGGTTTCGAGGGTATTGACAGGGATGGAGATGGTAGGATTAACGAAGACAGAACCGGTTATTATGATCCGAATCGTGATTGGGGTTGGAACTGGCAGCCCGATTATGTTCAAGGAGGTGCACTGATGTATCCTTTTGCTACCCCTGAAAACTATGCCGTGAAAGAATTTGTATTGTCTCGACCCAATATTGCCGGTGCCCAAAGTTATCACAATTACGGTGGGATGTTTTTAAGAGGCCCAGGAGCAGAGGAGGATAAAGGCAGTTATGACCGCAATGATATCAGGGTTTATGACCTGATTGGGAAAAAGGGCGAAAAAATGATTCCTGGATACAGATACCTAATAGTTCATGAGGATCTCTATTCTGTTTTTGGGGGCGATGTGGATTTTTATCATGGCGGTCGTGGAATCTTTGCATATGTCAATGAGTTAATGACTTCCTACTTGCTTTTTCACGATGAAAGTCAGATTGGTAGATGGAGTGATGAACAGTTTTATGACTTTGATCGGTATTTGCTATTCGGTGATGCATATGTGGAATGGGAACCTTTTGATCATCCGCAGTTAGGACCTATAGAGATAGGAGGTCCCAAAAAGAATTACGTAAGAAATCACCCAGGTTTCTTACTTGAAGAGGACGCACATCGAAATATGGCTTTTACACTATATCACGCGCACCAAATGCCCTTAATTGAGGTTAGAGAGCCCGAAATAAAAAGGCTTAGTCGAAATTTATATCAAATAGATCTTACTATAGACAATGTCCGTGCCACTCCTACTCACTCCTCCCACGATTTGAAAAACAGGATATCACCTCCCAATATCATCAATATTAAAGGAGTTGATATCATTAGTGGAATGATTATGCAAAATCCATGGCTTGAGGTCGGAAAAGAACAACACTTTGAACCAGAATCTATAAGAGTAAGGAATATACCAGGTATGAGCAGTGTGCACTTGCGATGGCTTGTTAGAGGGGGTCCCAGTAATATTGAGATAGAAGTTGATAGTCCAAAAGGTGGACATCAGAGGCTTCTATTTTCAATGAATTAAAAAATTAAAAAATTAATTTTAAATTTCATTCCGATATTAATTACTTTTTAATAGCTTTGGTCTTGCTTAATCAAAATTTAAATAAAAACTTATGAAAAAACTATTTACACTTTTAGCTTTTACTTTTACTTTGGCATTTAGTTTGCCGATCACCAGTCTGGATGCACAGGTTCAGAGAATGGTTGTAGTGGAGGAGTTTACCAATGCCTCCTGTCCGCCATGTGCTTCTCAGAATCCGGCATTTAATGCACTTTTGGATCAAAATTTACATCAGGTAGTGCCAATTAAGTATCAAACTGCATTTCCCGGTTTTGATCCTTATAATCAACAAAATCCCGGAGAAGTCGCTACTCGTCTTGCTGTTTATGGGATTAATGGAGTCCCGACTGCAGCAATGGACGGTGAGATTCCAGGTCCCTCCTATGGCGGTGGAGGACTAGGTGGTTGGAATGCAGATGGCTCCTATGATGGCGGTCCATACGGATACACACAAGCGGTTTTGGACTATGCTGCTGATTTAGAGACTCATATTGAGGTCCTATTGGATGTAGAATGGAATGAAGATTTTTCTTCTGCTGATGTTAATGTAAGTATTATCAATCATTCTGATGAAGCCTTTGATGGAAACAACAGATTGCATATTTTACTTCTCGAAGTAGAAAATGTTTGGCCTGAACCACCGGGAAACACCAATGAACGTGATTTTACGCATGTTATGAGAAAAATGTACCCTGATGCACAGGGAACAGCCATTGATTCTTTAGGTGGGGGAGATACCCTCAATATATTTATCGAGGCTGCAATCCCAGAATATATTTATGCTCTATCTGAGATGGCATTTGCTACTTTTGTCCAAAATAATGATAACAGAGAAATTTTCAATGGCGCCATCACAGACAGAGTAGTCATAGATAGATTATACCCAAATATGGGGGTTGTTGCAACCAATGTTGAAACAGAAGGAGAATTATGTGACAGAACTGCCGATGTTTCTGTTGTTGTAGAAAATATGGGGCTTATTGATGTTACCTATTTTGATTTGATCGTTGCCGTTGGAAATGAAGTTTTTACCTTTTCTTATGACGAACTTCTCGAACCTGGTGAGCAGTTGGAGTTTAGCTTTGATGAATCATTTCAACTTGCTGGTGGAAGTAATGTAGTCAGCGCATTTATTGATGAGGTAAATAACAATGAATATCAAGACGCTAATCCCTTTACCAACTTAGGTGAACCGGTAGAGGCTGCAGCAATTGGTAATGCTGCACCTGATGATTTTGATTATGGTTTTGAAAACGATGAAACAGGTAGCAATGCACCTGATCGTTTCCTGCTAGAGAGCCCAAACAATAATTCATTTATTGCAGTTGTTTCAAGAAACTCCTTTCAAAATGCTCCGGCACCAGTTGGTGGATTTGGAGAATCTGAGAAATCTCTATTAATTAACTTTTATCAGTGGCAAGTCCCTCAATTAAATAATAGAGGTTCAATAACCGTTATGGAAAATGTAGACATTGAAAATGTATCAAGAGTTGAAATTAGTTTTGACAGGGCACATGCAAGATATTCCGGCTTTCCTACATCAGATCGATTAGAGGGGTATGTTTCGTATGATTGCGGTGAAAGTTGGGAGTTGGTTTATAGTAAATCAGGAGATGATTTAGCGACTTCACCTGCTGTAGAACCTTTCTTTGTACCAAGAGCTGATCAATGGGAAACAGATGTAATTGTAATTGAAGAGCCTGCAGGTGATGAATTGCTGTTTAAATTTGATGTTGTTTCTGATTGGGGTAACAGTTTGTTTATTGATAACATAAAAATGGATGCTCGCCCTGTAAGTGTTACCAACAATGATCCTTTCCAGGGAAGTGTTTCAGTATTCCCCAACCCATCTACTGATTATGTCAATATAGAATTTGAAATTGAGAATGAATCAGAAATGCTGATTGAAGTTTTCAATATGAAAGGCCAATTAATACAGGTACTTTCTGATTTCAATTCATATAGTGCCGGAAGTCACCTATTGAGATGGACTCCTGATGCAGCGGGACAATATTTCGTGAAATTCTATGATGGAAAAGCACAGAAAGTTGAAATGTTTACAATAGTGAAATAATTTAAACTTTTAAGTAATAAATTTTAGAGGAGTAGCAATTGTTACTCCTCTTTTTTTTGTCTTTTATCTGATTTTCTATCGTCCTATTTTATATAAAATTACTATTTTTGAAGCATTATAAGTTAACTATCCATTTCGTAGGGTATTAATTTTTGTTTATAAAAATAAAACTATGAAAAAGCTCCCATTTATACTGACCTTCATCTTCCTATTATTGATTTATTCAAATTTGAACGCTCAAGTAAACAGGATGGTTGTAGTGGAGGAGTTTACCAATGCGTCCTGTCCACCTTGTGCTGCACAGAATCCGGCATTTAATGCACTTTTGGATCAAAATCTCAATCACGTCATACCCATTAAATACCAAACTTCTTTCCCGGGATTTGATCCCTATAATCGCCAAAATCCTGGAGAAGTAAGTGAGAGAGCTGCTTATTATTCAATAGGTGGTGTACCGGGAGCTGTAATAGATGGGGTTTCACCAAATGCAAGTTATGGTGGAGGTGTAGGAAATTGGGATACGTGGTATGCCGGTGCCCCAGGAGGATTTACGCAAGCAGCACTAAATTTTGCGGCTGCCCAAGAAACATTTATTGAAATACTTATTGATTTGGAGTACCAACAAGATTTTTCAAAAGCTGATGTTTATGTTACAGTTGTAAACCACGATAGCATTGAAATTTCAGGAGATTTACGATTACATCTCCTACTTTTAGAGGTAGAAAATATTTGGGCTTTTCCTCCGGGATCTACTGATGAAAGAGATTTCACCCATGTCATGAGAAAGATGTACCCAAATGCACAGGGAACTGCTCTTACTTCAATTGGAGCCGGGGATACACTTAACTTTAGCTTTGAAGCGGAGATACCTGAATATATTTATGCACTGGATGAGATGGTATTTGCAGCTTTTTTGCAGAATCACAGTAGTAGAGAAATTTTTAATGGAGCTATCACAGAAAAAGCAGTTATTGATTCTATTTATGCTGATATGGCTATTCTTTTTAAAAACACCATAATTTCTGGTCCGAAGTGTGGACGGACAGCTAATTTAGGATTAAGAGTTCGCAATAGTGGTTTGATTGATGTCGAAGAGTACACTGTTGTTTTTGATGTAGGTGGTGAAATATACAATAAACATATCTCTGAAGTTCTTCAACCAGGACAAGATGTTACTATTAGATATGACAATCCCATCTCACTGCCTTCCGGTGATAGCGAAATAAACTATTTTATTGAAAATGTGAATGGTGGAGCATTCAGAGAGGTTAATACCTTAAATAATATTGTTCTTCCGGATCCTTTTTCTGCATATAGAGTTACACCTTGGGAGGATTTTTTGATTGATTTTGAAAATTTTGAAGGGGGTACAATTTCATCATCGATTTTTGAATTTTTAAGTCCTAATAATTTTTTCATTAGAACTGCAAATCAATCACCTACTGCATCGTATCCTCTTGGCGGTTTTGGCAATTCTGAGTCCAGTATTTTTGTTAATTTCAGAGGTTGGCGAGTTCCAATTTTCAGACCCGATGGAGAAATAAATATATTTGATAATGCTGGTATTAGCGGGCTAGGAACTATTAGCATTTCTTTTGATATAGCACATGCTCAATTTACCAAAAACAATGGAGAATTATCAAATGATAAATTAGAACTGTTTTATTCTTTTGACTGTGGTCAAAGTTGGGAATCTCTTTATGTGAAATCAGGTGATGAACTAGCTACTGTCACTCCTCAGAATGAAATATACTACCCCCATCCGGATGATTGGAGGACTGAAACTTTAATACTCAACAATACAGATGGAGCTGATCATTTGATGTTTAGATTTGAGGTAACCTCTGACAACGGGAATTCCCTTTTTATTGACAATATTCGGGTGCAAGATGGTTCTACAAATGTTAGAGAGTTAAGCCATGAACTGTCTTACAACTTATTCCCGAATCCAACAAATGGTCTTGTTAGCTTGGAACTTAATTTGGAATCCAGACAAAGTATACAAATGGATCTTTTTAGCAGCAATGGTAAGTTTATCAGAAATATAACTTCCTCCGAGGTTCTTGAGAGTGGCACGCATCAATTCAACTGGAATATCGACGGAACCGGAGCCTATTTTGTGAGATTGTTTGATGGTAACCGCTACCGGATGATTCCGGTTTTTGTGGTGAAGTGAGAAGGAGTTAATTGAAATCCTAGCGGTTGTAGTCTTTTGCATAGCATATCAAAACGATGTCTTCTGAGTTTTTAAACCACCTGGTTTGTTATCCAATTCAATAAGCAGTTTTTGGCTTCTTTGTATTAGCCCGGATTATTCACAAAATTTCTACTGCAAAGTCAAACTGTCGGCTATAATTGAAAATGCTCGAAATTTGTTATACTCAAAATTGGGCTACAATTCCTTCGGATAAAAATTTCTGCGCTTCCCAATTCTATTGACATTTTTGCTTTACGAAACGAAATCTCATGAATAATCCAGGTTAATCTAATTTAGCTTAGTAACTTATTATTGAGCTTTAAGACCAAATAGACAAAAAGTAGGCTAGGAACTATTTAATTACGCATTATAATTAGCTTTGAACCAAATCAAAAATCACAAATCTGAAATCAACTCTCCCTCAAAGCCCTTCTCAAAATTTTGCCCACATTGGTCTTTGGTAAATCATTTCTAAATTCTACTTCCTTGGGAACTTTGTAACCGGTTAGATTTTCTTTACAATAGGCAATTACCTCTTTTTCCTTTAAGGATTTGTCTTTTTTGACTATGAAGACTTTGACGCATTCCCCTGATTTTTCATGAGGTACTCCTACTGCAGCTACTTCCAGCACTTTAGGATGAGCAGCCAAAACATCCTCGATCTCATTGGGGAAAACATTAAAGCCGGAAACCAGAATCATATCTTTTTTGCGATCTACAATTTTGAAAAAACCATCCGGTGACATCATGCCAATATCCCCGGTATTCAACCATCCGTCCACCAAAGTTTTAGCAGTTTCATCAGGTCTATTGTAATATCCTTTCATGATTTGCGGTCCTTTTACTTGAATTTCTCCAATTTCATTTGCAGGTAAAGAATTTCCTTCTTCATCCACTATTCTCATAAGTGTAGAAGGTGCAGGAAGGCCAACAGTTCCTAATCTTCCAGTGCCGTCGATTGGATTTACTGATGCAAGAGGGGAAGACTCTGTCATCCCAAAGCCTTCATTTAAATGACAACCTGTTACTTGCAACCATTTTTCTGCAACAGCTCTTTGGACTGCCATACCACCACCTACAGTAACCTTAAGAGTACTGAAATCTACCTTTTTAATATCGGGATGATTTAAAAGGGCATTAAAAAGGGTATTGACACCTGTGAACATAGAAACCGGATATTTTTTAAATTCCTTAATTACAGAAGGAATGTCTCTTGCATTAGTAATTAAGATGGAGTGGCTTCCAAAACTCATCATTGCCACACAATTAACTGTAAATGCGAATATATGGTACAAGGGTAGGGGACAAGCTGCAATTTCTTCACCTTCTTTTAAAAAGGGATTCATGATTGCTCGAATTTGCAAAGCATTGGAAACTAAATTCCTATTGGTCAGCATACTTCCTTTTGAAACACCGGTCGTACCTCCTGTATATTGCAGGGCTATTACTCTATCATGACTTTCTTCCACAGGATTGATGCTGAATTTTTTACCTTCCTTCATTGCATGGGAAAAAGTAACAGCATTTTTTAAATCATATTTCGGAACCATTTTTTTGATATAGCGTATAACAAAATTAACTATGGATCCTTTTAGTCCTCCAAGTAATTCGCCAATACTTGTTTTAACAACTACCTGAATATCCGTCTCATGAATAATCTTTTGCAGATTAGCGGCAAAATTTTCAGCTATAATTACCGCCTTTGCACCGGAATCAGTAAACTGATGTTTCATTTCCCGGGGAGTGTACAGAGGATTGGTATTGACCACCACGAGACCTGCCATTAGAGAAGCCAATAACGAAATGGGATATTGTAAGGTATTGGGCATCATTAATGCTATCCTGTCACCGGGTTGAAGTCCTCTGGACTGAAGATATGCAGCCATTTTTCTTGCTTTTTCACCTAATTCTTTATAGGTTATGGTTTTTCCCATATTGGTAAAAGCAGGTTTATTGCCATATTTTTCAACACTTGCTTCCATTAATGCCAAAAGGGAAGGATATTCATCGGGGTTAATATTAGCGGGAACACCGGGTGAATAATGATTTAGCCAAGGTCTGTTATCTTCCATGATCTTATTTTTTCGGTAAATTTATAAAAAAAAAATGACGATGATTATTTTTTTGGGGATTAATATAAATTTTTCAAAAATGGCTGATATGTTCTGTTCCGCTATGTGCACCACAATTTAAGCTACTAAATTTTGTAATACATGACTTTCTAAAAAAGTTTCTACAATCCTAACATATTCCCCTCAGTTTGGGAACAGGCTTTCCAAGGTTCTGCTTCTTCATAAACTTCAAATGGTCTGATCAGGATTAAAGGATTTGAAGATGGTCAAGATTTTATTTATCTTGGGTATCCTGCATTCACATAAAACTTGTTTACAAATTTAAAATGCATCAGTCCGAGCTTCTTCTTCATTTCATAAAATATTGATTCTGAATTAGTATTAGATTTTCTTTTTTTTACCGCAGAGGCGCAGAGTTACGCAGAGCTTTTACCATTTTTCTCTGCGTTCTCTGCCACTCTGCGGTGCAAATTTTCACTCATCGCTATCAACAAATGGTCTGAACAGGATTACCGGATTTGATGATGGGCAGGATGATTTTCTTCCTGTCCATCCTGCAATCGTATAAATCATGTTCAGACATATTAATTGCATCAGTCCGAGCTTCTTCTTCATTCCATTATATTTCGAATCTGACTATATGTTGTTTTTTTATTCACCGCAGAGGCGCAGAGATTTAAAAGTTTTTCTCTGCCACGCCTTGGCGTGGTAAACTCTTGCAAACTCTGCGTTCTTTGCCACTCTGCGGTGCAATTTTTTTCTCATCACTAACCACACACAAATCATATTGATAAATAATAATAAAATGCTTCCCGCTTCCATCACTTCGCTATCTTTAAATGGTCTGAACAGGATTAAAGGATTTGAAGATGGGCAAGAAGAGTTTTCCATCCTAGGTATCCTCTGTATATATCTAAAAGTTAGAATAGAGTGTGAGCATACATTCAGCTATTGGCTATATTTCACACTTAGCAGCTTTTAAAAATTTGATTAAATTTAATCGTGCAGCTTAACTACCTTTGTGTCTACTATATTGAGAAAACCCATAATAAGTACACTCTTCATCCAAAAAATAAAATTTGCTAATAAAATTTATATTTTTGTTCTATTTTTAGAGATAAGCGGAAAGTATCCATGGAAGAAGTGTATCTGAGAAATATTCGGCAGAATTATGAAAAATTATCAAAAACCCAAAAGGCCTTTTTGATAAGTACTATGTTGACCAGTAAACATGTTCGCAGGGCTGAATTGATCAATGTTTGGAAGGAGGTGAAATATAAATTAGGGCTCGGTGAATCAAAGGATCAACTCGTAATTTCTGCTGTGGGTAGGGAGATTGCCGATATAATGGGATTTAATATCAACACATTGACCAAGGCTCCGGTAGAACAGAAATATTTATTTAATCTGTTGTGTGCGATGGTTTTGGATGAAGACTATGAGATAATAGCAAGTTTTTTTTATAAGACCTATTCAGAAGTTTCTAGATTTAGTGGCTATTACTTTCCCTATTCAAATTTTATGCTAACCCTCAATATTGCAGAATCTATTGGCAGTAATTTTAATGGTATTTTATCTAAATTGTATTTTGATTCCAATGAGGAGAAGGTTAATTATTTAGTTAACAATATTGTAAAATATCCTCCACCTCAAGAGTGGTTGGAAATGATGGAAATTGAGAACCGACTTAATTTTCTATCAACACTTTTTTATGGATTTTTACTGAGCGGTAACCCTATTCCAAATTGGTTTTGGGAATATACTGCGGAATTTGCAAAAAGTGAGGTATATAATAAGGGACATGATTTTTATTTTTTATTTGCGCAACATGCATTAGTCAAGGCTGATTTAAAATTGATCGAGGGTTTACTTCCAAAGATGCTGCTCCATCATAGGGAGATCACAGAAGCCGTTCTTTTGTGCTTTGAGGAAGAGTATTTAAAGGCAGATCCACTATTTGAAAGCGGGTTCAAGCTTTGGAGAAAAGTTGATGAAAAGAGATCAATACCTTTCGCTTCTCCTTTTGGTATGGTTTACGGTTTTAGTATATTGGTGAATCATGAAAAAGATTTTATAAAGAAATTTAAAAAAATCAAGCTCTTAAATTGTGGAATTTACGAGGAAGGTTTCAGTAGGATCAGAAAAATTTTACCCAAACTAATTGATAGAAAAGAACACTTTGATTTAGAGGATTATGAAGTTTGTTCAATTTCTTTAATATTTGTGTATTGGGTAAAAAGGTATTTAGTTCTTGAAAATCCAAATGCTGTGTACTTAAATTTTAGCATCTATGAAAAAACTAAATACTTTTTTGATTCAGAGTGTTTTTGGTGGTTAAATGAATTTTATAATAATGACTTTTTTGATCAAAATGATCTATTTTTACGTAAGCTTTTTCCTAAATTAACTTTACCTATTCCCAAGGGATATGCAGAGAGGCCCAAATGGGAGATTTGGTTAGATTCTCTTGAGGATACATTGAGTAGATACTCAGAAAAGCAATCTGAAAAACGGGTAATATGGCGGGTAAAAAATATTGAAAGAGAAATAACACCAATCGAACAGAAAAGATTAAAATCTGGAAAATGGTCAAAGGGGCGTACCATTAGTCTAAGCAGAATTAAAGATGGTGAGTATGATTTTCAAGATGAGCGCGACGCTCGAATAGTTTCCGCGTTAAAATCAATTTATTGGTACAATAATCTATATGAATTTGATTTTAATGAGGCCTTATTTTTGCTGGTAGGGAGAGATAATGTGTTTATTGATGACAAGCATCACACTCCCCTTCAAATAAAATTAGCACAACCAAGTATTCACCTAAAAAGAGAGAAAAATGGATCATTTAAGCTGAATCTAAAACCGCAAAGTGATGGTTCTATCTTTTATGAGTTTGTTAGTTACAATTTGGTAGAAGTCACCAAATTTGATGATCGGGTTTACGATATAGGGAAAGTTATTAACTCAATTAATGGGAAGTTCCCACCGGAGGGTTTTTCAAAGCTGGTAGATTGGTTAAAAAAAGCTCAAAAACTTGTAAAATTATCCGGAGACATACCTGAGGAATTAATGGGTGACTTGCCTGTTATAAAATCAGATGGCAAATTGTTAGTAAAAATAGTGCCTGATGGTGCTAATGGTTTTATTGGTGAATTGCACTTACATCCCTCTGAGCCTTTTACCCGATTATTGCCTGCCGCTCAGGGATTTGAAAAATTTACAGAAGAGATAGATGACAAAATATATTGCATTAGCAGAAATCTGACCAAGGAGAAAAAGAATTTGGAAAGAATAAAAAGTTTAACCGAAAGTCTAGGTTTAAACTTTTTAAAGGAAGAGAGTTACATTGAATTCTCTTCTGAATTGGAAATGCTCTCCTTTTTAGAAAGTAGTCAGCTATTAGTTGATAGTAATGTCTTAGAGATCGAAGTATTAAAAGACCAAAACAATCGAATAATTAGCTATGTGAAACCTTCCGTCCTTCAACTGAATCTTAAGAGCTCTTCTGGCTGGCTTAATCTAATAGGGGAGGATATTGAAATTGATGACCAACTATCTTTAAAATTTTCGGACTTGCTCAGTTTTAGCGCCCAGGATGAGACCAACTTTTTTAAATTAAAGGATGATGACTATGTCTTGATATCCCAAAGTTTAAAAAGAAAAATGAGGCAATTATCTTTGGTTTCTAGTTCCGGCAAAGAAGAAATAAAAGTTCACCCCATTGCTGCGATGTATCTGGAGTCTGTAGTTGACGACGGTCAGATTCAAACATCCAAATCAAGGGGGTGGACAAAGAAATTGAAGGAAATAAAACTCCTGGAGGAGAACAATTATCCCATTCCTGAGAATTTGCAAGCTACTTTGAGAGGCTATCAATACACTGGTTTTCAATGGCTCTGCAGACGAGCTGATCAGGGATTTGGCTCGTGCCTTGCTGATGATATGGGACTTGGAAAAACTATTCAGTCAATTGCTGTTTTATTGCAAAGAAGTCAGATCGGTCCGGCTCTGGTAGTCGCCCCGACATCAGTTTGCGCAAATTGGGAGTCTGAACTTAAAAAATTTGCACCTGATCTAAACACATTTAACCTATATGATGAAGATGGTAGTTCGTTAATACCAAAACTTAACAAGGGTGATGTTCTTATTTCCTCTTATGGGTTATTGACCAATCAAATTGAAGAAATAGAAAAAGTCAGTTTTGCTTCCGTAATACTTGATGAGGCACAAGCTATTAAAAATCCGGATGCCAAAAGGAGTAAGGCAGCCTACAGAATAAATGCGGAAGCTCGTTGGGTGACTACAGGTACTCCTATTGAAAATAGCCTCCAGGAATTGTGGAGCATTTTCAGGTTTATTAACACCGGACTTTTGGGTAGCCTCAAGTCTTTCAGGGAACGTTTTGTCATTCCAATTGAAAATCATGAAAACCAATGGGTTGCGTCACAACTTAGAAATATTGTTCAACCTTTTCTCTTGAGGAGGACAAAAAATGAGGTTTTGACAGATCTACCCCCAAAAACTGAAATTAACAGACAGGTAGTTTTAAACAAAATTGAAATCACCTTTTACGAAACACTTAGAAAGAAAGCAAAGGAAGAGCTTGCTGAGGCTGCTGCCTTGCCACCTGGACAGCGTCATATTCAGATTTTTTCTGTTCTCACTAAACTGCGTCTTGCCGCTTGCAGTCCATCTCTCGTAGATCCTGAATTAAATATGGGATCCTCAAAAATGGAAGCCTTGACTGAATTACTGGATGAAATTTTACCGGGAGGTCATCAGGTTTTGATTTTTAGCCAATTTGTTAAACATTTGAGTCTGATTCGAGAAGAGCTTAAAAAGCAAAAAATTGATTATTTCTATTTGGATGGCAGTACAAGCCCCAAAAAGCGGAAGAAATTAGTCAAGGAATTTGAGGAAGGTAAATGTCCGGTTTTTCTACTTAGTTTGAAAGCAGGTGGCACCGGAATTAACTTAACTTCTGCCTCTTATGTTGTACATATGGATCCGTGGTGGAATCCGGCTGTTGAGGATCAGGCGACGGATAGAGCTCATCGTATTGGTCAAGATAAACCAGTAACTGTTTATCGGCTTTTGGCTAAGAATACCATAGAGGAAAAAATTCACGAGCTACATCAAAGCAAACGAAATCTTGCTGATCAAATAATAAGTGAACAATCTTCATCGAAATTGAATCTTGAGGAAGTAGTGGAATTGATTTTTTCCTAAAACGAATATGATAATTATAGTATTGACTAAGAATTTTGTTGAATTAGAACATTCTTGCAAGCCAGATGAGTAATAAAGGAGTTATAAAGAAGACACCAAGAATATATCCCATTACAAAAAACTTATTTTTTTGACTCATTGCAGCCATTTTTTCGGACATATAAACAGGTATATTTCTTAGTAATGGAATGCAGTAAATGAGTAGAATCCCAAATAGATTGAAAAAGAAATGGACCAATGCTATCTGAAAGGATAAAACGGCCATTGGACCAGTAAAGGTCATGGATGCAATTGCTGCAGTAACTGTAGTTCCGAGATTACCTCCAAGTGTAAAAGGATAAACCTGTTGAATGGAGAATACACCACTTCCGGCCATAGGAACAATCAGAGCCGTTGTAGTTGAGGACGACTGCACCATTACGGTTACAACACTACCCGCAAAAATTCCTGATATTGGATCTCTTCCAATTGTATTTTGAATGATTTCAAGGGAACGTCCAACCATCAGCCTTTTTAATAGTTTTCCGATATTTCGTATGACGAGCAAGATGAGAAATATCCCGAAGATAATCATTAAGACTCCATCCCACATATCTGGTAAAATAGCAAAAACCCATTCGATACCATTCACAAGTGGTTTGGTAGAAGCATCTAATAGGTTGAAAGACGAGATGTCTGTGGCCGATCCTGAACGGAAAAAAGTAGCAAAATAACCTGCCAACTTTTCAAGTGGTTGGAAGAGCAGCTCTATGGGAAGAATTACCAATACAGCCAAAAAGTTAAAGCAGTCGTGTACTGTAGCGGCTGAGAAGGCTCTTTTGAACTCAGCGCCATTTTGAATATGCCCAAGACTTACCAATGTGCTGGTAAGGGAGGTGCCGATATTAGCTCCCATTATCATCGGAATTGCAATGCCCAACGGCATACCTCCCGCTACAAGACCTACAATTACAGAGGTAACTGTACTTGAACTCTGAATTGAGGCAGTTGCTACAATTCCAATGATTAATGCTATTAATGGGTTTGATGCAAATTCAAAAAGCACCAAAGCATGCTCCGCAGTAGCTAATTTAAATCCATTGCTAATCACCCCTACTGCTACCAAAAGAAGATATACTAAAAGGCTAATCGCAGTCCAGGACATCCATCTGGGTTTATCTTTTAAGGTTTTCGCTAAATGAGGGCTTACTTGACCCATAGATTTTATTGTACTATCAAAAAACCGAAAGCAAAGATATACCAAGCCTATCTGTCCTAACGTAACACAAGTTTAAGTTAATATTAAATCGAACCGTATTTTAGAGTGAAACTTATCTGGTCCCGAAACGATTTTCCCATAACTCATTTCTCCAGTATAATGGTGGATGTTCGTCTCTTACCTCAACCGTCATTTTATCTCTGTATTCAAATCCATGCCTGTCAGTACTGATTACCATTATGGTATGCACCCCCAACGGTAATTCGGGTAATTGAGCACGCCACAGATGCATATTTCTGTCTGCGATTGACCTTTGTGGTCTAGGGGAAGAAGGCCCCAATGTTCTACCGGTAAACAACTCATGGCCTTGTGCACGTTCATGCCCCAATTGACTTTGATAAGCGTAACGGGTAACAGAAAGCTGTTTAGATGTAGCAAAAGGATCAGCCCATTCTACACCAATTTTAACTTGTTCACCTTTTCCATTCTGTGTACGTTCTAAACTTAATTCATGTCCGGTTGATAACACCGCTCTAACATAAGTTTCTGCGCTGCCCGCCCATACATTGGCTGTCACCCAAACTCCTTCTTTAAAATCCGCCGGTGTAAGTAAACGCGTATCTGTTAAGTCATTGATGGAGTAAGGCGGTACTGCTTCCAGTTCAAACGGATTGTCTATGGCCCAATTCATGATTTCATTATACCATTTTCGGAAACCAGGGGTATTTAACCCTATCCATTGCCCTCTGTCCCTACCCATTAATGCAGCCACATATTTTTCCCTGTAGTCAGCTCCTTCAAAATCCATATGAAAATACCCCATTGGTGCACCCAATCTCTGCAATGCCATAGGAACTCCGTAAACATTAAAGTCACCCTGAAACCATGCACCCGATGCAGCACCTGCAATGATGTGCCTGAAAGGAAGCGGACCGGATCCCGTGTTTTCTTCCCATCCTTTAAAAAACTGTCCCGGAGAGTGGTTTTCCGTAGTGTGTGTGTGCCCTGCAAAAAATACTGCCTCTCTACCTTCTAATAATTCATAAATTCTGTAGGCATCATTAGTTTGATGTTGTGCGCTTGTTCCATCTACAAAAGAAACCATCGGTATATGGGCGTTCACCACAATTAACTTATCCTCATCGGTTTTTTCGATTAAAGTTTTTAGCCACTGAAATTGAATCTCAGTTAGCCTTCCATTATATGTCGGGTTGTTTCCTTCAGCACAATTGGTAACACCCATGGAATAATCTACAGAACCGCATGGATAGTAGATGTTATCCAGTGCAACAAAAAGTACATTACCCATTTCAAAAGCATAATAATTTGGACCGTAGATTCGCCTCCAGCTATCCGCCTTATCATCATTAGTTTGGGCATCAAAGTCTATGTCGTGGTTTCCGATTACCAACCATTGTGGCAAGCCGATAACTGATCCCAATTCTAGGTGGCGTTCCAGTAAGCCAAGATCGTCACCTACTATATCACCCAACTGAATCATGCAGTCTCCTTGCGCATAATCTGAATTGAGAATATCTGCAAAAACACCATCCCTCAACCAATTGAGTTGTTCATTGGAATATGCCTGAGGGTCTGCAAGTATGATGCAGGAAAATTTTTCACCCACAGCTCCCTCCCGAATCAGAGGAAAGTTTACTACAGCCGGTGCCGGTCCGGTATCCGGGAGTCCGCCAAATCGCATTTCATAGGGAGTCCCACCTGATTTATGTATATAAAAAAATTGTGGAACCATTCTCGCATCTGATGGCACCCTCCAGCCAGATGGTTGGACTATGGTAAGATTCATATCGGGTCTTACAGAAATCTGATAAAAACCATTGTCATCTGTTCTTACCCAATCTTTTCCATTTGAAATAAGTACATCTTTAATACCTTTTTCCCCGACATCTAATTTTCCGTTTTTATTGGAGTCAAAAAAAACAGTACCGGAAATTTTTCCATCTTCCCCTACTTTGCCTTTAATTTCGGGACTTGCAAACCACTGTTGCCCGGAAAGCTCTAGGCTTAGAAAAGAAATAATAAGGATTAAAAAGCAAAAATTGAATGAGCTTTTCATGAGCTTTTGGTTATCATTAAAAAACAAAGCGAAAATACTGCACATACATCTAAAAAATAATGTTTCCCGTCAGTCTTAATGATTTGATAATGGAGGTTTGATTAAGTAAGTTGCACTACCAGCATATAAATTGGCATACCTATGGTAATATTAACCGGGAATGTAATGCCCAAAGCCATAGGCAGAAATAAGCCGGGGTTGGCTTGTGGTGCTGTTATTTTCATAGCGGCAGGGACTGCAATGTAGGAGGCACTCGCAGCCAATATGGCAAACATAAATCGATTGGAAATATCACTGGTAATCATAGCAGAAAGATAAGCAAAAACAATACCATTGATAATGGGTAAAACAATAGAAAAGGCTAATGGGAACCACCCAAATGAAAAGAACGATTTTAATTTTCTGCCAGAGGTAATACCCATATCGAGTAAAAATATGGCTAGAAAACCTTTGAACAAATCATCTGTAAATGGCTTTATATCAGCGGCATGTTTAGCATCAGCAAGAAAGCCAATTACTAGACTACCCAGTATCAGCACCACACTACCATTTGTCAAAGAGTGCCGAAGTGCTGCTGTTTTCTTAATTCGAGCTGAACCCTCTTTCTGAAAAAGAGATATCAGGATTAAACCTACTATGATGGCCGGAGATTCCATCAATGCCATAATGGCGACCATGTGTCCCTGTACGGCTAGATTCATGGATTCCAGATAAGCAATGGCAGTGACGAAGGTTACCGCACTTACTGAGCCATAAGCTGCTGCAATAGCACCCGAGTCAAATACATTCAATTTTCTTCTCAAGATAAAGAAGCAATATATAGGAATTATCATGGAAATGGCAATTCCAAACAGCAGTGACCAACCAATTTCAGCCGTGAACGGTTCCTGAGCAAGTTCTTGTCCTCCCTTAAAGCCAATGGCAAATAAGAGATAGAGTGAAATAAATTTGGAGGAGTTGGCAGGTATTTCTAAATCACTCTTGAGGTAAACTGCCAGTATCCCCAGCACAAAGAAGAGTAGGGCTGGGTTGGTTAAATTTTCAATGAGCAAAGTAAAATCCATGACTGAGCGGATGTATTATTAATTGCTTTTGAAGCAGTTATTTTGCGATTCTTCTGGTTACTAATTATGAGGGCAAAGATAATACAATGTGGGTTTTGGTTTGTAAAATAAATTGAAATGGAAATTTTGGAGGCTTCTCTGACTTTTTGAACATCGTAATTCTTCCAATTTTTCTTAATTTTGGCAGAACCTTTTTTCTGTTAAAATGACTAACCACAATGGACACATCGGTCACAGAGATTAAGTGGAGTTGTATAGGCGTGGTAAATTATATTATTTTGGAGGCCATGCAGTTTATTGGTTGAACCCGGTTGTTTTAAAAAGAATTACCTAACATTAGGAACCTTTTAGAGGGTTGCCCGAAAAACATTAATTTTAAAAAACAATCCAGTCTAAAAAGCTTTTAATCTACATGAAAAACACCAACACAAATCCAATCACTGCCTTCTGGTTTAGGCGTGACCTTCGACTGAATGACAATAGAGGATTATACGAGGCTTTACGATCGGGCAGGGAAGTCTTGCCCGTATTTATTTTTGATCGTTACATACTAGATAAGTTAGAAAATAAAAGCGATGCCAGAGTAGAGTTTATCCGCACTGAACTCAATAGGATAAGGGAAGAACTGAAAAAAGCCGGAAATGATTTGCTAGTTTGCTACGGTAAAGTCGAAGAAGTATGGAACCAAATTATAGAGGATTGGAATGTAAAAGCAGTTTACTGCAATCGAGATTATGAGCCTTATGCAAAAGAGCGGGATTCAGCTGTTAAAAAACTTTTGGAAAACAGTGGAATTGATTTCCAAACATTTAAAGACCATGTCATTACCGAAGGCGGTGAGGTGCTGAAGGACGATGGCGATCCCTATGTTGTTTTTACTCCTTTTAAACGAAAATGGTTTGATTTGATTCGTCGAGATTTGGGCCCTTCTGACCCACTATATAAATCTTCATTTTTTAAAACTTACCCCTCTGAAGCCCATAAAGATAGGTTTCTGAAATGGGAGAATACCTCCAACGTTCCACCTTTGGTTGAGATGGGGTTTTCTGAGACGGACATTTCTATTCCTTCCAGAGAAGTTTCTAGAAAAGTAGTACGTGAATACAGTCAAAAAAGAGATTATCCGGCTATGGATGCCACTTCAAGATTGGGAATTCACTTCCGCTTTGGCACTCTATCTATCAGGGAAAAAGCTGCGAAGGCCTCCGGATTGAATGAAACCTTTTTAAATGAATTAATCTGGAGAGATTTTTACTCGCAGATTCTTTTTCATTTTCCGCATGTGGTAGATGGTCCTTTTAGGGAAAAATACGCGGCTATCCAATGGTTAAATAATGAGACGGATTTTAGAAAATGGTGTGAGGGGCGTACTGGTTTTCCATTAGTAGATGCAGGAATGCGTCAATTGAACACAGAGGGTTATATGCACAATAGAATCCGCATGCTTACTGCCAGTTTTCTGACCAAACACCTGCTTATTGATTGGCGGTGGGGAGAAGCCTATTTTGCTAAAATGTTGCTGGATTTTGATCTCGCATCTAATAGCGGAGGATGGCAATGGGCTGCGGGATGTGGCACTGATGCTGCACCCTACTTTCGTATATTCAGTCCGGATGCTCAATTGAAAAAATTTGATAAGCATCTGGAATACGTTAAAAAATACGTCCCTGAATTTGGCACGAGTGAATACCCTGATCCAATTGTCGACCACAAAAAAGCAAGAGAGCGTTGTTTAAGGGTTTATAAAGAGACACTAGACAGTTAGTAACTATTGGCTTTTTGCTGACACTATCTGAGGGTGAAAAGTGTTTTTAGATACAAGCTACGAGATAAAAGAATTATACTAACCCGGATTATTCACAAAATTTCTACTGCAAAGCCAAACTGTCAGCTATAATT